>VYCF01000015.1 GCA_009844085.1 Gammaproteobacteria bacterium | reverse complement strand
GGCGTGGGGTTTTGGGGGCGCCCCGCACTGGTTGGGGGGGGCCTACGGGTACGGGCCTTTTTTACCGGGGCCCCAAAACCCCCCCCCCCCCCGGCGGCGACGGATCGAAGCCACTACCCCCGAAGCCTCCACCCCCCAGAGCCCCAATATGGATAAAGCACCGAAATTCTAGGATAATCGCGCCCTTTCTTGTAGCTGCCCCGATTCTACCGTGAGCCCCTCCGCCGACCTGAAAACCTTCCAGGGACTGATCCTCGCCTTGCAGCAGTTCTGGTCCGGCGAAGGCTGCGTCATTTTGCAGCCCCTGGACATGGAAGTGGGCGCCGGTACATTCCACCCCGCCACCTTTCTGCGCGCCATCGGCCCCGAGAGCTGGAATTGCGCCTACGTTCAACCCAGCCGGCGACCCGGCGACGGCCGCTATGGCGAAAACCCCAATCGGCTGCAGCATTATTACCAGTACCAGGTAATCCTGAAACCTTCGCCAAAGGATATTCAGCAACTTTATCTCAAATCCCTCGCCTCCCTCGGCATCGATCCGGCTGTACACGATGTGCGTTTCGTCGAAGACAACTGGGAGTCGCCGACCCTTGGCGCCTGGGGACTCGGCTGGGAAGTCTGGCTCGACGGCATGGAGATCACCCAGTTCACCTACTTTCAGCAAGTCGGCGGACTCGAATGTTATCCCGTCAGCGGAGAGATCACTTACGGCATAGAGCGAATCGCCATGTACCTGCAGGAAGTGGACAGCGTCTATGACATAGTCTGGTGCGACGGGCCCGACGGCGTGGTGACTTACGGCGACGTCTTCCTGCAAAACGAGATCGAGATGTCCGCCTACAATTTCGAAGTCGCCGATACCGGGAAACTGTTCGGCTACTTCGACGATTGCGAAAGCCAATGCAGGGAACTGCTCGAACGGAACCTGGCATTGCCCGCTTACGAGCAGGTACTCAAGGCCTCCCATTATTTCAACCTGCTGGATGCCCGCAAGGCGATCTCGGTAACCGAGCGGCAAAGATTCATCCTGCGCGTTCGCGCCCTGGCCCGGTCGGTCGCGGAAGCCTACCTGGAAAGCAGGCGCAAGCTCGGCTTCCCATTGGCTCCGGAAGAGGCGCGACGTGAATACGCCTGAGGCCAACGAGACCGCGGCTCGCGACTTTCTTTTCGAAATCGGCACTGAAGAATTGCCGCCGAAAGCCCTGCGCGGCCTGTCGGAAGCGCTTGAAGCGGAATTCCGCTCCCTTTTCGCCAAGGCCGGCCTCGATCATGGCGAACTGCGCAGTTTCGCCACACCCCGGCGGCTTGCGCTGCTTGCGCGGGATCTCGCCAGGAAACAGCCTGATCGCGAAATCGAACGATTCGGCCCGGCGCTTGCCTCGGCCTACGACGCCGACGGCGCGCCTACCGCCGCGGCGCTCGGTTTTGCCCGCTCTTGCGGCGTTTCGGTGAAAGAACTCGGCAGTTCGGAGCGCCAGGGCGCGGCGAAGCTCTATTTTACAAAGCTGGAGCCGGGCGCGGCCACGGTCGAATTGCTGCCCGGGATGGCGGAATCCGCGCTGTCCGCCTTGCCGATCCCTCGGCGCATGCGCTGGGGCAGTTCACGGATCGAATTCATACGCCCCGTGCATTGGGCGGTGATGTTGTTCGGCGAAGAAGTCGTTCCTGCCTCAATTCTCGGAGAAACCGCGGGGAACGTGACTTTCGGGCATCGTTTTCATTACGACAAGCCCATCGAGTTGTCTTGCCCGGGGGACTACGAAGCGGCGCTGGAAAGTCCGGGCCGCGTGATTGCCTGTTTCGAACGGCGCCGGGAAACGATTCGAAATCTGGTCACGGAACAGGCCAGCCGGCTGCAAGCCCGCGTGGCGATTGACGAGGATCTGCTCGATGAAGTGACCAGCCTCGTCGAATTTCCCGTCGCGCTGACCGGAGAATTTGACAAGGAATTTCTGCAACTGCCCGATGAGGCTCTGATTCTTACCCTGAAATTCCATCAGAAGTGCTTTTGTCTTGAAGACGAAAGCGGGCGGCTCGTGCCGAATTTCGTCACGGTCAGCAACATTGAAAGCCTTGATCCGAAAGAGGTCGTCAAGGGAAATGAGCGCGTAATCCGGCCGCGGCTGGCGGACGCGCGATTCTTTTTCGAAACCGACAAATCGCGCAGTCTCGAATCACGGCTGCCGGAACTCGAAAAAGCGGTGTTTCAGGAAAAACTTGGCACGATCGCGGCAAAATCGCGACGAGTTGCAGCACTTTCGCGTCATATTGCTGAAAGTTTGAGTGTCGAACCGGATGCCTGCGAGCGTGCGGCCATGTTGGGGAAATGCGACCTGGTCAGCGATATGGTTGGCGAATTCGCCGAACTGCAAGGGATCATGGGATCGTATTACGCCCGCAACGACGGCGAACCGGAATCCGTCGCGGCAGCCATTTTCGAGCAATACCTGCCGCGGCACACCGGGGACCGGCTGCCGGAGTCCGATGCGGGCAGGGTAGTCGCCCTGGCGGAGAAACTCGATACCCTGGCGGGGCTCTTCGCCATCGGCCAGCCGCCGACCGGTTCACGCGACCCCTTTGCCTTGCGCCGAGCCGCGCTCGGCGTCTTGCGAATTCTTATCGAAGGCGGGCTGGAACTCGATCTGGTTGCCGTGATCGATGCGGCAGTTGACGCCTACGCGGAGATTGAGCCGAAGCCCGGCTGCCGGCAGCAACTTTACGATTTTATCTTCGATCGCTTGCGCGCCTGGTACGTCGATGCGGGCACGGACGCGAAAATCTATCTTTGCGTGCGGGCATTGAATCCGGCAAGCCCGTTGGACTTTCATCGCCGCGTCGAAGCGGTTGCCGATTTTGCGGGGCGGCCGGAAGCCGCCGCGCTGGCCGCGGCCAACAAAAGGGTTTCCAACCTGCTCGACAAAAGTTCCGATGCGGCGGGGAAGGACGCGGTTGCCGCCGAATTGCTGTCAGAGGCCGCCGAGAAGCAATTGCTCTTGCGTCTCGAGGAGCAAAGCGAGGCGGTGGCGCCCTTGTTCGAGGCCGGAGACTACCGGGAAGGATTAACGCGGCTGGCGGGCCTGCGGGACGATGTCGACAAGTTCTTCGACGAGGTCATGGTGATGGTCGACGACCCTTCCCTGCGCGCCAATCGCCTCCGGATGTTGCGCGATTTGCGCGATCTCTTTCTCCAGGTCGCGGACATTTCGCTGCTTTGAACGGGAAAACCGCCAAAGTGGTCGTGCTTGACCGGGACGGCGTAGTCAACCGGGATTCCGACGAGTTCATCAAGTCACCGGCGGAATTACAGCCACTTCCAGGCAGCATCGAAGCCATCGCGGACTTGAGCCGGGCCGGCTTCCTTGTCACTCTGGCCACCAACCAATCGGGTCTGGCGCGCGGGTTGCTCGACCTTGCGGCGCTTGAATCCATTCATGAAAAGTTTCGCGAACTCGTCGAAAGCCATGGCGGCGCCGTGGACGGAATCTTCTATTGCCCCCATGGGCCGGAAGACGGGTGTTCGTGCCGAAAACCGGCTACGGGGCTTCTCAAGCAGATCGAAGCCAGATTTGCTTGCAGTTTGCGCGATTGCTGGTTTATCGGCGACAGCCTCAGGGATCTGCAGGCGGCCCGCACGCATGGCTGCCGGCCGGTGCTGGTGCGGACCGGCAACGGATCAGAAACTGAAAATCTTCTGGAAAACAACGACTTGATTGAGGTCGACGTGTTCGACGACCTGCGCCATGCGGCGAATGTGCTGCTATCAAGCTGGCAGGTCGACTGAGGCCGCGTTCAGATATCGATATTCTCGGCTCGCAGCGCGTTTGTCTCGATGAACTGCCGGCGCGGATCGACCTGGTCCCCCATCAAGGTGTTGAACAACTGGTCCGCGCCGATCGCATCCTTGACGGTCACCAGCAACATGCGCCGGGTCTCCGGGTTCATGGTGGATTCCCATAGCTGGTCCGGATTCATTTCCCCGAGACCCTTGTATCGTTGCAGATAGTTGCCTTTCATCGCCTCGGCGGTGAGCCAGTTGAGAGCTTCCGTGAAACTGCCCACTTTCTGTTTCCGGTTTCCACGCTCAATGAAGGCCCCGGGTTCGATCAGCCCGTCAAGCGTCACGCCCAGCGAAGACATCATCTTGTATTCGCCGGAATGGAAAAAGTCGGCGCTGAAGGGGAAGGACTTGTGCAGGCCGTGGCGCTTGAGCAGGATCACCGGCAGGAAAATATGCCGTTCGGCGTCTTCTTCGACCGTGTAGCCGTAGTCGATCCGGTATTGCGGATTGCGTTCGTACAGGTTGGCGATCACTTTTCCGGCCCAGGATTCAACTTCTTCCCTGGACCGAAGATTTTTCTCCGGCAGCGCAGGGGTCTGCACCAGGGCTTCCAGCACCTCTTTCGGATACAACCGGCTCAGCCGATCGATGATGGCATAGACCTCCCGGTAGCGGTTCACGAGGGATTCGAGCGCCTCGCCGCCGATGCCAGGCGCATCTGCGTTTACGTGCAGACTCGCGTCCTTGAGCGCTATCGAAGTCTCGTAGTCTTCGAGTTCGCGATCGTCCTTGAGGTATTGTTCCTGCTTGCCTTTCTTGAGCTTGTACAAGGGTGGCTGGGCGATGTACAGATGACCGTTTTCGATTAGTTCGCGCATATGCCGGAAGAAGAAGGTAAGCAGCAAGGTGCGGATATGTGAGCCGTCGACATCGGCATCGGTCATGATGATGATTCGGTGGTAGCGCAGCGCTTCCGGCGAAAACTCGTCCTTGCCGATGCCGCAACCGAGCGCCTTGATCAAGGTTCCGATCTCGTTCGAGCTGAGCATTTTGTCGAACCGCGCTTTTTCCACGTTGAGAATCTTTCCCTTCAGCGGCAACACGGCCTGGTTGTGGCGATTCCTCGCCTGTTTGGCGGATCCGCCCGCCGAGTCGCCCTCGACCAGGTAAATCTCCGACAAGGCCGGGTCCTTTTCCTGGCAATCTGCCAACTTGCCCGGCAGGCCCGCAACATCGAGCGCGCCTTTGCGGCGCGTCATTTCCCGGGCCTTGCGTGCGGCTTCGCGCGCCTTCGCCGCTTCGACCATCTTGCCGGCGATCAATTTTGCGTCCTTTGGATTTTCCATGAGGTAATCGGTCAGATGTGAAGCCATTTGCTGTTCGACTACGCCCTTAACCTCGGAAGAAACGAGCTTGTCCTTGGTCTGGGAGGAAAATTTCGGATCCGGAACCTTGACCGAAACCACCGCGGTCAGGCCTTCTCTCACATCGTCGCCGGAAACCGAAACGTCCTTGCTTTTCGCGCCGTTAAGTTCCGCATCAATATAATTCTTGAGTACGCGCGTCAGCGCGGAGCGAAATCCCGCGAGATGAGTCCCGCCGTCGCGCTGGTGAATGTTGTTGGTGTATGGAAAGATCACCTCCTGGTAGGAATCGTTCCATTGCATCGCGACTTCCACGGAAATGCCTTCTTCCACTTCCCGGGCATTGAAATAGACCATCTTGTTGACGGTCGTCTTGTTCTTGTTGAGATAGTCGACAAATGCGCGCAGGCCGCCCTTGTATCGGAAGGTCTCCTGCTTGCCGGTACGTTCGTCCTGCAAGGTGATGGCGACGCCGGCATTGAGAAACGCCAGTTCGCGCAACTTCCCGGCAAGAATGTCGTATTGGAATTCGATGTTGTTGAAGGTGTCTTCCGAAGGCTCGAAATGGCACTCGGTTCCGGTTGCCGCGGTATCTCCAACCACGGAAAGCGGCGCCTGGGGCACACCGTGCTGGTAATACTGTTCCCAGACCTTGCCGTCCCGCCGGATGGTCAATTTCAATTCCCTTGAAAGCGCATTGACGACGGATACGCCTACGCCATGCAGGCCGCCGGAGACTTTATAGCTGTTGTCATCGAACTTTCCGCCGGCGTGGAGGACCGTCATGATGACTTCGGCCGCGGAAACCCCTTCCTTGTGCATTTCGGTCGGAATTCCTCGCCCGTTATCGGTGACGGTTACCGATTCGCCGATATGGATCGTGACCTTGATCTCGGAGCAATAACCGGCAAGCGCTTCATCGATGGAGTTATCCACCAATTCGAAAACCATATGGTGCAAACCGGTTCCGTCATCGGTGTCGCCGATATACATTCCGGGCCTTTTTCTGACCGCGTCGAGGCCCTTCAGGACCTTGATGCTTTCAGAGTTGTAGTCATTGGCCGGAGCATTTTCCATTCGTTTCTCCACGTTCGGACGGGCGTCTTTGCAAGTGGGCGCGAAAACGCAGTACTTCCAAGAAAATCAAGCCGTTATTGTACCATGTTCCACGTGGAACAGGCTTCGTGAGCCGGTGTCCGGAAGGGAAGACTCCAATGCATCCACGGCTACGCAAGTGATAAACAATTGGGCGCCAAGCGAACACAGCAGATGAAAAACCTTCTCTCTGTTTTTCTCGTCCAGCTCCGCGGCAAGATCGTCTACCAGATAAATCGGCCGTTGTTCGCGTGTCTCAAAAAATAACTTGCCTTGTGCGATCTTCAGCGCGGAAACAATCAGCTTTTGCTGGCCCCTCGATGAGACATCGATCGCCCTGTCATTCCCGGCCTTCACCAGGATGTCGGCGCGGTGCGGGCCATACCTCGTCACGCCATAGTTCCTGTCCGTCACCCGATTTTCGTAAAGCAGCCGCCCCAGTTCATGTTCCCGGTTCCAGCCGGCATTGAAATGAAGGCTGATCGAATCGCCCAGTTCTTCGCTGAGCGTGGAGAGAGCCCTGGAAAATGCCTCCTGCAACCGATGGAAGTATCTTTCTCTCGACCCGGTGATCTCCATGGCGCCGGAAACGAGCTCTTCCTCCCAGGCAGCCAATTGTTCTTCATCCATTCTGCCCGCCCGCTTCAGCAAGGCGTTTCTGTGCATGATTGATTTTCTGGTTCGCCGCCAGGCCGGGAGGAACTGCTGTTCCACGTGGAACACGCCCCAATCAAGAAATCTGCGCCTCAGCCTGGGCCCCTCGTTCAACAGCGAAAATGACGTAGCATCAAGTAGTTGAATCGGTATCTCCCGCGCCACACCCTCCCAGCTCCGCTGCACCAAACCATTGGACTTGAGTTGCTGATCTCCTTTCCGGGTTCTGTGCAATCCGATTTTCGTCCCGCCCGACAATTCCGTGAACAGGACTGTCTCGTCATCGCCGATCCTGATCAGGGGCTTGACGCTGCTCGTTCTGAACGATCTGCCGAGGGCGAGATAATGAATAGCTTCAAGAAAACTGGTCTTACCGGACGCATTGGGGCCGGCAAGCACATTCAATTCAGGGTGAGGAAAAAGCGCGCAACGCTCAATATTCCGAAACGACGTAATTTCCAGCCTTGCCAGCCCGCCCATCAGATTCCGAAAATTCTCATTCTGGCGATTCGTATCCCTTCGGAGTTGGCGGCTTCAATCATTTGCACTATGTCAGTCGCTGCCTGGTGGCGGGGGGTGCGGCGGGCGTCCTCGACATGGATGTCGAGGCCGAAGCCTACATGGATGTATTTACGGCGTCCGCCGCACCCCCCGCCACCAGGCAGCGACGGATCGAAGCCACGAACCCACTAAATGGAATCATTACAACCGAGATGGGCTGACGACGAAAGAGGCGCCATAGTTTTCAACGGGTTCCAGCAATACCGCGCTATTTGCATCCGACAACTCCATGCGCACCTTGTCGGTCGTGATGGCGGTAAATACATCGATCAGATAGCTGACATTGAACCCGATTTCGATCGGGTCCCCCTCGTAATCGACTGAAACCGACTCTTCCGAAACTTCCTGATCCGGGTTCCTGGCCACAACCTTGAACTCTCCGGATCCGAGATTGAAACTTGCGATCTGGTACTTTTCGCTGAAAAGGATCGCGGCGCGCTGACAGGCCTGGCGCAGGGCTTCCCGATTGCCGACGAGCGATTTCGATCCGTCCCGCGGAATCACTCTTTCATAATCGGCATATCGGCTGTTGACGAGCTTCGAAACCAGGGTGCAGCTACTCATTTGCGCACGGATATGGCTTGCCCCCCCGGTAATCGTTACGAGTTCCTCGGGATCCTGCAGCAGACGAGCCAACTCTATCGCGCTCCGCCTTGGCAGTATCAGCCGCTGTTTTTCGGTTGCATTGTTTTCCACCTGCACCGTATGCAAGGCGAGCCGGTGCCCATCCGTCGCCACCGCACGCAGGCTTCCCGAGTCGACTTCTATCAGCATGCCATTGAGATAAGGCCGGAAATCCTTTTGGGCCATCGCAAAACTCGTGCTCGCCAGCAACTCGGAAAGTTGCTCCTGGGTCAAGGTGAGCGCAATCGTGTCGACTTCGTTTTCCGACTTCGGGAAGTCCTCCGCCGGCAAAGTCGCCAGTGAAAAATTGCTGCGGCCGGAGCTGACGCGCAACTGGGCGCCCGAAATGGAAAACTGGATCTCCGAGTCCTCGGGCAGCGACCGGCATATATCGAACAACTTGCGCGCGGAAGCCGTTATTCGGCCCTCGGACTGGACGTCGGACACTTCCACTTCCGCCGACAGTTCAAGTTCCTGGTTGCTGCTCGTAAGCGAAAGTCGATTGCCCTGGATATCGAGCAGGAGATTGGATAACACCGGCAAGGTGCTGCGCCTTTCAACCACTCCGCTCACGAGCTGCATTGGCTTGAGCAGCGCATCCCGCGCGATCTTGAATTGCATAATGTGTTTTCCCTGTGTTCGTTTCTAAATCATGCTCTGGGTATGCTCTGGCGGGTGGCGAGTCCGGTACATTCCAGAATGCGCGATCAGTTCGTCAGTATCCGCATCAAATTGTTGAAGTCATCATCCAATGTTTTTGAGTTGCGGCGCAATTGCGATACCTGCCGGCAGGCGTGAAGCACGGTCGTATGATCCCTGCCGCCGAAGGCCTCGCCGATTTCCGGCAGACTATGACTCGTTAGCTGCCGGGTCAAGCTCATTGCAATCTGTCGAGGCCGTGTTACCGAACGATTTCTGCGCTTGGAAAGCATGTCGCGCATGTTGATCTTGTAGTATTGCGCCACATTGCGCTGGATATTGTCGATGCTGATCAGTTTGTCCTGCTGGGCAAGCAAGTCCCACAGGGCTTCCTTGGCCAGCCCCACATCGACACTCTGGCCCCTGAACTGGGCGTAAGCCTTGACCTTCTTTACGGCGCCCTCGAGTTCACGACAGCTTGAGCAGACCTTTTGCGCGATGAACTCCGCAGCGTCATCAGGAAGTTCAATCCCGATCTGCGCCGCCTTGCTCATGCTGATCGCGACCCTGGTCTCAAGCTCCGGCGGCTCGATCGCCACCGAAAGACCCGAACCCAGGCGCGACATCAACCGGGGCTTGATGCCGTGAATCTCCTTGTAGTAACGATCGGAAGTCAATACGACTTGCACGCCGTTATCGAGCAAGGTGTTGAATGTATGGAAGAATTCTTCTTCGGAGCGCTCCTTCTTTTCCAGGAAATGCACATCGTCGAGCAATAGCGCATCTACTGATCGATAGTAGCCCTTGAACCAATCCGTCGCGCCGAATCGAATGGCGCGAATCAAGGTGTTGACGAAGTTTTCGCTATCTACGATGACCACCCTGGCATGCGGTTTCCGCTCGCGCAATTGGTTGCCGATGGCGTGCATCAGGTGCGTCTTGCCGAGCCCCACGCCCCCATAGATGAAAAGCGGATTGGATTCCGTCCGCCCAGGATTCTGCGCCACCTGGAACGCCGCCGCTTGGGCGAGCTGGTTGGATTGCCCCACCACGAAATTCGTGAAGCTGCACGATTTGTTCAATTCGCCTTCGATGCGCAACTTCCTTATGTAATCCGCATCTTCATCGAACCAGGACTTCGATCGGGGATCCTGTGAACCTTGTGGGCGTAGCCTCGCCGACTCACCGTTTACTCGCGGCGTACTGGAAATACCGGGTCCGACCGCCTTTTCCGTGAGGACGGAACTGCCATTGGGCGCCTCCACTTCCAGCGCGACGTCCTCAAGCCCGGGCTCGATTTCAAACATCAGTTCCCGGATTCGCACCAGAAACTTGGCGCTGACCCAATCGAGAATGAACCGATTGGGCGCTTTCACCCAAAGAAGTTTGCCATCAGCTTCGAGTTCGGCGCTGAGTGGCCGGATCCAGGTATTAAATTGTCCTTGAGAAATCTCCCCTTGAAGCGCCTGGACGCACTTCTGCCAATTTGCCGCTGTCACTTGCTTCGCTCTGCCTTGAGTATGTGTCAATCTTTTGACAATTCTAGCGGCAATCTCAAGCCCATTCCAAATAGTGCAACTCCCCTCGTCCAGCGCCCGTTTCACTCCAATTATCGGATGTTTTCATAACCTTACCGACACATCGTCACAGTCTCCAAAAAGAATCCCCCGTAAAAAAAATTTTCCGCGTTTCCAGTCGCCCCCTGCATATCCTGTGGATAACTTGTGCCCGGAACTAATGATTTACGCACGATGCGAGTCGCCGTCCGGTGGGTTGGGTGCAGCGGGCGTGCGAGGCAGGACGCCGAGCCCGAAGCCTACATGTATGGTCCGCCCCGCGTTTGCAAGTGTGAAGTTCGGGGGAT
>VYCF01000054.1 GCA_009844085.1 Gammaproteobacteria bacterium | reverse complement strand
GCGGCCCGGTCCGGCTTCAGGCAATCGCCAGCCGAGTTACCGGGAGAAGCTGGCTGGTTATTAAGATTCTTGATCTCGACTCCGCGGTCCCTAGTTCGCGTCAGCGATGCACCGAGCTCGTCTAACCTGCCCTCAACGTTTCTCAAGATCGAGCCAACCGAGGCAACATCCCATACCGTCGGTTGTTCCAACTCCAATTCCTCATATGATTGCCTCGCCGCCTGACTGCGACTCCCGGTTACTTTGGTGCGGCCGTATCGCAGAACAGTTAGGCCCACCCCCGCTCCCACCGCTGCCAGGTAAGACAGCAATGGATCGACAAGAATGGCGAGTGCAATACCCGCGATCAATATTGCAATCGCAAGCAGTATCCAGCGTCGGCGATCAGGTGTCAGCCAGGCTTGAGGTTCGGATTGTGGCGTGCGCAACCAGGTGCGTAAGGCTTCAGCCGCGGCACGCAGATTTGCCAGATCCTGCTCACTGCCTGAAGGCGATTCGACATCCTCAAGTAATCGCAATCGTTCCTTTATGGCAGCGAAGCGAGTGGTATGCGAACTGCTCAAGCGCAGAAACTCCATCAATACTCCGTGCTGTGGCAGATTAAACGCGGCCGTTTCATCCTGATTGCCACCGACGGCATGCAACGCCGCGGCCAGCTTCTTCTTCGAAACATCGTGTTCGCTCGTCGCCGTTTGGATTTCCAATTCGACGCGCTCCAACTGGTTCGCCAGATCTTTCCATTCGGCGATATCTGCTTGATCGAGCACGGCGGAAAGTCTGGATTCCTCCTTGATCACACGCGCGGCCTCAAGTTCAGTTTCCAGTTCACGGTTGCCTTGCTCAAGCGCATTCAATTTTTTCTGGCGTTGCTCGACTTCCTCTCGCTCCTTGCCTGTCAGTTTCTCAAGTGAAGAGTGCATGACCGCGAGTTGTGCGCTGATTTCCGCATATTTTTCCCGGCGCTTGGCGAGTTCGATTGCGCGCGCTAGCTGGTTCAGCCGTTCAGCGGCGGCTTTCGCCTTTTTGAGTTCCGTCTCTAGCGCATCGATCTGGTCAACCTGCTTCCCGAGATGAATTTGTGCGACCTCGGCCCTGCCGACGTTTTCAACTGCCGCGTTGTAGTTCTTTCGTGCCTGCCGCTTGCTCCGCGAACTCGGGGAAGGAAACGATCCGGATCTGATCTTCCCCAAATCGAAGCCGCCCGACATCTGACGCCGAATCTCCGATGCGATGTCTGTTGTGCTCTCTCCCGAAGGATCGACCAGATCCCTGAGTTGCAGGAAAAAGCAATGGCGGTTGTGAGACGGGGGAAGAAATCCCGGCGTCAGATTTTCTTCGCCTTCGCGGCTCCAGCGTATAGTGGAAGCTTCGCGTTCCGCACGCCAGATTTCCTTGTCGCGCTCAAACTCTCCACGCAGCGCAGTTTGCCGCGATGGCCCGGCATTCTCCCAATACAATCCCGCCACCGCTCGACAAACACTCGACTTGCCGATGCCGTTCGGACCGTGAACTACCTGGATGCCTTGCCCATGCAAATCGATCGTGAATGGCTCATCGACGCCGGGCAGCCGGTTTATGTGGAGTCGCTTGAGAATCATCAGCGCTCGATGGCCTCCTGGTCAGCGAGCATGGCGCTCAGGGCGGCAGACCCCGAGCGCAGCAGCACATCGCGTAGCGCATCGTCCGACAGGGGATCGGTCGCATTGCGGTGTTCGTCTACCGGACTCCAATACTCTTCGCGGGCGATTGCACCGAGCCGTTCGCGCGCCTGATCGAGCAGCGCTCTCGCGCGATCATCATTCTGCTTGAGCGCTAGCAGTCGTTGCGCCAGCAAGGCCGGCGGGTCGTCGCCGGATGCGATGCTCTCCAGGTCCACGCGCAACTGCATGGCATCGACGACCTTATTGAAGAAAACCACGGTGTCGTCAACTCGGCGCAGCAGCGAACGCCATTCGCTGGACCGCACCCAAGAGCGGATTGCTTCGTTCGCCGCACTCGAACCCGTCAGCGTCAGGCGCAGTCCCAGCGCCAGCGGCGTCGGGCCTGCCTCAGCCAATTCCTCAACCTTCTCTCGCGCCACCGCAAGCAGCCGGTCGGGCACATCCTCGACATGCTCGATATCACTCATCGATAGCGTGAGATTCTCCCAGCGAAGCGGGGCAATGGGAATTTGCCGCAGCCCGATTGGCTTGCCGCCCTCGATTTCGACTAGCCAGGGGCCGTGCGGGCCCGTTTCCGAAGCGTCCAAACCAACCAGCGAACCAAGGTATCCGCAAGGCCGCGAACCGTTCTCCCCTGACAAACCTTCATAGGATGGTTTGTGAATGTGTCCTAGCAGCCAGGCATCGAATCCTGCGTCTTCGAGTTCCGATTGCCGCACGGGGGCGTAGTAACCGCCGGAGGCGCCCAGGTCACAATGCAGCAGCCCAATTCTGGGAATCGGAATTGAAGGCCGTGGAATGGGTTGACGCAGCAATTCCGCCAACGGACTCTGGCGCACGCGTCTCTCGCCAAACGACCAGCCCACCACCTCGGCGAACGGTTTGTCGTCCCGGCTCAGCAAGTGCGCTTCCCAACGGCCGCCTGCTCCGAGCAGTTTGAATTCACCAATCAACTCATGTAGCCGCGGCAGCGCCTCGACATCGTGATTGCCAGCGACGGCGACGACTCCGATATCTGCTTCGAGCAGCCGCATTATGCTGGTCTCGAGTGGCAACATGGCCTCAAACCGGGCATTGGTGCTTTCGACGACATCGCCAGCGAATAACACCGTATCGACTTGCTGTTCGATGGCAAAATCTACGGCCAGCTGTAGAGCCGAAGCGGGAGAAAGGTCGCCGGGATCTACTCCCGAGTCTGAAATTGTGGCTGGAAGCCCGGAACAGGCCGTGCCCAGATGTACGTCGCCGATAGCGAGAATCGAAGCTGCTTCATCCATTAAATTCGAGTCCGCTCTGTTTCGGCCATGGGCAGTCATGTTAGCAAAAGCGATTTCATATTGAGAACTGCGGCCCTCCAAATTGACACGTTGCGGCAAACTGACTAGCCTGCCGGAAAGCGGCGGGAGAGTTCCGGAATGACCAGAAAATCCTTTGTCTTGATGAGCTTGGCCTTGTTCTGCGCCGGTGCGGCGGCGCAGGAATACGAAATTCCCTATACCGAGTGGGGCGTGCCTGATTTTCAGGGCGTCTGGAAGCATGCCACGGTCATGCCCTTCGAGCGGCCCGAGGCTTTGGGGGAGCAGCGGACGTATTCGGAAGAAGACGTGCTCGAACTGGAACGTCGGGTGCAGCAGCAATTCGACGCGGACAACGAGCCGCTCGACCCGGATCGGCCGGCGCCCGTTGTGGCCGAGTCGCTGCCGCCCATCGGCAACTACGACCTGTTCTGGCGTGACGACGCGCAATTCCTGCCGACGATCGGCGGCGAATTCCGCACTTCGGCGATCGTCGAACCCGCGAACGGGCGCATGCCCGACGTGCGGCCGGAAGCCAGGGAGCGCATGCTCGCGGCGCGAGGCGGGCGGCAGGGCCGCAGCAATGACGGCCCCGAAGGGCGCAGCCTCGGCGAACGCTGCCTGGTGGGCTTCGGCAACCTGTCCGGGCCGGTGATGAGCCCGGTCATCTATAACAGCCATCTGCAATTCGTGCAGTCCCCCGGCTATATCACCATCGTCGCGGAAATGGTGCACGACGCGCGCATCATCCCGATCGGAGGCGAACGCAATCCCGCCGCCGCGGCACAGCGCAAGTGGATGGGAGACGCCATCGGCCGCTGGGAAGGCGACACGCTGGTGGTGGAAACGCAATATTTCAACAACTGGCACAGCCTGCGAGGCCTGCCCGTCGACAACATCACCATCACCGAAACCTTCCGCCGCGAGTCGGACTTCAAGCTGATTTACGGTTTCAGGGTCAACGATCCGAGCGTATTCGCCGGCGAATTCTACGGCGAGTATCCGCTGTCACGAATCAATGAACCGATCTACGAATACGCCTGCCATGAAGGCAACTACGGCATGTTCGGCATTTTGCAGGGCGCCAGGCGGCTTGAGGTGATGTCCGAATTTGAGGCCGGCGACGAAAGCGAGCAATAGACGCCGGATTTCAGGAACTCGCGCGGACGGCCTGTTTTTTGGCGAGACGCACCCTGTGCAGGGCCGGTTCGGTGTAGCCATTCGGTTCCCTGACGCCCTGGAAGATCAGGTCCCTGGCGGCCTGAAACGCAAATGAGCCGACCGGATTCGGCGCCATTGGTTCATAAAGCGGATCGGCGGCATTCTGCCCGTCGACCACGGCGGCCATGCGCAGCAGCGATTCTTCCACCTGTTCCTCTTCAATGAGCCCGTGGTGCAGCCAGTTGGCGACGTACTGGCTCGAAATCCGCAAGGTCGCGCGGTCCTCCATCAGCGCCACGTTGTCGATGTTCGGTACCTTGGAGCAGCCGATGCCCTGATCGATCCAGCGCACCACGTAGCCGAGAATACCCTGGATATTGTTGTCGAGTTCGCGCTGGACGCGTTCGGCGCCGAGCGCGGACGGATCGGCAAGCAAGGGCACTTCCAGCAGGTCGCCGACGGAAACCGGCCGCCGCTTGCGAATTTCCTCCTGCACGGCGAATACGTCGACCTTGTGATAGTGCATGGCGTGCAGAACGGCGGCGGTCGGCGAAGGCACCCAGGCGGTATTGGCGCCGGCCATGGGGTGCATGACTTTCTGATCGACCATCGCCGCCATCAAGTCGGGCATGGGCCACATGCCCTTGCCGATCTGGGCCCGGCCCGGCAGGCCGCATTCGAGACCGGTATTCACATTGTGGTCTTCATAGGCGGAAATCCAGGTCGAAGCCTTCATTTCGTCCCGGGGCAGCATCGGTCCGCCATGCATGCCGGTATGGATTTCGTCGCCGGTGCGATCGAGAAAGCCGGTGTTGATGAAGACCACCCGGTCCCTGGCGGTGTAGATGCAACGTTTGAGATTGAGCGTGGTGCGCCTTTCCTCGTCCATGATGCCGATCTTGACGGTCAGCGGTTCCAGCCCCAGCAGTTCTTCGACCGCGGCGAACAGATCGCAGGTGAATTGCACCTCGTCGGGACCGTGCATTTTCGGTTTGACAATATAGATGCTGCCGGTGCGCGAGTTACGCAGCCGGTTGCGGCCCTGGATGTCGAGGCAGGCGGCGGCCGAAGTGATGACCGCGTCCATGATGCCTTCGAAGATCTGGCGTCCGCGGCTGTCGTAGATCGCGTTGTTGCGCATGAGATGGCCGACGTTCCGCACGAGCAGCAGGCTGCGGCCCGACAGTTGCAGGGCTTCGCCGCGCGGCGACAGGTATTCGCGATCTTCGGCCAGCACCCGGGTGACGGATCCGCCGCCCTTGACGAAGGTTTCCGCGAGGTCGCCGCGGATCAGGCCGAGCCAGTTGCGATAAACCTCGACCTTGTCGGCCGCGTCCACCGCGGCAACGCTGTCTTCGCAATCCTGGATCGTGGTGATCGCCGCTTCCAGCCCCACATCCTTGACGCCGGCGGGATCGGTGGCGCCGACCTCGTGTTCGCGGTCGATGGCGATTTCGATATGCAGGCCGTGATTGATCAGCAGCACGGCCGAAGGATTCTCTTCCATCCCCAGATAGCCAGTGAACTGCTCCGGATCGCGCAGTCCGTGAACGGCTGCACCGCAAACTGTTTCAAGCCGGCCGTCCACGACGCGGTATTGCCGCACATCCGCATGGCTCGCGCCTTCGAGCGGGCAGACCTCGTCAAGAAACTCCCGCACATAGTCGATCACCCGCTGTCCGCGGACCGGGTTGTAGCCGCCTCCGCGTTCGGCGCCGCCGGCTTCGTCGATGGCGTCGCTGCCATAGAGCGCATCGTACAGCGATCCCCAGCGGGCATTGGCGGCATTGGTCGCAAAGCGGGCATTCCTGACCGGCACGACGAGTTGCGGCCCCGCTATCGTCGCGATTTCCGGATCGACATTGGCCGTGGCGATCTCGAAATCTTCCGGCGCGGGTTGCAGGTAGCCGATCTCGCGCAGAAAGGACAGATATGCTTCGCGATCGAATCCGGAGCCCTGATTGCGGTGGTGCCAGTCGTCGATATTCTGTTGCAGTTGATCCCGGTGCGCGAGCAATTCCTCGTTGCGGCCGGTAAAGTCGTTGATCAGCCCTTCGAAACCCGGCCAGAAATCTTCCTGGTTCAGGCCGATTTCAGGCAATAGCTCTCCGTTGACAAAAGCCGCCAGTTCAGCGGCGACGCGCAAGCCGCCGATCTCAAAATCATCGTTCATCGGGTGGGTGTTCCTTTTGTTGAGCCCCTGGTTGATCCTTGTTCGACCGGGTCGCGGTTCTATTTTTTAGTGGCGCTGGACCGGTCCGCGCATATAATAGCCCAGTTGACCACATTGATGAGGGTAGTCCGATGAAACGCCTTACCGTCGCCGTTTGCTGCCTGTGCCTGCTGCCCTTCGCCATGACGCTGCAGGCGGCTGAAGAACAGATCGACATCGACGCCATGACCGTCCCCCAACTGAGGGGCGAAATCGAAAAGATCGAGAAGGAAGTCTACCGGGTCTTCAATCTGCGCACCCCGGACGAGTCGCTGCACGTCACCTGCCACATGTACACGCCTACCGGTTCGAATATCTCACGGGAAGCCTGCGAGCCGAACTTCCTGATCGAGGCCCGCTCCCGGAACGCTCGAGCCTACCAGGACGGATTCGATGAATTGCTCGATACGGATGGACTGCTGGCCGAAACGAGTTCGGACTTCGACAGATTCAACTCGGCCATGGAGGCCCTGAACGAGGAGTACGACTACTTCCGCGAACTGAATATCATTCTTGCGGTATTAAGGGGTCGGCTGGAAGAAATACGCTAGCGCCGTTTCACTCGGCAAGCAGGGAGATGGTCAATTCGGCGGTAAACAGCGCCTGCCGGTCGAGGGTCTCGCGCGCCCATCGGAGCAGGGTCTCGGTGCTTTGCTCCACCAGGTCCTCATAAACCGTCTCGCCATTCACGCTGACCGTTATCGGTTCACTGAAATCGACTTCTTCCGGGCTCAGCAGCAGGCTGAAGCCCACGACCGCGGCCGCTTCGACCGTGAAGCGATTACCATCGCGTTCGACTTTTATCACCGCGGGAAAATCGGAACTCGCCATCCGGTCGACCCGTAACCACATGTTGCGGTTGTAGCGGTCATCCCGGTCAGTAACCCATTGCAGGGAATCCGGAAACGGATCCCGCGGATGTTCGGTCTTGAACCGTTCGATGGCGGGAGTCTCATCCGGCAGCCAGCGCGTGTCATGGCCGCCGCCTTCGATCACGCGGAATACATGTTCGACCTCGGCTTCGATCAGTACATCGATGAAGGATTGCAGGGAAGCCGCGGGATAAAGCCGGTCGAGTTCGCCATTGACGATGTAGAGGGGCTTGGCCGTCAGGTTTTCGAAATAGAGCCGGTAATTGACGCCCCCGGCCGGATTTCGCAGCACGCCGGGATGGCCGATGTAAGGCATGAACGAGGCCCATTCACTCGGCTGCTTGAAGGCGAAAAAGTAGGCGCCGGTGCCGCCGTCGGAAATGCCGGTCATGCTGACGCGATCGTCGTCGACGTTGTAGAGCCGCTTCACCTCGCGCAATACGGCGGGCAGATTGTCAGCCTGGTTGTCGTGCCACCAGAACGCTTCGCGCCAGGCGGCGGGAACGACGAATATGCGGTCTTCCCGTTGCAGGTTCGCATAGCCTGAACGCCACCAATCGACGCCCGGACCCCATTCGGGGCGGGCCACGCCGCCATGCAACAGGAACTCCACCGGATAGGAAACTTCCGGATCGTAGGAGTCGGGCACTACCACGCCATAGCGAAAAATCAGGCCGTCGGCGCCGGTCCGCTCAGCCTCCCAGGCGCCGGTTTCGACATCGGGCGAAAACGCAGGACCTTCCTTGAGCCAGGCATACAAGGTGGCCACATCGTCGCTTGCGGCCAGCAGCGCCTGCTCGCTGACGCGCTGCTCTTCGGAAGTGACAGCCCGCCAGAAATCGGTGACGGGACTTCCGCCGCTGTTTTCCGCAGCTAATACAGGCGCGGACGCGGCCAGCAGCCAGGCCGCAGCCAGCCGCAGGCGCTTCGGATTTCCCGTGCCGGGATTACTGTCCGCCAAGCTCGGAATACACCGCGCTGAGGAATCGCTCCGGGTCGCCGTAACGGTCGTTCCAGGCGGCGGTCGGGTCGGCCGCGGCGACCTCGTCGTAATCCATGCCTTGACCGATCATGCTTTCGACGGCATTGGCGGTCTCGATGATCATGTCGCGGAACTCCATGACGTCGGCGCGCGAGGAGACCTCCCCATGACCCGGCACGATCAGCGTATCGGGGCCGGCGCGGCCGACGAGCATGCCGAGCGCGGCGACGGTGCCGTCGAGAGTTCCGCCATTGGTCAGATCAATGAACGGGAATGAGGTCGTGCGGAAAACGTCTCCCGCGTGAATCACGTCCGAGCCGCGGAAATGGATGAAGCTGTCGCCGTCGGTATGGGCCGGCGGCACCGCGAATACATGCACTTCCTCGCCGTTCAGATGGATCGTGATATTGCCGTCGAAAGTCAGCACGGGCAGGGCGAGGCCGGAGGTCTGTTCAGCCAGCCGCAGCCGCACTTCGTCGCGGGCGAGAATATCGATGCCCATGCGCCCGAGATTCTCGTTGCCGCCGGTATGGTCGCCATGCACATGGGTATTGATGACGAAACGGATATCGCCGTCGTTGAGTTCGGCGATGGCTGCGACGATGCGCTCGGTCAGGGGCGCGAACTGATCGTCGACCATGACCACGCCGTCCTCGCCGATGGAAAGCCCGATGTTGCCTCCGGCGCCTTGCAGGTAATACATGTTGCCGGCAACGTGATGCGCAATGATCTCGACATTACTGAAATCCTGTTGCGCCTGTACCGGCAGAGCAAACAGCATCGCCGCGGGAAGGGCCAGAACCGCCACTGTAGAACGGATTGAACGAATCATGCCTGTGACCCCCCGATGAGGATCCAATATGGACCAATGAGAATAAAGGAAGCCCCATATCGTGTCTATCGCAGGTTTCGCATGGCTTGCCGAATCGGGGCCTGGGGGATATTCTCCGAACAAACGCCGGCTGGCGGTGTGGAGCAACTGAGGAGAACGGCAATGGCAAATGCAACGACGATCGCGAAACGCGCGGGCCTGGGCATCCTGATTCTCGCGTTGCTCGCACTGCTTTACTGGACGACGCTATATCCCCGTGACCGGGCGCCCGGTTTCTACCTGTTCGGCAGCGCCGGAGACGAATCGGTCGAGGACTGGACTTTCGCTAACGACGTTCGGCTTTGCACCCTGCAGGTTTATGCCGCAGGCTGGCGGCCCCATGCGATCAATCTGAATTGCATGGCGACCCCGGAAGGGGACTTGTACCTGAGTTGCTCGGTTTGCGAGCGCAAGTATTGGGCCAGCCAGGTGGGAACGGATTCGCCGGGGAGACTGCGCCTTGATGGCGTGGTCTATCCGGTCAAGGTGAACCGCGTCACCGATCAGGAACAAATGGACATGTCCTGGCAGGCGCGCCTCGCCAAATTGAACAGCTTCGACGATGACGACCCATTGAATCCAAGGCCGGACCCCAATGCCGTTCGACCGGACCACTGGTGGACCTTCCGCGTCGAATCGCGTTCCTGATCGAGAGGAGAAACGACATGTCACGCATATCGCAAAAGCTTATTCTCGCCGGCGCACTGCTCGCCGCCTGCGGCGCCGCCCAGGCCCAGAACAGTTGGGTCGAACTCGCCGTGCATAACTTCGGCGCGCCCATCAACACGATGTGGGCTGAAGGCGAATTGACCTTCGCCGCCGACGGCACCATGGTCTACTGCAGCGCGCGGCAGGATATGGCCGTCGCTCCGGGCGATCCCAAAGACCTCTATATCGCCACGTTCAGCCAGGAGACCGGGACCTGGAACACGCCCGTTAATATGGGCATTCCGGTCAACGCGGCCCCGGCCACCGACGTCGACCCGTTGCGCAGGGGCGACGACCGCGAACCCTGGATCACGGCCGACGGCAACACCATCTATTTCAAGTCGGATCGGCTGGCCACCACCTCCCCGCAAAACAACAACGACATTTTCGTTACCCGCAAGGTCAACGGCCAATGGACCGAACCCGAACTCGTCGGCTATCCGATCAGCACCGACGAAGGCGACGAACATTGCCCGGCGATTCTGCAAGACGGCGAAACCCTGTGCTTCGCATCGCGTCGGGCCGGAGGCTTCGGCGGTTCAGACATCTATTGTTCGCGCCAGGACGCCGCCGGCAACTGGATGGAACCGGTCAACCAGGGTCCGAACATCAATACCGACGGCGAGGAATTCCATTTCAGCCAGGCTGAAGACGGCACGGTCTATTTCACTTCGAACAGACCCGGCGGTTATGGCGGCATGGACATCTGGGGCGCGGCCGCACAGGGCCAGGACAGTTGGGGACCGGCCTTCAATCTGGGACCCCAGGTCAATACCGCGGGAGCCGACATGTGTCCGGCGCTGCCTCCTGGCCGGGACACGATTACATGGTTTTCTTCCCGCGCCGATAACAGTCTGGGCAATATCGACATATTCTGGACGAGCAACAGCGATTCCCGCTGAAAATCGTATTCCAATAGAATCAATGGGTTGCGACAACC
>VYCF01000050.1 GCA_009844085.1 Gammaproteobacteria bacterium | reverse complement strand
CGGCTCGGCTCGGCTTTATTCTGCGGGAAACCGCCGATTGTCAAGTCGAAATCCGGAATTTCGGCGGGCGCACAGCCCGCCAATTCAGTCTTACCCATCTTTAATCCCCCTGACTGTCCATGCCCCAATAGCAAGAAAACCGGCACCGGAACAAGTGATCCCCCTCCTGTGCGGGCAGAATACTAATCCATAAGAACTGGGTCGCACAACACTTTCGTTTTTCTTACACTTTCCCGATGGATTCAATCCAATCGCATGAAGCCTTGGCGGCGCGCTTGGGCGAGCGCTTGCTCGCGCGCAAGTTGCTGCTCGCGGCCGCCGAATCCTGCACCGGCGGCTGGGTGGCCGCGGCGGTCACCGCGGTCGCCGGCAGCTCCGCCTGGTTCGATTGCGGATTCGTAACCTATTCAAACGAGGCGAAGCAGCGGCTGCTCGACGTGCCGGCGAGCCTGCTCGAATTCGGCGGTCCGGGAGCGGTCAGCGAAGAGACGGTTCGCGCCATGACCGAGGGCGCCATAGCCAACAGCCGCGCGCGGGTCGCCGTCGCGGTCAGCGGCGTTGCCGGACCCGACGGCGGCAGCGCGGACAAGCCCGTCGGCACGGTCTGGATCGCCTGGCAATGGGAGCAGCGCCGGCTGGCGCGCAAATTTCATTTCAACGGGGACAGGACTGCCGTCCGCGAAGCCGCGGTGCTGGCGTCGCTGGAAGGATTGCTGGCGCTGCTGGACTGAAATCCAGCGGTGAAATATTTTTCTAAAGTATTTGCCGCGGCTGCCAATATACTGGTTGAATATACAGTAATCGGCCGTATCGCCACTGCGCCCGTTTTTTCCTCCGAAATCAGGCAAAATTCCGAAATCGGACTAGGCTGTTGGCGGTAGCGGTCGATCTGACAACCAGGAGCATTGAACTCATCGCGCAACTGGAACTCATGGAACCAGCTACGGTTGTGAATTATCGGAGAACAAGGGATACACCATGATTGAAGACAACAGAAACGACCAAGGCAAGGAAAAAGCGCTGAATGCCGCTCTGGCGCAGATCGAACGGCAATTCGGCAAGGGTTCCATGATGCGTCTCGGCGATAACGATCGCCAGGCGATACCCGCGATATCGACCGGCTCGCTCGGACTCGACATCGCTCTCGGCATCGGCGGCCTGCCGCGCGGCAGGATCGTCGAGATTTACGGCCCGGAATCGTCCGGCAAGACCACCTTGACCTTGCAGGTCATCGCCGAAGCCCAGCGCGCGGGCGGCAGTTGCGCCTTCATCGACGCCGAGCACGCGCTCGATCCGGTCTACGCGGACAAACTGGGCGTGGACGTCGAGAACCTGCTCGTCAGCCAGCCCGACACCGGCGAGCAGGCGCTGGAGATTTGCGACATGGTCGTGCGCTCCGGCGCGCTCGACGTGGTGGTAATCGATTCGGTCGCGGCCTTGACCCCCAAGGCGGAGATCGAAGGCGAAATGGGCGACAGTCACATGGGCCTGCAAGCCCGGCTGATGTCCCAGGCATTGCGCAAGATGGCGGGCAACATCAAAAATTCGAACACCCTGGTGATCTTCATCAACCAGATCCGCATGAAGATCGGCGTGATGTTCGGCTCCCCGGAGACCACCACCGGCGGCAATGCGCTGAAGTTCTATTCTTCCGTGCGGCTCGACATCCGCCGCATCGGCACCGTCAAGGAGGGCGACGAAGTCGTCGGCAACGAGACCCGGGTGAAAGTCGTCAAGAACAAGGTCTCGCCGCCTTTCCGGCAGGCGGAGTTCCAGATCCTTTACGGCGAAGGCATCTTCCAGCTGGGCGAGGCGATCGATCTCGCGGTGAAACACGGCCTCGTGGACAAATCCGGCGCCTGGTACGCCTACCAGGGCGAGAAGATCGGCCAAGGCAAGAAGAATGTCGCGGCCTATCTGCAGGAGAATTCCGCCGTCGCCGAGGAAATCGAGGCAGAGATTCGCGCCCGCACGCTCGGTGGCGGAAAACATCCCGAGGCGCGGGACTCTTCAGGCAGCGACGACGTCGTGGTGCTGGCGGATTCCCGCAAGTCCTGACGGCGGCCCAATTTGGTTTCCTGTCGCATGAGCGGGTCTGGAGCGACGGCGCTGCGCCGCCGCGCAATGGACCTGCTCGCGCGGCGGGAGCATTCCCGATGCGAACTCGCGCGCAGATTGCGGGATCGCTTTCCGGAAGCGGACGCGGAGTCAGTCGAGGAAGTGCTGGTGAGGCTGGCCGGCGAAAATTTGCAATCGGACCGGCGTTTTGCCGAGGAATATGTGCGAATGCGCATGCGCCGCGGCTTCGGCTGGCTGCATATTCGCGCGGACCTGCAATCTCGGGGAGTGGACGCGGACATCATCGCCGGACTTTCGCCACCCGAGGATGAATGGCTCGCGCTGGCGGAAAACCTCGTAGCTTCCCGGCTGCGAGGCCAGGTTGGCCTCGCGCCCGGCAGCCGGGACCACCAGCGCCTGTTCCGATTTATGCTAAGCCGGGGTTTTCCCGCCGACATAGCGCGCAAGTCGCTGCAAAACTGCGGACGATTCCGTAGCGCATCAGTTTGACATTTCATGTATAGTTGCAGCGAGTCATATCAATAAACTCCTGCGAGGGAAAACAATGCAAACGGTAACAGAACTTGAAGACATGATCCGGGCGAAGGCGGATGAGGACGAAGCATTTCGCGGCAAGCTCCTTGAAGACCCGCGTGCGGCAATCAGCGAAGCCACCGGCCTGAACGTGCCGGAGGGCTTTACCATTAATGTGCACGAGGAAAGCGCGACCGAATTTCACCTGGTCCTGCCGCCCGCCGGCAGCAGGCTTTCCGACGAGGAACTGCGCGGGGCCGCGGGAGGCATTGCTCCAACCAAGGACTCGTATTAGGCAACCGACCGCCATCGTCCGAAGCAAACCGTCTATCGGGTTGACGGCGCTTGGCGGCCTTCGCCGAATTGCGGTCAGCCTGGAGGTCTGGTATGTCCGGCAGAAGCGTCTATCGCCGTGAAGCGCTGATCCGCCACGCGCAACCCGAAGCGCTTGATGACCTGCTTCGGGTCACCGCGCCGCACGAAAGAGTTTTCCTGCTGGCGTTCGGAGCATCCATCCTGTTCGTACTGGTTGCCGCCGCCTTCCTGAATTGATTCTCCCCAAACGCATCGCAAGGCGCCGACGCACGCCGCTGGTCATGCAGTTGGAGTCCACCGACTGCGGCGCCGCATGCCTCGGCATCGTGCTCGCGCATTACGGCTGCTGGGCGCCCCTTGAGGAATTGCGCGAGAAGTGTGGAGTGGGACGCGACGGCGCGACGCTTGAGGATATTGCGCTCGCCGCCAGGGGTTACGGTCTCAGGGCGACCGGCCGGTCGAGCCAGATCGACAGGCTGGCCCGCATGCCGATGCCCATGATCCTGTTCTGGGGATTCAGGCACTTCGTCGTGCTTGAGGGTGTCGGGCGCGGGCGATTTTACCTGAACGATCCCGCCGAGGGACATCGCGTGGTCGATGCCCAAACCTTCAATCGCGACTATACCGGCGTCTGTCTTTTGCTTGAGCCGGACGCCGGATTCAGCGCCTCCGGCGCGCGGCCGGGCGTCCTGCGGCGTTTGTGGCCCTGGCTGCGCGATTACCGCGCATTGTTGACCCGCGCAACCGTTTTCGGCTTGCTGCTTACCCTGACCTCGCTCGCCCTTCCGTTCCTGCTCGCCCAGTTCGTCGACCGGGTGCTGCTGGCGCAACAGACGGAAGCGGGCGGATTTCTGGCCGCGGCCATGGCGGCCGCCGGCGGACTCGCCTTCCTCTTCACCTGGCTGCAGATGCGTTGTCTGAACGAGTTGGTGGCGCGGTTGTCCGTCGAACAGTCGGACCGCTATCTGGATCATCTGCTCAGGCTTCCCATGCAGTTCTTTTCCCGGCGTTTCTCGGGAGACCTGGCCTTGCGCATGCGGCTGATCGACCAGGTTGCCGAAGCGGGCGCCGGCCAGCTCGTGCGGCTCGGCGTCGATCTGGCAATGAGCGCGGTCTTCCTTGCGGCAATGCTTGCGGTCGATATTCCGCTGGCGCTGACGGCAGCCGGTCTTGGCGCCGCTTGCGTGATTTCGATTCATGCGCTGGCCCGTCTGCGCCGGGACCGGAATCATCAAGTAAGGCGCGAGCAGGGAATCTTCGCCGGCATGTGCGCGGCGGGTCTGCGAACGATCGAAACCTTGCAGTCGACAGCCAGAGAGAACGATTTCTTTTCGCGCTGGAGCGGCAGACAGGCCCGCGAACTCGCCGCCAGACAGAAGTTCGTCGAACTTGGCCATGTCGCGGCCGCGCTGCCGCAACTGTTCCAGTTGCTGGCGGCGGCGGCGGTGTTCGGCCTGGGCGGCTGGCGCGCGATTTCCGGGGACATCGGCATCGGCGCCTTGATGGGATTCTACGTGCTGGCCGGCAACTTCCTTCGCCCGGTCTCCAACCTCGGACAGTTCTCCGATCTGCTCGCGACGCTGGAGGCGGACCTGACGAGGATGGACGATGTGCTCAACTCGCCGAAGGCGGCGCCACTGGCGAACGGCGGCAGCGATTCGCAAGATCGGATCCGTGTGCTGGACGGCCGCCTGCGGCTGGTCGGACGACTGGAAATGCGCGCTGTCGCCTTCGGTTTTCAGCGCAACCGCCCGCCCCTCGTGGAAGACTTCAATTTGACGATCGAGCCCGGCCAGCGCGTGGCGGTGGTCGGCGCAAGCGGTTCCGGCAAATCCACCCTGGCGTTGCTCGCCGCGGGATTGCATCAGCCCTGGTCCGGCGAAGTGCTGTTCGACGGGCACCCGATCGCCGGCATTCCTCGCGAAGTTTTTTGCCGCTCGGTTTCCATCGTCAATCAGCAACCCGTGCTGTTCGCCGCGAGCGTACGCAACAATCTGACGATGTGGGACGCGACGACTCCGGAGCGCCATGTGACCGCCGCCGCCAGGGACGCCGCTATTCACGAGGAAATCATCGGCCGGCCGCAGGGATACGAGTCGATGGTGGAAGAAGGCGGACGCAATTTCAGCGGCGGCCAGCGCGCCCGGCTGGAGATAGCCCGCGCCCTGGCCGGCAACCCGTCGCTGATGATTCTGGATGAGGCGACCAGCGCGCTCGACCCGGCTATCGAGTCGCTGATCGACGACCGCATTCGACGCCGGGGCTGCTCCTGTCTGATCGTCGCCCACCGCCTGAGCACGATCCGGGACGCCGACCGTATCGTCGTCATGGACCGGGGCCGCATCGTCGAACAGGGAACCCATGACGAGCTCCATGCCACCGACAGTATCTATCGCAGGTTGATCCATGGCGAATGAGAACGAATCGGCGAACGCGCTGGCGGAATTTTGCCGCAAGCTCGGGGAGCGCCATGCGGCGGCCGGGAATCGTCCGATCCGGCTGAACGATCCCGGTCTCGTCTGGTTCGTCGAGGAAGGCGCCATCGACATTCTGGAAACGGAGTATGTCCGCGACCGGATGGAAGCGCCGTTCCGGCACGTCGCGCGCCTGGGAAAAGGCCGCCTTGCGTTCGGAGCGGGAGACTCCGGACACTCGATGCTGCTGGTGGCCAAGGGGGTTCAAGCCACAATCCTGCGATGTCTTTCCCTCGCGGATTTGCTGGAGGCGGCCGCCCGGGGGAAGGAATCCGGCGTAATCTCGCCTGCGGTCATCGTCCAGACGGATGCGTGGATCGAAGATCTCGCGGGAGCGGTGGCGGCCGAGATCGAAAACCGTCCCCGCGTTGCGCTGCGGCTCGTTCCCGGCAGCGAGGCGGGGACCGGCGTCTCGGCGGCCGAACGGGGTGTGGCATGGCTTGCCGGCGACCGTTTGAACGCAACTTTCCTCGATGTCGCCGACTCCAGGTCCGAACCGCCGGGTCTGATGCCGGTAACGCGGGATAGCTGGATTGAGTTGCATGCAACCGAAGGCGTTGCCTGCCGCTCGTCGCAAGAGCTTGGCGTCAAGACCTTGCTTGAGGCGGGCCTGCCGGAGTTTCACCGCCTCGCTCTCGGCGCCGAATCGATTCATCGCCGCCTGCTGCTGGTGGACGACGCGAATCTGCAAGTGGCCCAGGCCGCCCTGCGCCGGCGCGAAAAGTCGCTCGCCAGAAAAGGTCTGGCGGATCTGTTGAACTTCCGTACGCGGTCCGAAGGCGACACGGACCTCGAAAAGGCCTTGCGGATAATCTGCAGGCGCGAAGGGCTGGAATTCCGCACACCCGCACCTTCCGGCGAATCCCGGCCTTCGCTGGACGATTTCTGCCGAGCGTCCGCTCTGCGCCGGCGCGGCGTGCGATTGACGGTGGAAGACCGCTGGTGGCTTGGCGACAGCGGCGCGATGCTGGCCTTCCGGCGTGAAGACGATCGGCCCGTAGCGCTGCTGCCCGGTCTTGCCGGCCGCTACCGTGTGGTGGATCCGGCAACCGGTAAATCCGCGCCCGCCAGCGCCGAAACCGGCGCCGGGCTTCGGGACGCCTGCCTGCTGTATCCCGCGCTGCCTTCCGGCGAGCCCGCCTCGATGCGCAAGCTGCTTCGCGTCGGAATGGGGCCGATGACTGCCGAGATTATCCGGCTCGCGGCTTTTGGCCTCGGCGCGGGACTGCTGGCGCTGACGCCCGCGGTCGCGGTGAATCTGCTGATCGACAACGTAATTCCCGCCGGAGATACGGCCGCCCTGATCCAGCTTTCAGCGGTTCTGGTTGGAATGGCGCTTACGGCGTCGCTGGCCCGGGTGCTGCGGGGCATGGCGCTCATGCGAATCGAAGGGCGCATCGCCGCGCGCATCGGCGCGGCGGTCCAGGACCGTCTGCTGCGTCTGCGTCTGCGGTTTTTCCGCCGCTTCAACGCCGGCGAACTCGCGGCGAGATCAATGGTCTTTCAGGACGTGCGGGACCATGTGGCCGGAGTTACGGCCGATGCCGCATTGTCCACGCTGTTCGCCCTGCCGGCGCTCGGGCTGCTGTTTTTCTACGACGCGGCGCTGGGCTGGACAGTTACCGCGCTAACTTTCGCGGTGCTCGGGTTAACCGCCGGCTACTGTGTCGGTCTGGTTGAACACCAGAGAAACTATCTGCGGTCTTCACGCCAGCTTCTGGGAGAATTGCATCAGTTTTTGAGCGGGATTGCGAAACTGCGCACCACCGGGGCCGAAGACATGGCCTTTGCCGCCTGGGCAAGGCGCTATCGCGAACACAAGCACTCGGAAATCCAGCAGGCCGTATTGAGCGAACGGATTGCCGCCATAGCCGCTGCCGTGCCTCCCCTCGGCAGCACCGCTCTGTTCGCCGCGGTGATCGCCCGGGGCGCGAACGGGCTGGACGCCGCCGACTTCCTTACGGTTCACACCGCGGCAACGACGTTGTTCATGGCTCTCGTCATGCTGGGCAACTCGGCCCGTTCCGCCGCTTTCGTCAAGCCGGCCTGCGAGCAAGTCCGGCCGATTCTGGCGGCCGAACCTGCGTCCAGCGCGGCGCGGGAGGAGCATAGGACGCTGCAAGGGGAGATCCTGCTCGACAAGGTGAGTTTCGGTTACTCGGAATATGCCGAAACCTTGCGGGAGGTAACCATTCACGCGAAACCCGGCGAGTTCATTGCGATCGTGGGTGAATCCGGCGCGGGGAAGAGTACCGTGCTCCGGCTCGCTCTCGGCCTTGAGAAGCCGGGCGCCGGAGCGGTGTATTTCGACGGCCAGGATCTCGATCGCCTGGATATCGCCGCGGTGCGAAAGCAAATCGGTGTCGTGCCGCAGGACGGATTGCTGCAAAGCGGCACCATTTTCGAAAACATCGTCGGCTACGGCGCGGATTTGAGCGAAAACGACGCCTGGCGCGCCGCCCGCCTCGCCGGAGTGGAAGAAGACATCCGCGCCATGCCGATGGGACTGCACACGCCGGTGGACGAGAATTCGGCGACTTTCTCCGGCGGACAGAGCCAGCGCATTCGTATCGCCGGCGCGCTGATCCGCAATCCCCGCATTATCTTTCTCGACGAACCCACAAGCTGGCTGGACACGAAAAACCAGGCCCGGACGATGCGGGCGATTCAGGAATCCACCAGCACCCGCCTGGTCATTGCGCATCGGCTGTCCACCATACGCGGGGCGAACCGGATTTATGTGATGCAAGGGGGCCGGATTGCCCAGGTGGGCCGCTTTGAGGAATTAGCCGCCGAAGAAGGACTCTTTCGCGAACTGGTCCAGCGGCAACAGGCGTAAGCCCCCGTAGGCCTTGGCCCGCACGCCGCCTTCATCGACCGACAATTTGACGTGGTTGATTCCCATGTATAGTTGAAACGCCCCGGCTTCGCCGAAAACCGTGCGCAGCCCAGGCCAGGCAAGCAGTCCTTCGGCTTTGGCCGGCAGGCACCAGCCCAGGTCGACCAGGCGCCGGATCACCGGGCGCCAGTCGCTTTTCGAAGTGGTCAGCCAGGCCGCGAGCAAGGCGCGGTAATTCGCCGCGTTTCCCCGTACCGCGTGCATTTCAAAGCCTAGCCGCGGCAATGCGCCATCCTCGTTGATGTCGCAGAGCAGCAGAAAGCGTCCGCAAAGATCCGCCATGCCAGCCAGCAAGCCGTCCACGGCGGCGGTCGACCCCGGCCATTGCAGCCGCTTGAGCAAAGGTTCCAATTCCCGGGCTCCGATGTCCGCGGCAAGCAGCCTGACCGATCTGGGCGCAAGATTCGGGGTCGCCGCGACATACGCCAGCCTGGCGCCAGCCGGCAAGGCGCCGAGAGCCCGCGCCAGCGCGCGGCGTTCGGGTTCGCTGTCGTTGCGCGCGCACGCCTTTGCAACCGTGCGCGCGACTTCCTCGGGGCCGGCGGCTATCCCGCCTTTTTCGCCGCCGGGCCGCAGCCGCATGTAGATCGTCGGTGGAATCGGGGAGGAGGGGGAGATAATGTCATAGGCTGGCAATACGGACTCAAGCCAATGATCGGTGGCGGATGAGTTCTTCAGGTGCGCGGCGAGCCAGGCTTCGACCGATTCCGGCGCCGCCGCTTCGCCGCGGGCGATGTAGTGGCGCGCTACCCGGCCCTTGGAAACCGGGTTTGAAAAGTCCGCCGCCGGAGCCGGTTCGTCCAGTCTGAACTCGAAGCCGCACAGCGAGCAAGCCGCGGCGGCGGGCAGGTCTCCCACCCGTTCGAGAAGACGGTCCCAGCCTTCTCCGGCAAGCAGGGAGTGGGGAATCCGGCCGCGCAATGCGGTCAATACGTCCCGGAAGCGCTCCACTGGTTCTTGGTTTCCGTCAGGCTAACCCGCCGTCTTGACGGCGACGATTTCCCCCCAGTGAATAGGCAAGACGGGAAATGTGCGAAAGCGGGGAAGGCCGAAGTCCTTTTCCCTGGGCTTGGGCGCGACCATCGGCGTAATGTCCAGCATTGACGTGACCGTAAAGCCGGTTGCGGCGAGCGCCGCCGCCATTTCTTCCATGGGCGGCGTCGGTTGCACGTAGATTCTGCGAAACAAGTCGATCTGCTTCCATTCCTGCACGGTCAACTCTCCGGCCCTGCAAAACACGTCCTTGATATATACCCGTCCTTCATCGCGCAGCACCCTGGCGACCTCGGCAAAGAGTTTCTCAAGCTCAAAAGAATATCCGGCGGATTCGAGAAACAGCGCACTGTCGAATTTCCGGTCCGGAAACGGCAGTTTGTGATAGTCGGCCGCTTGCACGTGGACGCGCCCGGCGGCCGGGGAATCGGCGATCAGCTTTTGGGCGAGTTCCGCCTGATAGGGCGAAAGGGTGATGCCATGCACTTCAAGGTCCGGCACGCGCAGGGCCGCGTACAGCGCCGGGCCGCCGACGCCGCATCCGGCGTCGAGCACCGTTTGACCGGCGCGAAGCCCGGACCGCCTGACAATGGTTCGATTATTGTCGTCGTAGGATTCGCCGGCGGAGCCGTCGTCGCGAAAAATCCCGGCCTGGATGGTGGTTCCGAACTTCAGATAATGGTCGGTCGTCTCGCGCCAATAGCGAATCTGCTCATGCTTCCACCATTGCGGGTCGCGGGGGTTTTCCGCGATGTTATCATTCATGGATTCGGGATTCGTCTGGCGCGCAAGCCGCACGCTGGGACCGCAACGGTACACAAAGCCGGCGCGGCAATCAAACCGGAATTTCGGTACTGTATCAGTTTGACAGCCTCTCCCGGTAACTCAGCCGGTATCCGCTCGAAACTCTTCCGCGCCTCGCGCAACAAACCCGGCGCGCTCAAAGCGCCCCGCAACTCCACCCCGGCCATGACAACGCTCCCGACACGAAGACCTCATGGCTGTTTATCCGAAACAGGCGGTAAAAGTTTACGAAAAGATATTTTTCCAGTTGTCGCAACCAATTGATTCTATTGGAATACGATTTCCAGCGGGAATTGCTGAGGATCTTTGCGGGTCTGGCGCCAGCCAAGGGATTTAGACGGTTGCCGGGGCGCGTTTTCGATGCGTTTCGGCATGCCGGTGGAAAAAACGGCGGGGACTTGACAATCGGCGGTCTCTCGCAGAATGGAGCCGAGCCGAGCCGAGCCGAGCGCGACTCGCGGCACGGATGAGTTCGACCTGACGGTTGAGACTTCGGCCCCAAAGGCCGTTCTCTCGCTGAGCGGCCCGGCCAATGCCCTTGAGGGCGACAGCGGCAATCGGGTTCTGACATAGCCGCCGGCCCGGCGGACAGCGGCGAAGAATAGCGCTTCCGCCGCGTCCTGCCCCTGGTGCAGGGCGGCGGGGCCAAGCTGTCCTGCGACCGCAACGTAGCGGCCATCGTCCTGCCCGCGACCGCCGGCGCGGCCTGTTCCTTGGCGGGAGCCGCTGGGATATTCGGGAATTTAGTGATCCGACATTGCAGAACGCACGTAATTTGTCACAAATTTACCTCTAGGGAAGCTCTGAATAAGTCGCGCCCGGTTTCGTCCTGGCGTGGGCGTTGCCG
>VYCF01000060.1 GCA_009844085.1 Gammaproteobacteria bacterium | reverse complement strand
GGTTGTCGCAACCCATTGATTCTATTGGAATACGATTTTCAGCGGGAATCGCTGTGATTCCGGCCTTTTTCATCCCGGTTTCGACCCGTTTTCCCGGCGCGGGCCGCCTTCCGGCTGGCCATCGTACCGGCGGCGGACTAAAATACCGCTTCTGCGAAGTTCATCCTGAAACAGGGTTTCAACCCTTGCATTACTGGCGAGCGGAAATCCTGCGGTTGCTGCTGGTTCTGGCCGTAACCGCCCTGATCGGCTGGCTTGCCGGCAATATCCCGGCGGCGCTGCTGGTGGGCGTCACCGCCTATCTCACGATCAACTACCTGCAACTCTGGCGCCTGCGCAATTGGCTCAAGGGGAACCCCTCCGCCATTCAGACCGAACCGCCCGAATCCTTCGGCCTCTGGGGCGAAGTCTTCGACGGCATCTACAAGCTCGGCAGGCAGGAACAGAAAACTCGCGATTACCTCGAGAGCATCATCCGCAAGGCCCAGGAATCCTCGTCTGCGCTCGAAATCGCAGTCATCATGATCGACCGGGAGGGCAGCCTCGTATGGTGGAACCTGGCCGGCACAAGGCTGCTCGGATTCGAGTATCCCCGGGACCAGGGCCATCCCGTGACCAATCTGGTCCGCGACCCCCGTTTCTCGCAATACTTCCACGACGCCGACTACAGCGAGTCGCTGAAGTTGCCGGCGCCGGGAGACAATTCGCGCACGCTCGAGTTCGAGATCGCGCTGTTCGGCGAGCGGGAAAGACTGATGATCGTGCGCGACGTCACCCGCCTGCATCGCATGGAACTGATGCGCGAGGATTTCGTCGGCAACGTTTCACATGAACTCGGTACGCCGATTACCGTGATCAAGGGATACGTTGAAAACATCATGGACAACGTGCGGGATCTGGACGAAAAATGGCGCAAACCGCTGCGGCAGATGCTGCAGCAGTCGACTCGCATGGAAAACATCGTCCGTGACCTGCTGATGCTGACGGCGCTGGAAACCAAAGAGGTAAAGCGGCAGCAAAAACCGTTTAATATCAGACAGTTGATACAGGAAATTCAACAAGATACCGAGCAGGTGTACCAGTCCAGGAGCCACGAGTTCGATTTTTCCTGCGACCCGGAACTGGAAATCGTCGGCGACCGCGCGGAATTGTATAGCGCCCTGACCAATCTCGCCCAGAACGCCGCGAAATACACGCCGGACCGGGGCGCCATCCGTATCGAGGCCGACTACGCCGGCGAAGGCGAGGTCTTTGAAATCCGTGTCATCGACAACGGCATCGGCGTCGAGCCCCAGCATATCCCGCGCCTAACCGAACGATTCTATCGCGTCGACGTCAGCCGATCGTCGGAGACCGGCGGAACCGGACTCGGGCTCGCGATCGTGAAACACATCCTGATGCGGCACGATGCCGACCTGCACATATCCAGCGAATCCGGCAACGGGAGCACATTCAGTTGCAGGTTTCCGGCCGAACGAATTCGCGGACCCGGCGGACCCCGCCCGCCGGCGCAGGCGCCCTTTCCCGACCAGCCGCCCCAGATCAACGTGCATTAGCGGCGTCACTTCTTCGGCAGCGGCCTCCCCCTGCCCAGGTTGGCGCCGATGACCATGTAGGCGACGTGCTCGGAAATGTTCTTGGCGTGGTCGCCGATCCGCTCCAGCGCGCGGAAAGCCCAGAGAACGATCAGCGCCGCGCTCACGCTCTCCGGATTTTCCATCATGTGAGTGACGGTCGAGCGGATCGCATTGTGGTATTCGTTGTCGACCTCGACGTCCTCGCCGCGGATCGCGGCGGCGGCTTCGGCGTCCATGCGGGCGAAGGCATCGAGCGCATGCTTGACCATGCTCAACACGCGGTCGCCTATGTTATGGAATTCACCGAGATTAACCGGATCTTCCCCTTCTTCCGCGAGCTGCAGGGCCGAACGGGCGATCCGGGCCGCTTCGTCGCCGATACGCTCGAGGTCCCTGATCGCCTTGATGATCGCCAGTACCAGACGCAGGTCACCCGCCGCGGGCTGCCGCCGGGCGATGATCAGGCTGCATTCGATATCGATTTCGCGTTCGAGCCGGTCGATTACCTCGTCCCGGTCGATCACCTGCTGCGCCAGTTGGCTGTCGTGTTCGGCCACGGAGCGCAAGGCGTCGGTCAAGGTCTTCTCGACTTGTCCGCCCATGCGCAACATGTGCGTGCGGACCTTTTCCAGATCCTGACTGAACTGGCGCGAGATGTGCGAGCCTGTTTCTTCAGCGGATAGCGTCATGCGAGAACTCCCGGCCATCACCCATATCTGCCGGTTATATAGTCTTCGGTCTGCCGTTTGACCGGGTTGGTGAAAATCCGGGCGGTCGTATCGAATTCCACCATGTTGCCCATGTACATGAAGGCCGTATAGTCGGAAACCCGCGCCGCCTGCTGCAGATTATGCGTCACGATGACGATGGTGTAGTTCTTTTTCAACTCGGTGATCAGTTCCTCGATCTTCAGGGTCGAAATCGGATCGAGCGCCGAAGCCGACTCGTCGAGCAACAGCACCTCGGGCTCCACCGCCAGCGTGCGCGCGATGACCAGCCGCTGCTGCTGGCCTCCGGAAAGTTCCAGCGCGCTTCGGTGCAGCCGGTCCTTCACCTCGTCCCACAACGCCGCCGCTTCAAGCGACTCCTGCACGATTTCGTCGAGCCTGCGGCGCGAGTTGATGCCGCGGATGCGCAGACCGAACGCGACATTTTCGTATATCGATTTGGGAAACGGATTCGGTTTCTGGAACACCATGCCCACCCGGCGGCGCAATTCGGTCACGTCGATCTTGGACGAATAGATGTTCTTGCCTTCGAGCCTGATGCGCCCGGTGACGACACAGTCGTCCACCAGATCGTTGAGCCGGTTGAAACAGCGCAGCAGGCTGGTCTTGCCGCAGCCGCTCGGCCCGATCAGCGCCGTAACCCGTTGCCGAGGAATCGTCAGTCGTATCTTGTTCAGCGCTTGCCGGATTTTGGCGTAATGCAGGCTCAGATTGCGCACTTCGAGACAAGGTTCCGGTTCAACCAAGGCTTCGACCGCAGCCGCGGCCTGGCCGGCGGCCTCGTATTCCCTGTTCATGACCAGGACCCCGTATCCAGCGCCTTGTATCGTTCGCGCAGCCGTCCGCGCATGATCACCGCGCTCAGATTCAGCGCGGCAACGACCGCGACCAGCAAAAAGGCCGCCGCGAAGGCTTGCGGCATGGCGGCCTCAACGTTGGGACTTTGCGTTGCCAGATCGTAGACATAATAGCCGAGATGCATGAATTGCTGTTCCAGGTGCAGATACGGGAACTCGGTGTCCAGCGGCAGCGCGGGCGCCAGCTTGACGACGCCTACCAGCATCAGCGGCGCGACTTCACCCGCGGCCCGGGCCACCGCGAGAATGAGCCCGGTGAGCATCGACGGCCGCGCCAGCGGCAGGATCACACGCCACAAGGTCTCGAACTTGGTCGCGCCCAGCGCCAGGCTGCCTTCGCGCAGCGATGCGGGGATGTTCGCAAGCCCCTCTTCGGTGGCGACGATCACGACCGGCAACGTCAACAGTGCGAGCGTCAAAGATGCCCACAGCAGTCCGGGCGTGCCGAAGGTCGGCGCCGGCAGCGATTCGGAATAGAACAGGCGGTCGATCTCGCCGCCCGCCAGATAGATGAAGAACCCGAGCCCGAACATGCCGTAGACGATCGAAGGCACCCCGGCCAGGTTGTTGACCGAAATCCGGATGACGTGCGTCAGCCACCCTTTCGGCGCGTATTCACTGAGATAAACGGCCGCGACCACGCCGAGCGGCGTAACCAGAACCGACATCAGCAGGACCATCATGGCGGTGCCGTAGATCGCGGGCAGCAGGCCGCCCTCGGTATTCGACTCGCGCGGATCGTCGGTCAGGAATTCGAACAACCGCGCCAGGTACGTCTCCATGGCTTCGAACCGGCTCATCGCATTCGGCCGGTAGGCGCGCACGATATCGGCCACCGGCAATTCCACCTCCGCGCCGCCGGCAACGCGGAAAATCGCGGAGTCGCGCTGAATCTGGCGATTCAGTTCGAGCAGGCGCATCTCCTGCAGGCGTAGGCCTTCCATGCCGAAATTGATATCCGCGATGATCGATCGTTCAATCTGCTCGATTTCATCACGCAATTGCCTGGCCCGATCAAGCCGCTGCTGCAATTCAGACCAGAGAGCCCCGGCGTCTTCCGGCGGCGCCGCGACCGGCTCTCCGTTTTGCAGAATTCCGCTCAGAAAACCGTAGAAATTGCCCCATTCCCGGCGTTCCAGCGTCACCAGTCGTTCCGGATATTCGACTTCATCGAGCAAGGAGGGCAGGATCCAGGCGAAATCGTTGCCGGTGATGTCGCGATTGCCGAGCTTGAGCAGTTGCCGCTCGATCCTGTCGCCGCTCAGCGGCGCGCCGGCCACGGAAAACTGCAATTGCCCGGCGTCGACCGTTTCGCTGTCCGCGATTTCGCCGATCACGGTAACCGGCGGATCCATCGCCAGGTAGTTCGCCTGCAATACCGGCTTCGGCCAGAAGTGTCCCAGGCCTCTTGCGCCGAGCAGCAGCAACAGGCCGAAGACCATGGCCAGACACGCGGCGACCGCGGCGGCATTGAGCCATATCCAGGGCGCTCCGCTGCGGTACCAGCCTGATATTCCGCCGTTCATATCGTCCGGTACCTTTTGCGCAGCCGTTGCCGCACGAGTTCGGCAATCGTATTGATCGCGAAAGTGAACAGCAGCAGCACCAGCGAAGCGAGAAAGAGAATTCGGTAATGCGTGCTGCCGACTTCCGATTCGGGAATCTCGATCGCCAGGTTCGCCGCGAGCGTGCGCATGCCTTCGAACAGGTTCATGTCCATGATTGGCGTATTGCCGGTCGCCATCAGCACGATCATGGTTTCGCCCAGCGCCCTGCCGAAACCGATCATCAGCGCGCTGAGAATGCCCGGCGTCGCGGCGGGCAGTATCAGCCAGACCATCGTCTGCCATCCGTTCGCGCCGAGCGCCAGCGCGCCATAGCTCAGGTGGCGCGGCACCGTGAAGATGGCGTCGTCGGCGATCGAATAGATCGCGGGAATTACCGCGAACCCCATCGCGACGCCGACGATCATCGCGTTGCGCGAAACATAGTCCAGCCCCCAGCGTAGCGACAGCGAGTCCCTGAGACTGCCGTCAAACAGCCAGCTTTCGACCGGTGGAGCGAGCAGCCAGGCCAGCCAACCTGCCAGCAGCAGCACCGGAAACAGAACCGGCAGTTGCCAGCCTTCCTTCAGCCCGGCCTCGAACCGTTCCGGCAAGCGCGCCATGGCGGCGCTTGCCAGCACCACCGAGATCGGCAGCAACAATGCTCCCAGCGCCAGCGCTGCAAGATTCGCGTCAACCAGCGGCGCCAGCCAGAGGCCGGCGAGGAAACCGATCACCACCGTCGGCAAGGCTTCCATGAGTTCGATCAGGGGCTTGATCTGGCGCCGCAGTCCCGGCGACATGAAATAGCCGGTATACACCGCGGCGCAGATCGCCAGCGGCGCCGCGAAAATCATGGCGTAAAGCGCCGCCTTCAAGGTGCCGAGGGTCAGCGGCGCCAGGCTGTACTTGGGCTCGAAGGCATCGTCGGCGGCGGTCGACTGCCAAACCAGCGCCGGCTCGGTGTAGTTTTCGTACCAGGTTCTCGTCCACAAGGCTGAAAGGGAAAACTCCGCGTGCCGGTTGTCAAGCCGCCACAAGGAGAGCCCGCCCTGCTCGTCTTCCAGCAGCAACGCGTCGCCCGCGGGCGCCAGCGCCGCCGCGCGGGCGCCGCGGGGGATAGAGCCGCCTGGTCCGCGGCGCAGACTTTCGGCTTCCGCGGTAGTGTTGACCAGGGCCAGTTCGCCTTGCCCGCCGATGGCGACGAAATTGCGCCGGTCCCGTTCCACGTCGATCGCGGCGACCGCGCTGTCGAACAGCTCGAATCGGCGTACCTGGCGCAAACGCGCCGAATCGCCTTCGCGTACGATGAGCCATTGCCCCACACCGCCGCCGCTATCCGCCGCGAGCAGCGACATGCCGCCGGCAAGCAGCCGCACGTCCGTAAGCCGCGCCGGCGCCGCGGCGAGCGCGACAGCATCCACGACACGCGCGCCGTTTTCCGGGCCGATCTGGACCAGGCTCAACTCTCCGGATGCGGAGACGAGGAACATCCAGCGCGGATCCTCGGTCAACAGGATCGTATCGGCGTTCGCCGCATCGATGGGAAGCTCGCGGCGCACGCTCGCCGCTTCCGGTCTCGGCGCCGCCACGAACGCGGCCGGGTCCAGATTCGCGTCTTCTTCCAGCAGGACCGCGCGCCCGCTCGCGCCGACGACCGCGATAGCGATGCGGCCTTGCCCGATCCGCAATGCCAATGCGCGCACGGGTTCATCCGACAGCAGCTGAAACGGCTCCCTGCCGAACGGAAACTCCAGGCGCGGTGAGATCGCCCCCGCGCCCGGCTCCAGCAAAGCATTCCAACCCGCGACCAGCACCCCGCCGTCGGCGAATCCCGCCGCGAACAGGCCGCTGCCGGCCGCATCTTCGGCAACGGCGGTCAGGCCCGCACCCGTAGCGGCCGCCAGACTCTCGCCCGCGAGCGGTTCGCCGCCTGCGAAATCGTAAAATTCCGCCAGGCCCTGATCGTCCAGGCGCAAGGCCATGCCTGACGCCGCATCGACTTCGAGCAGTTGCGCCGAGCCCGGGACCGGTTCGGGGAAAAATTCGCCCTCGGACATTTCAGCGCCCCCGAACAGCGGCAGCACTTCATAAACCAGGTAGAAAAAGATCAGCAGAATCGCGCAGATGATGCCCAGGCCGCCGATCGAAACGACAACTCGCGCGGTTTGGTCCCAGAAGCGGCGTTGCGAATTCGAAGCCATGCCGGCAACCTAAGGCGCCAGAGCGCCCAGGGATTCGCTCGCCAGCGCCGCCGGCAGCGGGATATAGCCGCTGCGCGAGACGATCTCCTGGCCCTCGCGGGACAGCACCATGCGGATGAATTCACGCTCGAGCGGCGGCAATGAGCCCCCGGCCGGCCGGTTCACGTAAAACAGCAGATAGCGCGTAAAGGGATATTCGCCGTCCACGGCCTGCGCGGGGGTGGTGATCCTTTCTTCTCCGGCATGACGCCACGAGACCGGCACGATGCGCACGCTGGAGGTGCTGAAGGCTATGCTGGCGTAACCGATGCCGTTCAGGGTCGAACCGATCGCCTGCACCAGCGAGCCCGAGCCTGGCTGTTCGTTCACTTCGACGTGGAAATCGCCCCGGCACAGCGCCGTTTCCTTGAAAAATCCGTACGTTCCGGACACCGAATTCCGGCCGAAGGCAAGTATTCCGCGGCCGTCCCAGGGTTCGGGCAGCCCCATCTGGCGCCAGTTCCCGATGCGTCGCCCGGCGCCGCAGCGCAAGGTGGACGAAAAGATCGCGTCTATTTCGGCTAGTTCGATCCGCGGCAGCGGATTGTCCCGATGCACCAGGATCGCGAGCGCATCAAGCGCGACCGGAACCGGTGTCGGCGGGTAGCCGTAGCGTGCCGTGAACGACTGGATTTCCGCACGCCGCATGTTGCGGCTCATCAGGCCGATATTGGCCGTGATCTCGGTCAGCGCCGTGGGCGCGGCGGAAGACCCGGTCGCCTGGATCTGGATGTTGACGTTCGGATAGATGCGCTTGAATTCTTCCGCCCAAAAGGTCGTCAGGTTGGCGACGGTGTCGGAGCCGGTTGCGGACAAGGTTCCCGAAATGCCGCTTACAGCCTGGTATTCCGACAGTTCCGCTTCGGCTGCGGCAAGCGCCCGTGGGACGACGGCAACCAGAATGAAGCAAAGTGGAAGGAAAGGATCGGGCGATTTCAACAAGGTCTGCTCACGGCGCCGCACATGGCGTCATAGTGTACGGCAAAAGGCCAAAAGCGTGCGTTATGGCAAGCACCGAAGTTTCGGCGATAACCGGCAAATGCTAGTATTTGGGGTCGATTCCCTGAATTTTCGAGTTCAATCATGGCCGTTGCTGACGGATTTCCGGCACTCACACTGGTCGGTAACGAAACCGAGCATCCCAGCGAGGCGCACGACAATCTGCATACCGATGACCTCGGCAAGGGCGAGGACATCGATCTGAGTCATGGCGGCTACCTGGAAAACCGCGAACTCAGTTATTTCAAGTTCAATCTTCGCGTCCTGTCCCAGGCGAGCAATCCGGAACATCCGCTGCTCGAGCGATTGATGTTCCTGCTGATCTTCAGTTCCAACCTCGACGAATTCTTCGAAATCCGCGTGTCCGGACTGAAAAAACGGCTGCAATTCGACATGCAGAAGCCCGACCCGGACGGCAAGTATCCGGAGCAGATTCTGCAGCAGATCCACGAACAGGTTCGTGCGGCCCTCAATGAGCAATACCGGATTCTGAACGAGGATCTGTTTCCATCCCTTGCCGCGGAAAATATCCAATTCGTGAAAAGACAGGACTGGGACGGCAAACTGGCCAAATGGGCCAGGGAATATTTCGACAACGAAGTCCTGCCGGTCGTCAGCCCGCTCGGACTCGACCCGGCCCATCCCTTTCCGCGGCTGGTCAACAAGAGCCTGAATTTCATTCTTTCGCTGGAAGGCAAGGACGCGTTCGGACGGGAAAGCGGACTGGCTATCGTTCCCGCGCCGCGCTCCCTGCCCCGGCTCATCAAGGTGCCGCGGGAGATTGTCCCGGAAGGGGACAATTTCGTGTTTCTTTCTTCGATCATTCACGCCTATGTGGGCGAGTTCTTCCCCGGCATGGAAGTGACCGCCTGCCATCAGTTCAGGGTCACGCGCAACGCCGACCTGGAAATGTCCAATGTCGAAATCGAGGACGTGGCGGCCGCCTTGCAGAACAAGTTGCATAGCCGCCGGTTCGGCGCTGCGGCCAAGCTGGAAGTCGATTCGGGCTGCCCTGAACGCCTGTCGAATTTCCTGCTCGATCGATTCGAGCTGTCCCGCAGCGAATTGTTCGAACTCGACGGTCCGGTCAATCTGCAAAGGCTGGTGGCGCTTTTCGGCATGCTCGACCGGACCGACCTGCACTTCCCCAAATTTTCTCCCGGCGTGCCGCCGTCGCTGGCGAATTACCGCAAGGACGTTTTCAGCGCGGTAGACAAGGAGGACCAGTTGCTGCTGCATCCGTTCCAGTCCTTCCTGCCGATCATCCAATGGGTGCGGGAAGCCGCCAATGACCCCTCGGTATTGTCGATCAAGCAGACCCTGTATCGTACCAACGAGTCATCCGAACTCGTGGAAGCGCTTGCCGAGGCCGCGCGCAACGGCAAGGAAGTCACCGTGGTGATCGAATTGCGCGCACGCTTCGACGAAGAAGAGAACATTCATTTCGCCAGCATTCTGCAGGAAGCCGGCGCCGTTGTGGTCTATGGCGTGCTCGGCTACAAGACCCACGCGAAGATGCTGCTTTTCGTGCGGCGGGAAAACGGCCGGCTGAAGCGTTATGCGCATCTCGGCACCGGCAATTACCATCGCAAGAACTCGCTGGTCTATACCGATTACAGCCTGCTGACTGCGGAAGAGACGATCTGCGCCGATGTGCACAAGGTTTTCCAGCAGATCACCGGCATGGGCAAGAAGATTCAGCCGAAGTTGCTGATCCACGCGCCTTTCAGGCTGCGCAAGGCCCTGCTCAAGATGATCGATAACGAAAAGCGCGCGGCCAGGGACGGAAAGCCCGCCCAGATCAAGGCGAAGATGAACTCGCTGACCGATCCCCAGATCATCAAGGCGCTGTATTCGGCCTCCCGCGCAGGAGTGAAGATCGATCTGAATGTGCGAGGCATCTGCTGCCTGCGCCCCGGTCTGCCGCGCATCAGCGAGAACATCCGGGTCGTTTCGGTCGTCGGCCGTTTCCTGGAACATTCCCGGGTGTACTTTTTCCGCAACACCAAGCCGCAGGTCTATTGTTCCAGCGCCGACTGGATGGAACGCAACCTGTCGAACCGCATCGAAGTCTGCTTCCCGATCCTCAATTCCAGGCTTGCCAAGCGGGTCAGGGAGGAACTCGACATGTACCTGAAAGACCGCGTACAAAGCTGGGAGATGCAATCGGACGGCGAGTACAGGCCCGCGATGATGAAGCGCAGCAGCGACACCAGCGTCCAGGAAAAGTTGCTGGAAAAGCTTGGTTAGAGCGAACTCGCCTGATTTACCTTCGGCAGGTGGCTAGCGCGCATGATCGGCATGGTTTTCTCGTTGCGCACGAGAAAATCGAGCATGCCTTCGCGCAAGGCCGTAGCGCTGAAATTCAGCACTTCGATATCGAATACCTTCATCAATGCCGCGGCGACGCACCAACCCGGCAAAAGCAGTTCCCTGCGCTCTTCCTTCAATCCCGGCAACGGCCCCCCTTTCGCGATGCCGGCAGCGAGCGTCCGTTTCAGTTCCTCCAGCGCCGCGGAGGTGATCCGGTTTTCGCCGTAACCATGGTTTTCGCAGATGTACTTGAGCATCTTCACGGTGCCGGAGGAAGCATAAGCCGTGTCCCAGCCCGCGCGGGCGACCGCCGCCGCTGCCGGCTCGAATATCGCAAGCGCGGCTTCCAGTCCGGCGTCCATGCGGGCTTCGAGGACTCGCTTATCGCTTGACGGTTCGGCGAAGAACCTGTCGCGCCAGCCCACGGTTCCCGCCGGAAGGCTCTCGGTCATGATTCGTTCGTGGCCGTGGCCGGCGATGACCTCGGTGCTGCCGCCGCCGATATCGATGATCAACCGTCTTTCATCGTTCAGCGGCAGCGAGGTGATGACGCCGGCATAGATCAGCACGGCTTCCTGCACGCCGCTGATGACGGAAATGCGAATTCCCATATCCCTGGCGGCGGTCAGAAAATCCGGGGTATTGCGAGCGAGGCGAAAGGCGTTGGTGCCCAGGGCCCAGTATTGCCGGATGGGATGCCGGCGCATCAGTTCGCGGAAGTTCTCGAGGCAGGCCAATCCGCGCTGGAACGCGGCATCGGAGATTAGCCCGGTGGTGACGACTGCTTCGCCGAGTTGCACCTTTTCGCTGCATCGTTCGACGATGCGAATACGACCGTCGTCCCATTCGCCGATGAGCAGGTGGAAACTGTTGGAACCCAGGTCGATACAGGCGTACATGCGGCAATCCCTAGACCGCGCTCATTGGACCACGATCAGGCGAGAATTTACAGCATGGCGCCGTGGGGTTTACATCATCGACTGCTGGTAGTTTTCGATTCCCACCCTGTCGATCAGTGAAAGCTGGGTTTCGAGCCAGTCGACGTGTTCTTCCTCGTTATCGAGGATTCCGCTGAGCAGGTCCCGGCTGACGTAATCGCCGACGGACTCGCAATAGGCGATGCCTTCGCGCAGGTCGGGGCAGGCCTTCATTTCAAGCTTGAGGTCGCATTCGAGCATCTCGCGGGTGTGCTCGCCGATAAGCAACTTGCCGAGATTCTGGAGATTGGCCAGGCCTTCGAGAAAAAGAATACGCTTGATCAGGGCATCGGCGTGTTTCATTTCGTCGATTGATTCTTCGTATTCCTTTTCCGCCAGCTTCTTCAATCCCCAGTCTTCGAACATGCGGGAATGCAGGAAATACTGGTTGATGGCGACCAGTTCGTTCGCCAGCGCCTTGTTCAAATGCTTGATTACGACGGGGTCGGACTTCATGTGATGTTCCTCTCGGCTTGTAGCTGCAAGCATCGCCGATAAGCTTCCCGAAGTCAAGCAAAAAGTAGTGTAACTTATTGATTTATATGATAAAAGAAATGATAATTGCTTGCATTTGCATTTGGAGTTTCGATCTGGCGCAAGCTGCAGGGTCAGACTGCTATGGCGGTGGCGAGGGTTGGGTCGAAGGTGGCGGATTGGTGGTATTCGCGGAGGACGCTGCGGGCGTGGTTGCCGCATTTGCCGCAGTCGAGACTTACGCCGAGCTGGTTGCGCACTTCAGCGAAGCTGGTTGCGCCGCTGTCCCGGCACAAATCGCGGATCTGGTCTTCTGTGATTTGACGGCAAATGCAGACGTACATGGCACTGCTCTCGCTGATTGCGGAAGATTTAAATACAAATGAGAATGATTGTCAACAATATTTGCATATAGATCCGTTCATGCTCAATCTGCCGCGGCTTTCCGCTAGAATGACTTCGAAGAACTCCACCGTTAAGGTTGGAAACGTCATTGCGCGATCAGGCAGAACGAACTGAAGCGACTGAATTCCTGTCCGATGCTCGATTGCTTGCCGCGGCCTGCGGCTTGCTGCTGATCGTCAAGGTCTGGCTGGCCTCGCGGCTCGATCTCTATAGCGACGAAATCTTCTATTGGCTGGCTTCGACCATGCCGGCGCCGGCCTATAGCGATCTGCCCTTCGTCACGGCGTTGCTTGCCGGCCTCGGCTCCGCTCTCGACCCCGGCAACCCGCTCGCCACCCGCGCGCTGTTTCTTGCCGGCGGCAGTTGCCTGCCCGCGGTGGTCTACTGGGTGTCCCTGCCTTTCGCCGGCCGCCGGGACGCCTTGCAGGCGGCTCTGCTGAGCATCTGCATACCCCTGGGCGGATTTCTCGGCTTGCTCGCGGTGCCCGACGTGCCGATGTTGCTATGCGGATTGATCGGCCTCGGCTTTCTCGACCGCGCCCTGCGCACGGACGGTATCGGACATTGGCTGGCGGCCGGCGCGTTCATGGCGCTCGGCTTGTGTACGCACTACCGCTTCGTACTCTTTCCCGCCGCCGCAATGCTCTACCTGCTATTGCATCGGCGCGACGTCTGGCGAAACGGCGGATTCCTGCTCGCCGCGGGAATCGCGGCCATAGGCCTGTTTCCGATCCTGTGGGCGAATCTGCCCGGCAATATGGGCAGCGCGAGTTTCTATTTCGTCGAGCGCCATCCCTGGCAATTCAACGCGGAAGGTCTATTGCAGGTCCCCATGCAGATCCTGATCGTTACTCCGCCCCTGTACGCCCTCTTGCTCTACAGCGCCTGGCTGATGTTCAAGAGACGGGACACCCATGTAAATCTTCTGTTGTGGGTAGCCGTGCCGCATCTGCTTGTATACGCATTGTTCGCGCCATGGGCCGACGCCAACAGCACGACCGAACATTGGCCACTGCCCGGTTATTTTCCCTTGCTCGTCTTCGCTCCCGAAGCCCTGCGCCGGACACATGCATGGCTGGCGCCGCGCCTGACAGGCGCCGCACTGGCGGTGAGATCGATACCGGCAATCGGATTCATCGGCGCGTTGCTTGCTCTTGCCGGGATCGGCAGTCAGTCGTGGCAGACGCAATTGCTACCGTTCGTGGGCGCCGGAGTGCTTTCCGAGAAAATGGCCGGTTGGGAGGTGTTCGCCGAGCATGCCGGACAATTGCTGCGCGAGGATTTCAACGAACAGCCGGTAACCGTCACAGACAACTACTACACCGCGGCGCAATTGCAATTCGCGGAAGTCGCGGCGGGCGCTTATACGCTGGATATGGACAAGGCCGTCCGCGACGGGCGCTTCAGGCAATTCGAACTTTGGGGAAGAACCGGTGAATTCGTACGGCTGCGCCCTGGAGAACCGATGCTGTTCATAACGGAAGACTCGGCCCTGGATGTCGAGCAAAAGCACGAGTTGATGTCCCGCGCCTGCGGGCTTGCGGATTCGCTGGAACAAATCGATCAATTGTCCTTGTTCGAAGGCGACAAACGGTTCGGCTTTTACCGCGGCAGGGTGTCGGCGGAAATCAATGCCCCGGCGGCGAGTCCCTGCCCCTATCCGCCGCGAGCCTGGATCGACCAGCCGGCGCAGGGAGCGATCCTCTCCGGAACTATTGCGGTGGGCGGTTGGGCTTACAACGAAGACCTGGGCGTGGAACGCGTACTGCTCTTGCTGGACGGTGACGTCATCGCGGAATTCGAATACGGCCTGCCCCGGCCCGATGTGGTCGAAGCCAGGGATTTTCGAACCGATCCGAATCAGCCGAACCTGGGATTCCGGGGCGAATTCGACACGGCCGCTTTCACTTCCGGTCGCCGGGAACTGTCGATTCGCATCATCGACAGCCGCGGCTTTGCGACAGACTACGGCCGCCGCGAGGTGGTGTTGGAGAACCCCTGAATCAGTACGGCGACAGCACTTCAACCGCGATGCGCCATTCCCCGGTCGTATTCAGCCGCCAGAAGCGCAGGTAGTTGGCGCGAAAGCCCGCTTCCTCGGTTGCGCCTTCCTCCTGCATGGTGCCGTAGGAATAACCGAGTTCCTGCGAGGCCGCGAGAAAGCCGCCTACATGATTGAGCGCGATGGGTATCGTGGCTTCGAGTTGCGTATCGAGAAACGCGCCATATACCGTACTCGCATCCTCGGCGCCGACCGCCGGCGCCATGCCCGGCAGATAGACGCGCGAGTTTTCCATGCCCCAGCGCAGCAAGGCGCGCCGCCCGCCGCGGAAATTGATCGACCGGCCGAAGGTCAGATCCGCTTCAACGAGAGTTTCCATGGGATTGGGATCCGACAAGGCCGCAAAGGGGGGCGCGGTTTCTTCGAGCACCGGCCGGGTGTCTTCGAAATTCGGCTGTACGTCCATGCTCAGATAGCCGGGGATCAGCACCGCCAGGTCGGCCATGAGTTCCCAGCGGATACCCTGCTTGCGCCAGATCGAAATCAGGTGCCCATAGAGATCCTGGTCGGGATCGTCGCTCGGATTGATAATCACCAGGGGGCCGGCCGACAGGCCGAGGTCCCCCGCTCTGGATACATCGATGTAGTGAGCTTCCCAACTGATTTCAGCGCCGCTGAAGGATTCCGAAGAATACAACTCAAGCGCGTTCACGGGCCCGTCGCGGAACACCACCGAGCCCTGGCCGAGAAATTCGAGAAAGGCCTGGTGCCGGCCGATCTCCAGCGAACGGTCGGCGTAAGTCTGGTCGGCGGCTTCGAGTTCGAGCCAGTATTGATATTGTTCGCCCGGCCCGTAGTCTTCGGCCGCGAAGCCGAACGCCGCCGCAACAAGCAGCATCGGAAAAACCGGCCACCTCAATCGATCGCTGTTCAAACCGCGGCTCCAGTTTCATACCGGTATCCGTCGATGGTACTACAATTCTCCCTGAAGCCGGCAAAGCCGCATTGAATCCCCGCCGCCAGTTCTTATAATTGGGCGCTTTTCCGGTCCCGGCTAGAGGCACCCCATGACCAGCGAACTCTGGCGCAAGCTTTGCTCCGAAGCGGAGGAAGTCGTTCGAAAAGAGCCTCTGCTGGCCAGCTATGTCTACGCCTGCGTGCTGAACCACAAGGATCTGCAATCCTCGCTGTCCTTCATTCTGGCCAACAAGCTTTCCGACGACGTCATGCCCGTGGTGACCGTGCGGGAACTCTTCGAGGAAGCCTACGGCGCTTCCGCAGAGATCATCGACTGCGCGGCCAGCGATATCCTGGCCGTATTCGAGCGCGACCCGGCGGTCAACACCTATCTGCCGGTGATTCTCTACCTAAAAGGTTTCCAGGCCATCCAGGTGCACCGCCTCGCCCACTTCCTGTGGCAAGACCGGCGCAAGGAACTGGCGCTCTTCATCCAGAGCCGGAACTCGGAAGTGTTCGGCGTGGACATCCACCCCGCCTGTCTCATGGGCAAGGGCATCATGTTCGATCACGCCACGGGGATCGTCGTCGGCGAGACTTCGGTAATCGACGACAACGTTTCCATCCTCCAGCAGGTGACGCTCGGCGGCACCGGCAACGAGCAAGGCGACCGCCACCCGAAGATCAGGTCAGGCGTGCTCGTGGCGGCGGGCGCCAAGGTGCTCGGCAATATCACCGTCGGCGAAGGCGCCAAGGTCGGCGCCGGCAGCGTGGTACTCAAGGACGTGGCGCCTCATACCACCGTGGTCGGCGTGCCGGCCAGGCCCGTCGGTACGACGGGCGAGAGCGCGCCGGCGCAAACCATGGACCAGAGTATATTCTGGGAAGAATAGATTACGCGGCGAGGCGGATGAGGATTCCGGCAGCGACTGCCGAACCGATCACGCCGGCGACGTTGGGGCCCATGGCGTGCATCAGCAGGTAATTCTCCGAATCGGCCTCTTCTCCCAGGCGGTGGGCGGTGCGCGCCGCCATCGGCACGGCGGACACGCCGGCGGCGCCGATCAGCGGATTGATCGGATTGCGGGAAAATCGATTCATCAACTTGCCCATCAGGACGCCGGCGGCAGTGCCGGTGGCGAAGGCGAACAGGCCGAGCAGGAGAATTCCCAGGGTTGAAGGCACGAGGAACTGTTCCGCCGCCAGGCGCGAGCCGACCGCGAGTCCGAGCAGGATGGTGACGATGTTGACCAGGGCGTTCTGCGTAGTGTCGGAAAGGCGCTTGACGACGCCCGATTCGCGCATGAGATTGCCGAAACAGAACATGCCGAGCAGCGGCGCCGCTGCAGGCACGAGCAATGCGGTAAGCAAGAGCAGCAACAAGGGAAACAGGATCTTCTCGATCCGCCGTACGTGGCGCTGTTCGCTCATGCGGATGGCGCGCTCCCGCGGAGAGGTCAGCGCCCGCGCGATGGGCGGCTGGATCAAAGGCACAAGGGCCATGTAGGAATAGGCCGCGACGGCGATGGCGCCGAGCAGTTCCGGCGCGAGCACGCTGGCTAGATAAAGCGAGGTCGGGCCGTCCGCGCCGCCGATGATGGCGATCGCAGCGGCCTGTTGCAGGCTGAAATCGAACCAGCCCAGATCGGACAGCAGCAAGGCGCCCAGCAAGGTTGCGAATATGCCGACCTGGGCCGCGGCGCCGAGAATCATCGTTCTCGGATTGGCGAGCAGCGGTCCGAAGTCGGTCAACGCGCCCACGCCCATGAAGATCAGCAAGGGGAAAATCGAGGTCGCCAGTCCGATCTCGTAGAGCTGCCGCAGGACGCCGTCACCGGTGGCGATTTCGACGCCGGGAATATTGGCCAGCAGTCCGCCGAAGGCGATCGGCAACAGCAGCAGGGGTTCGAACTTCTTGCGAATGGCCAGATACAGCAACAGCAGGCAGATCAGCATCATCGCCGCCTGCGGCAATTCGAACTGATACAGTCCGGTGCTTTCCCATAACGAGCGCCATTGCTCCATCGCCCGGCCCTACTCCCGCAGCAGCAACAGGATCTGGCCCAGTTGCACGCTGTCGCCACCCCGCACGCGGATGGCCGCTACCGTGCCGGCAGCCGGCGCCTGGACTTCGGCTTCCATCTTCATCGCTTCGAGCACGACCAGCACATCGCCGGCATTGACGTTTTCGCCGACGCCGACCATGACCCGCACCACCGTGCCGGCCAGCGGGGCCTTGATCTCCCGTGCATGTTCGGCGCCGGCTTGAGCGGCGCCGACGGCTGGCGTGAACTCGCCGACGTGTTCGCCTTCGGCGACCTTGACCACGAACTGTTGCCCGCCCACTTCGACCGTGTAGACGCCGGCGGCGTCGGCCGCGGGCGCCTGTTCGCGCACGGCCTGGGGCTTTGGTTCGAAAATCGCCGGATTGTGGCGGTTCTTGAGAAAGCGCAATCCGGCCTGGGGAAAAAGCGAAAAGGTCAAGGTGTCGTCGACCTCGTCAGCGAGCACGAAACCGTCGCGTTTGGCGATGCCGCGCAATTCGGCGCGTTGCCTGTCGAATTCCGGTTTGAGCAGATCCGCGGGCCGGCAGCGGGTCGGCTCTTCGCCATCGAGAACCCTGGCCTGCAGATCTAGGTTTACCGGCACCGGCGTTGCGCCGTATTCGCCGCGCAGCAGGCCGGCGGTTTCCTTGGCGATGTTGCTGTAACTCTCGCCGCTGAGCACGTTGAATACGGCCTGGGTCACGACGATCTGGGAAACCGGCGTCACCAGCGGGGGAAAACCGAGATCCGCCCGCACCCTGGGAATTTCCTCAAGCACCTCGTCGAGCCGGTCGAGCGCGTTCTGCTCGCGCAACTGGTTCTCCAGATTGGACAACATGCCGCCGGGAACCTGGGACACGAGGATGCGCGAATCCACCCCTTTCAACGAGCCTTCGAAAGCCTCGTATTTCTTGCGCGCCTCGCGGAAATACGCGGCGATCTCTTCGAGCAGTTTCAGATCGAGGCCAGGGAATCTCGGCGTTCCCTTGAGCATGGAGACCATGGTTTCGGTCGGAGAGTGACCGTAGGTGAGACTCATCGAAGAAATCGCGGTGTCTATATTGTCGATGCCCGCTTCAATGGCTTTCAGATAGGTGGCGGTGGACAACCCCGTGGTGGCGTGGCACTGGATATGAATTGGAATGGCCACGGTCTGCTTCAGCCTGGAAATCAGCTCGAAAGCCAAATAGGGTTCGAGCAGCCCCGCCATGTCCTTGATGCAAAGCGAATCGGCGCCCATGCTTTCGATGTTGCGCGCCATGTCGAGCCAGGTATCGAGCGTGTGTACGGGACTCGTGGTATAGGCCATCGTGCCCTGGGCGTGCTTGCCCTGCTCGCGCACCGCGGAAATCGCGGTTTCGAGATTGCGCATGTCATTGAGCGCGTCGAACACGCGAAATACGTCGACACCGTTGATCGCAGCGCGTTCGACGAATTTGCGCACGATATCGTCGGCGTAATGCCGATAGCCGAGAATCGTCTGGCCGCGGAACAGCATCTGCTGCCGGGTATTGGGCATCGCCGCCTTGAAGCGTCGGATTCGCTCCCAGGGATCCTCGCCGAGATAGCGGATGCAGGCGTCGAAGGTGGCTCCGCCCCAGGATTCGAGCGCCCAGAAGCCCACCTGGTCGAGCTTGTCCGCGATCGGCAGCATGTCTTCGATGCGCATGCGCGTAGCGATAAGGGATTGGTGGGCGTCCCTGAGTACGACTTCGGTAATTCCCAGGGGATTGCTCTGATCGTTCATTAGTGAATCCGTTTGGCGATAGTTAAGGCGTTGCCCGGCTTGCGCGCAGGCGTTGGCGGTGCATGGTCACCGCGGCGATGATGGCGGCCACCTGGGCGGGCGGCGCCGGATAATCGGCCGGTTTTTCCGGCGCCACGCCCAGAACCGACCCGAGCCGCTCGGTCAGAATCGACATGGCCCGGGTGGCGAGCACGAGGAGGCAGAGAAAGACAAAAACGATACCGATGCCGAACAGCGCAAGCGGCATTCCCTGACTGACGAGATTCTCCATTTTGCTGGCGCCTTCCGACTTCAGGCCGGATCCAGGATTTCCCGCGTTGCGGCCTTTTCGACGAATGCGGAGCGGGTCATGCCGCGCATGCGCGCGGCTTCGTCGAGCGTATCGAGGAAGCCCTTCTCCAGGCTCAGGTTGACCCGCACGACCCTTTTCCGGTCCCGCACGTAGGGGATCATCATGAGGACTGCGCCACTGGAGATTTCGTCCGCAACCTGCTCGCGCACGGATTCAAGACCCTGCGGAGGCGCGGGCTCGGCGTCCTCGAAGAACAGGCTCAACGCCTCGATCGAGTTGGGGACAATTTCCCCGAAGGTGTCCGCGGCCGAGAAGCATCCGGGAACCTCGGGAAACCGAACCCCGTAGGCGCTGTCGGGATCCTTGTCGATTACGGCAACGTAGTGCATTGATTTTCTCCTCAAATCCAGCCGACCAGTCTTGCAATGTTCCGGGCCGTGCCGAGTGGAAGATCCTTCTTCGGGTGAGGTACGATCACAGTGATCGAGCCCTTCCGGAACTTGTGGTGCGACCCTCTGATGCTCACCAACTCGAAGCCTTCGGCCTTTAGACGCCTAACAATGTCGCGGCTGTTGCGAAGCATGCGCAATTATATACACACTGCCGCCGTCGATACAAATCCGATTCGACGCTGTCGTAATATCTCCTCGCAAAGCCCTTTGCCTTTGAATATACTCCCCAATCCTTTGCCAATCAGCCGCTGGAAATACACAACAAAGCGTTTCCACCGGACAACCCAGGAGAACAACAGTGAGCAATTATCTCAAAATCGCGGGGGCTTCCCTGCTTTCGCTGGTCGTCGGGCTCGGCGCCGGCCTGTTCATCACCATTTCCGCCCAGGACCAGAAGCTGTACGAGCTGCGCATCTACAAGTCCACCGAGGGCAATCTCGGCAATCTCAACGCCCGCTTCCGCGACCACACCTTGCGCATCTTCGAAAAGCACGGCATGGAAAACATCGGCTACTGGACGCCGACCAGCGAAGAAGAGCGCGACGACACCCTGGTCTACATCATCGCCCACGACAGCCAGGAAGCCGCCGACGCGTCCTGGGGCGCCTTCATCCAGGACCCCGAATGGGCGGAAGTCGCCGAGGCGTCCAACGCCAACGGCCAGATTCTAGCCGGCATCGAACGCAAGTTCATGGTGGCCACCGACTATTCCCCATTGCAATAGCATATGGTCGGATCGTACCGACGCAACAGGGAAAACGGCTCTGCCGCGATCTAAAATGTCGGTTCCCTGGGGATTCTGTCGATAACGAATATCCGGTCCTCGATGGAATTGCCGATCTTGAAATCGGTCCAGACTGCCTCGTTCGCCTTAACGCCATCGTAAAACAGGCGAACGAGGCCTGCCTGGCGCCAATCGACGCCAGACTTCGAGAAATAGTGGGAGTAACGCCGCTCGTGCCAGCCGCGCGGCGTGTCGAAACCGACGTACAGGGCGTCGAATGTATCCTGATCGAAACCGAACAGGGTCTTGCCGCCCGCCGGGTCTGTGAGTTCGACCATGTAAGCGGGCTTGCCGTCAATCGTGCGGTCGGCGCGGCGATTTTGCTTCCAGCCTACGTCAAGCGCGTTGCGAATCGCGCCGAAGCCGAAATTATTGCTCCACATCGCGTTGGCGGATTGATCCGGCATGCGTCCGGACTGATCGTAAGTCGCCTCACCGTCGAAGCTCAGGAGCATTGCGAGACCGCCATCGCTCCAGGCTTCGATCCGCACCTTGCCGTTGGCGGCGTGGGCGTCGGCTTTCTCGTCTGCGAATTCCCGCCACATGGCGTAACGGTCCCAGGTCTGGCTGCCGCCGCCCTCGTCGTAGACGATGTTGTAACCGCTAAGAAACAGCGTACCCGGCCTGACGAAAGTCTCGCCACCGGCAGCCTCGTGGGCCAACTCGATGATCGTTCTTCCATCTAGATCAGGCTGACTCTGGCTGCTGAACGGCATGGACGTACGATTCTCGATTGATGGCGGGGCTCGCAACGATTGACTGCGCTGAAATTCAGTTACCACGTCCTGGGCTACCTGTTGCAGGAAGCGTGCGTCTTCGCGGTTGATTGCGCCGAAGTAATCGTAGTCACTGCCTATGGGCGACAAATCCCAGGCGCTGGCCACGATTACACAGGCGGCAAGATAGGTGCCGAGCAGGTCGGGATGGCTGCCGTCGAATTGTTTGTGGAGCACTATCTCCGGCCGGCGCCGGTAGGCTTCCTCGAACGCAAGGCCCACGGGAATTACCAGGGCGCCGATTTCATTGGCGGTTTCGACGTAAAGCGATTCGATTGACTCGATCATGTCCGGATCGAAACGGGGATGGGGCGGTGAATACGCGTGAGTCATGTAGAGCGCGGTTTCGGCGCCGACGGCGCTGATCTTGCGTTCGAATTCGACGGCGGTTCGCGCAAATTCTCCACGCCGCCGCTCGCTCAGGGGCTCGCCGCTTCCGCCTTGCAGGATGACCAGTTCGAATGGTTCGTCGATGCCGAGCTTCCCCGGCGTGAGATGGCTGTCAAGCGGATGATGGTTCAGCGCCGCGCCGCCGATCGTCGCCGATTTGAATTCGATACGCTCGCCAAGCGCCGGATCGAGCGAGGCCAGCATGCGCGAGACATGATTGTGCAGGCTGTCGTTGTAGTAAAAGTAGCTGTTGCCGACGAATAGCACGCGTTCCGGGGCCGGGTTTTCGAGCGCTGTCTTGAGCGGTTGCGCGACTGCATCTCCGGCACTCAGGATCAGGAAGGCTGCGACGGCGGACAAGACCGGTTTCATTACGATTCGCATCGAATTCGTTCCTCTGTCAGTCGATCCCTAGCGCCGCGGCGCCGGGACGGCGCGGGTCGGCGGCGCCGTATAGCAGGCCTTCGCTCAGCATGATCGATTGCGTGCTGCCCATGGTCTGCTGGATCTCGATTTCATGTCCCATGGCTTCGAGCAGGCGCAGGCTGTCGGCGCTCACACCGCGTTCGACGCCGAGTTCGGGCTCCCGCCAGGCCTGATAGATGCGCGGCGCATGAGTCGCTTCGGCGATGTTCAAGCCATAGTCCACGGTATTGACGATGAGTTGCAGGATGACGTTGTGGATGCGGCTGCCGCCGGGGGTGCCGGTGACGAGAAAAAGTTGGTCGTCTTCGTCGAAAACCATGGTCGGCGTCATGGTCGAGACCACGCGCTTGCCCGGCTCGATACGATTCGCGTGGATGTCAGGGTCGCGAATCGAGAAATTGCGCATCTGGTTGTCGAGAATAATGCCGGTGCCGGGAATGACGAGGCCCGAACCGAAGGAATAGCCGAGGGTGTAGGTCAGGGACACCGCGTTGCCCTCGTCGTCCACTACGGAAAGATGCGTAGTGTCCCTGCTTTCGTGGGGATAGGCGTCGATGGGCGAGATTTCCGCCACCGGCGTGGCCCGGTCGGGATCTATGCTCGCCGCCATCTCCCTGGCTATGGATTCGCTGAGAATGCCCGCGATCGGCACTTCGACGAAGTCGATATCGCCGATGCCCTCGCGCCGGTTGGCGTTGGCTTGCTTCATGGTTTCCGCGAGCAAATGCATGCTTGCTGCCGAACCTTGCGGCAAGCTCGCCATGTCGTAGTGCCCGAGCACATTGAGCATTTGCAGCAGCGCAAGCCCGCCCACGCTGCTTGGGGGCATGGTTACCACGCGATGGTCGCGGTAGTCCGTGGCGATTGCCCGTCTTTCCCGCACACGGTAATTCGCCAAGTCTTCAGCGCTAATCAGCCCGCCGTTCTGTTCCATGTAGCCGTAAATCTTTTCGGCGACGGCGCCGCGATAGAAAGCATCCGCTCCATGCTCGCCGATTTCGCGCAATGACCAGGCAAGATCGGATTGGATCAGTGTCTCACCAGCGGCGTAGGCCGTTCCGTCAGGCTTGGCGTAGGCCGCCATGCTGCTCGGGTAGTCCGCCATGACAGTCAAGGCTTCCGCGAGCGCGTAGGCGAGATCGCCGCTGACTTCGATGCCGTTCTCGGCCAGTTCGATCGCTGGCGCCAGCACATCCTCCCATGACAGCGAACCAAAGCGCTTCCAGGCTTCTTCGAGGCCGGCGACGGTGCCGGGAACCCCCGGGGCACGGGCGCCGTAGGTCAGTTCTTCGTAGCGCACCTCGCCATCGGCATCGATGAAGTCCGCGCTTCGCGCCGCCATCGGCGCAGTTGAACGAAAGTCGAGCGCCACTACGTCTTCGGAGTCGCTGGCATCGCTCTGATGAACAAGCATGAACCCGCTGCCGCCGAGGTTTCCCGCTCGCGGCAAGGTCACCGCGAGCGCGAAACCCATGGCGACGGCAGCGTCTACGGCATTACCGCCATCGAGCAGAATCCGCCGGCCGACTTCACTCGCCGCTTCGTTCTGGCTGACAACCATCCCGCCCGAGGCCACCACCGGATGGTGGATGCTGTTGTAGCGTATGATCGACTGGGTAGTCGTGCCCTGGGACTGCGCGAAAACCGGCTGCCAGACGAAAAGCAATAGCGCAATGCAATACGCGATAGGCATTGCGCCGAGGTTCCGACCGTATATCTCGAAACGCAAGTTCATCCTCAAGAAGATTTCCGAACCGGTTTGATAAGCGATTCGGCCGGAATGCCTAACTCCTGATTCAGCCGCCAGATCATATTGAGAGAAAGGGCGCGCTTGCGGTTAAGCACTTCATAGACCCGGTTCGTTTCACCTATCATGGGCGCCAGATTCTTGGCCGTAAGCCCCTTGTGTTCCATCTCGAACTTGATTGCTTCAACGGGGTCGGGGAAGTCCATGGGGTAATGCTTCGATTCGTAAGCTTCGATGAGGGTCACCAAAATGTCGAGTCTATCGCCTTCGGGTGTATCCGGGGTTGCCGCCATCAAAGTCTCAGCGAGTTTCAAGGCCTCTTGGTAGTCGGCTTCGGTCTTGATGGGTTTGATCTCCATGGCATCAGTCTCCCGCGCTAAATGCTCCGCGCGTCTATCCGATCATATTGGGCGTGAGTTCCAACATACCGAATGTATATCACGCGATGGGCGTAATTGATCCACACGACCAATCGATACTTGTTTCCCGCTATATTGAAAACCACCCGCCCGTCCCCGAGTATGCTCGCAGTCCCGAGGTCGCGCTTTAGTTCGGCGGGCGATGACCAGTCCGCCTTCAACGCATGCCGATACCAGGCGCGCAATGGTTCGGCCGCGTCTTCCCTTTCCGGGCTGTCTTCCCAGAATTTCTTCAGTGTTGACAGCGCTATGACCCTCACTTGGGAGAGAATAGTCCCATATTGGGACTAATGCAAGTGTATCTCCCTATCGGGACATCTGTCCTTCCCGGCTGCCGTTCATTTTATCAACAGATGGTCAGGCAGACCCGTTTACCTGTGGATTGCCTGGAATCGGTCGGTTAAACTGCCACGCGTTGGAATCTATCCGGCAGATCGGGAGCGCTTTCCCGCAAGCTGGCCATACACATCCGCGCCGAAATGAAAGTCAATCGGCGCAGTCAGGGGGGAATCATGAAAATCAGTTATTTCGCGCCATTCGGCATCGGGGCGCTCATATTTGTTGTGCTGGCAATGGGTTCCGGGACCGCGCTCGCCCAAGACGACGCCGGAGGCGAGCAGATCGAAGAGATTCTGGTAACCGGATCGCAGATTCGCGGCGCAGCCATCAACGATGCGCTGGCGGTCTCCGTTTTCAGTTCCGAGGATATCGAACTGCTTGGGGTTGACGGCGGCGACGAGTTGCTCGCGGCTATACCGGAGAACGGCCAGAACTTTTTCGGAACCACCGACTTGGGCGGCGGTGTCAACGGCGCCCGTGGAGACGTCGGCACCCCGAACCTGCGCGCGCTCGGCACGGGCAATACGCTCGTGCTGTTGAACGGCCGACGAATGGTCAACATGGCGACGTTTCAGACTGAAGTCGTCGGCGGCAGCTTCGTGCCGGTGAACTCCGTCAATTCGAACCATCTTCCCGTCTTCGGCCTCGATCGCGTCGAGGTGCTTCGCGACGGCGCATCGGCCATTTACGGCGCCGACGCCGTGGCGGGCGTTATCAACACCGTCACCAAAGACGATTTCGAAGGTTTCACGGTCAGGATTCGCCAGACCGAGTACGATCACATGCCGCGCAGCAATTCGAGTCTTGCGGTCGAGTGGGGAGAGGTGTTCAACGGAGGGCGCACCAGTGTCGGCGCGTTCGCCCGCAACTACAGCCGGGACCGCGTCCGGTCAAGCGACGAAGCGCGCTGGGCCAACTCGGACTTCCGTTCGCGTTTTCCCGAGGACTCGCCTTACAGGACAAGTACCGTCTTCAGGAACAACAGCATCAACTCTCTGCATGGCCAGTTCGACATCGCGCGCGGGGTCGGCTCGTCGAACAGCCTGAGGGTCAACGATATCGTTGACAACTCCGGTGAGTTCGAGATATTTCCGAGTGGATCGTCGCAGTGCGCGAACGGTCACGACACTGGCTACGGAACCTGCATGGTGGAGGACGGCCAGGGTGTCCTCCGCTTCAATCTCAACGAAGGGCGTGACATGTCGCCGGAGATCGACCGCACTACTTTCTTCGGCTACCTCAATCACGAAATCAGCGACGATCTCGAGTTTTTCGCGGACGCCTACTATTACAGTTCCCAATCGAACCGCCACATTAACCCCTCGGCGTCGCTGAGCGCAGCCCGTTTGCGCGTCGGCGCGGCGAACCACTGGAACCCGCTCGGCCCGGTCGGCTCGCCGAACCGCCTGCCGGATTCAATCGTCGGCCCGGACCTCCCGCCGGAAGGACTGGAACTCATCATCGACAACTACCGCTACGCCGAGGTGCCTCGCATCGTCAATAACGATGGCGAAGCGTTCCGCTTCCTGGGCGGTCTGCGCGGCGTCGTCGGCGACTGGGACTGGGAAGCCGCCGGCGTTTACTCGGAAGCGTCGCGCGACGACGTTACCAGCAACCGGATTTCGAACACGCTGATGAAGGAAGCGCTGTTCGACTCCACGCCGAATGCCTACAACCCGTTCAGCGGCGGCGTGAATTCGAACCTCGAACGCGCGCTTGTCGATGTGTACCGCCTGGGCAAGACGTCGCTGGCGTCGTTCGACGTCAAATTTTCGAATCCCGCGCTGTTCGAACTGCCGGCGGGTTCGGTTGGCTTCCTGGTCGGCTATGAGTTGCGCGCCGAAGACTACGTCGACAATCGCGACCCGCGGCTCGACGGCACGATAGATTTTGTCGATTTCGAGGGCGAAGGCTACCCGTTCACTTCGGACGTGATGAACTCAAGCCCGACGCCGGACGGCGCGGGAGAACGCACGACGAACTCGCTCTTTGCCGAATTCCAGGTTCCCGTGCATGAGACTCTCGACGTACAGCTCGCTGCGCGCTACGAGAGCTTCGACGACATCGGCGACACCACCGTCGGCAAGTTCGCCTTCGGCTGGACGCCGATCGAACAATTCCTGCTGCGGGGCTCGGTATCCACGGCCTTCCGCGCGCCGAACCTGATCACGATCAACGAGGAATTCGTCGCCCGCACGAACACCCGCGACGACTGGGTGTGCTTCTACGGCGTCGATCAGGGCAGCGTACCCGCAGACAACGACTTCTCGGATTGCGATTACGGCATGCAGCGCCAGGCGACGGGGAGCAAGGACTTGCAGTCCGAAGAATCGCTCAACACGTCTATCGGCTTCGTACTCACGCCTGTCGATTCGCTGACGGTGACCGCGGACTACTGGACGATCGAAAAGGACGACTCCATCGGCCTGTTCGGCGAAGAAAACCATATCCTCGTCGATCTGGTCACGCGACTCGCCGCGGGCACGTCGAACTGTGCGACCGTGCAAGGCAATCCCGTCGTACTGCGCGGCGCCGTAACCGACGATCCGGTAGAAGTGCAGGGCTTTCTCGATGCCGGCCTGTGCCCCATCGGCCAAGTGACGGCGATCCAGGACACTTACGCGAACCTCGATTCGCGAACTCTGGAAGGCTACGACATCGGCGTGTATTGGGATCTCGATACGGACTTCGGCCGGTTCTCGCTCAAATGGAACGGTTCGTACATCGAGAAGTTCGAGCAGGAGCCGGGCGGTCTGACCACTATCGTTCAGGAAGCGAAGGCAAGCGATCCGACGATCGTTTACCCGATCGCGGGAATCGGCGATCTGCTTAACTTCAACGGCAATCAGGACTTCCGCTCGACAGCCAGCCTGAGTTTCAGCCGCGATGTCTGGAATGTGGCATTTTCCAGCAACACGGTTGGCGACTACTTTCAGATGCTGTCGAACGGGGACCGCTTCGACGTGCCGGCGTTTACCCGATACAACTTCAAGGCGGACTACTTCTTCGAGGTCTCGGGCGTCGACTCGCGCATCCGGCTCGGGGTGAACAACTTCACCGATGAGCGTGCGCCGTTGTATGACCGCTCGTTCGGTTTCGACGACGATTCTCATTCCGATTGGGGTGTGTACTACTACGTCGATCTGATGATGCAATTCGGGAGGAACTGATCGACCGGAGCGAATCCGGCTCTTCGCGGAGCTCTCATGTCTATTGGAAGCGTTGCGGTTAACCGAATCCGTTGTTTGTTTCGAATCTTGCTGGCGGCTTCGCTCGCTACCGGGGCGCAAGCCGCGGCAGGCCAGGCCGCGATCAGCAGCGCGAGCCCCGAGGCCACCGCGGCAGGCGCCGAAATCCTGCGCCGGGGCGGCAATGCCGCCGATGCCGCGGTCGCCATCGCGTTCACGCTCGGTGTGACCGAACCGGCCATGAGCGGTCTCGGCGGGCAGATTCAGTTCCTCATCCGCCGCGCAAACGGAGATGTGATCGCCCTCAACGGCAGTTCCTTCGCCCCGGCGCTCACCGATCCTGAAGCGGTGCGCAACGAAATGAACCCGTACCAGCGCACCACGGTTCCAACCTGGCTCAAATCGCTGGAATTCCTCTGGCGCGAATACGGCAGCGGCAATATCGCTTGGCGGGAGTTGATCGAACCGGCCCTGGGCCATGCGCGCGATGGATTCGTGCAGGGAGAATTCCGTCAGAAAGTGTTTCTCCGGCACGAGAACGATCTTGCCGGGTTTCTTTCCGCCGGGCACATGCCGGCCGATAGCGCCATCGAACAGGGCGCCACGATTCGCCAGCCGCAACTTGCCGCGACCCTGGAGAAGATCGCCGAAGGCGGCAGCGAAGTATTCTACCGGGGAGAGATCGCCGACCTGATCGAACGGGACATGATCGCCAATGGTGGGTGGATTCGAAAATCGGATCTGGCGCGGGTTTCCGATCCAGTGCCCATGGATCCGGTCAGCGCCAGCTATCGCGCTTATCAAGTCCACTCTTTCCCGCCTCCCGCCGGCGGCTGGGTCATGATGCAGACCTTGAAACTGTACGAACGGCAGCGCCGGGAAAACTGGACTGCCGAGGCAGAGCGCCAGGCGATGACGCGCGCAATCTTCCTCGCCCAGCGCGACCGCCGCGAGCATCCGGTGGAAGATTTCGACGATTACGGCGAATTCCTGGAGCGGAAACTAAGCGAGCAATACGTCACCGCCCTGCTCGAACAGTCACATAACACCGATACCTCCGGCCGGGAGAGCAATGGCGGCGAAACCACGCATTTCTCGCTGATCGACGCCGACGGCTTCGCGATTTCGGCCACGACGAGCATCAACGCCTATTACGGCGTGCGCGTCGCCGCCCCGGAGCTCGGCTTCCTCTACAACTCGTACATGGACGATTTCACCTTCGGCGATCCCGCGCATCCCTACGCGATCGCGCCCGGCAAACCCGCCTATTCGTCGATGAGCCCCAGCATCGTCACCCAAGGCGGCGAGACCGTGCTCGTGCTCGGCAGCCCTGGCAGCGCCCGCATCATTTCCGCCGTGGCTCAGGTGATCGCCACTTACGCAGAGAACGCGGAGAGTCTGGACGCTCTGCTGGCAGCCCCGCGCATCCATGTCACCGGAGGCGGCAGTCTTTATCTTGAGAATCCGGACTGGCTGCCGATTGTTGAATCGATCGGGCTTGAGTACAGCACACCGAGCAACGATCTGACGATCGAAGGCCGCAACGCGTATTTCGGCGGCGTACACGCCGTCGGCAGGCTGCGGGGCGAATGGCAGGCAGCGGCCGACCCGCGGCGTGATGGCGCGAGTCTGGTTCTGGAGAATTAGAAAGACTGTGCATGCCGTCCCTGGCGCGACTTTTGTGGCTTCGCTAACCCCCGGCCTCACCCATAAGCCAAACGCAGGAGTTCGATTACCGACTGAATCTGGCCGATCCAGTACCAGACGAAGAAAACCGCCACGCTGCCGCAGGCGATCAATGCGGCGAGTTGTTCGTCGACTAGTTTGGCCTTTTCGCGGGCTTCGCCCTGTTCTCGTTCGTTCATCGATTCGCCCTCCCCTAACCGCTGAAACCGATCCAGCGGCCCGTGGCCGCCACGGTAAACCAGACCATGATGGAAACGACCGCCATTAACTTGAGCAGCCAGGGATTGACCTCGCCCGGAGCGCGCTCGACCAGCGGCTGCCGCACGAGGTAATGGAATCCCGCGCCGGCGCCGAGCGCGAGCATCTTGTACCAGTACACCGGCAGATAGTAGATCTTCACCGCCACGCCGCAGGCCATGAAAACCCCGGTGGCGACCAGGATCGCCATGGCGATGTTGAAAACCGCGTTGCAGCGGGAAATGATCAGGCCTTGTTCGACTTCGGTCAGGACGACGCCAAGGATTCGCCCTTCCGCCGCCAATACCGCGCCGCCAAGCAACGCCAATCCGAGCAAATGGAAGGTTTGAATCGTGGCGAAGGCTGCGCCCCAGGTCTTGCCGACATAACCGAACCAGGTCGTTTCCAGCCATTCGAAAAATGGCAGCAGACCGCCGTGAACCTCGACCCGGGCGCCCGAGAGGGCGAATCCCAGGGTCACCGCAAGCACGGCCGCCACCAGAATCGTTCTTGTGTACGGTCCGAGAAGGGAAGTTGGCATGGTTATTCTCCTGCGCTCGTCTGCTAGAAGCGTGTCTGGCCGTCGACACAACCGGCCATTGAACTCATGAATCCGGGATCCAGGTACAGGCAATCGAACCAGTCATAAGCGATGAAGCGGCCGCACATGACGATGGCCGACCAGCCCGCTAGCGAACATATCGCGCCGATTCGCAGATTTCGCGGCGCCCGGAGCTGCGAGTCCCAACCGGTTTCGGCTTCCTTCATGCGACGGTGAAACAGGATCGCATTGATCAGCAGCCCCACCATCAGCACGAGCTTGATTCGCATCCAGATACTTTGCGAACTGCGCACCGGTACGGCGTAAAACAGCAGCAGTCCAGTGATCACCATGACGGTGAATCCGACGAGCATGGGCAGATTCAGCCGATCGGCGATGCGGCTCGCGGGCACATCGGGCAGCGCGAGGCCAAGCATTCGCAAATCTATAAGGAACAGCATGCCGAGGCTGAGCATCAACGTCAGCACATGGGTGCTTTCGACCCAGTTGTACATGTAATACGATTCATGGAGCATGGTACTCCAGCGGGTTTCGTCGAGCAGTACGGCGATGTTGTAAATGAATTCGTTCAGCACCCGCGAAACCTCCGTTCGGTTGCGTCTCCCGGCTGCGGCAAGAGTAACCCCCAACAAGGGCAAAATCCAGCCGACGGCGACTCAGGTCGTGCAGGGCCGGTTCGCAATGGCCGGTGTTCTGAAGTACCATCTTGCGCCGCCGAAGTTCCCGCGTATTGCAAGGCCCGCAACATGTCAGCAGCAAGCCGCACGGTCGTGTTCGCCTGCGCCCTGTCGGGGGCAGCCATGAACATGGCGGTTGCCGGGGAAGCGCCCTGGCGGCTTCAGGAAGCGCTCACGCCGCCGGATGGATTCAGCATCGGCCTCGTACACATGAGCCGCTTCGAGTCGATCGGCAACAATCCCCGTGCGGGTTCGAGCCCCGACGACAGCATGATCGTCCAGAGGACCATACTCGACACCCGATATCGGCGCGGAGGCGTCGAGGCGCAGCTCGAACTTTACGATGCGCGCCAGCAACTTGCCGACGACGATGCTTTCCTGACCAACTCCGCGATCAACGCCCTGGAAGTATTGCAGGCGACCTTGTCTTTCGACCTGCCGAACGAAGGAAGCGTCCGGGTCGGCCGACTCGCCACCGACTGGGGCAGCCGCCGCTTTCTCGCCCGTAATCGATTTCGCAACGCCATCAACACTTTTGACGGAGTGGAATGGATTCAGCCGCTGGAAAACGGTGCGGTCATGCGCCTTTTCGGCTCCCAAGTCGTCCGCAGACTGCCATCAGACCGGATCGGCCTGCTCGATAACGAACGGATCATGGATGAATCGAGTAGCGCCCAGCGATTCTATGCCGCCAATTACACGCTGCCACCTTCGACCGCGCCATTCAATACCGATCTGTATTACTTCTACCTGCGCGAGAAAGATACGCCGGGCGTCGCAACGCGCAATCGGCGCATCCATACTACCGGCCTGCGCCTGCGCAAGCCCGCCGCCAGCGGTGAAATAGATTTCGAAATCGAGTCAATGCTGCAATTCGGGGACAGTCGACGCAATACTGCCGTCGCCTTCGTGCCAAATCTCGAACACCGGGCTTTTTTCCAATACGCCGCCGTGGGCTACAGCTTTCCCAACTCGCTGCGGGCAGTGCTCGAATTCGATTACGCCAGCGGTGACGAGGACCCCTACGACCTGGAAAACGGCCGTTTCGACTCGCTGTTTGGCGTCACGACTTTCGAATTCGGCGTGGTGGGGATGTACCAACCCTTCAGCCGCTCCAACCTTGTCACTCCCGGCATCCGGCTGTTCGCCGACCCGCGGCCGGATCTGAACATCATGGTCTCCTACCGCCATTTCTGGCTGGCGGAAACCTACGATACATGGGGCCGCACAAGACGCAATTATCTATGGATCGAAAGGGCGGGCGACAATGACAAATATCTCGGCCAACACTTCGAGTACCGCATTCGCTGGGACGTGATTCCCGGAAACCTGCGGCTGGATACGGGAGCGATTTTCCTGAACGCCGAGGGATTGAGCAACGAAAACACCCGCTACGGGTTCATCGGCGCGGTATTCACGTTCTGATCGGGCGGTCAGAAGTTGCCGCGCACCGAAAAGGCGAATTGCAATCCGGGAGTGACGGCGAAATTCTCGGTCTCGCGCAACATCTGGTTGCGTAAATAGCCGAAATAGCGGAAGCGCGTGCGCCGTTCGACGTGATCGCGCAAATTCCGCGCTTCCAGGCGGAAAGTCAATCCGGCAATGCCGCTTTTTTCGACGAAAACCGTCAGATCGCTTTGCGAGTTGAGGTAAAGCACATTGTCGATATCGAACAGCGTGCGATTGCCGTCGATGCGGTCGCGATAATCGAAACCGTAATTCAGCCCAAGGCTGGAAACGTCGTGGCGGAAGCCGAGGCGAAAGCTGCCGCGGTCATAGGGCACGACCTTTCGTTCGAAGCCGATCAGGGGGTCGTCGATGGCCGAGTCCTGCAACAGTAGCCCGAAAGTCGCCAGCGCCTGGGGCAGGCCGAGAAAGCCGAAGCGCACACTGGCGTCGAAGTTGAATCCGAGCACACCGCCGTCACCGACGTTACCGTTGGTCGCGGCCAGTTGCGGGCCGGGAGTGAACAACTCGATGCGACCGATCGAGTTCTCGACGTCGTAATAGAACAAGCGCGAACTGAGCACGCCGCCGTCGTTCGGCAGCCGGTAATCGAGGTTCGCGCTGTATTGCCAGATCTGTTCCTGTTCGAGTTCCGGATTGCCCGCGATGGTGTCCTGGTCTTCGTCGCGCTGATTGGTGTTGGCGGAAAAATCGGCGAAGCTGAGTTGGGAAACGACTTTCTCGATCGAAGCCTGCAATTGCAGCGCCGGACTGATGTCGTAGCGCAAATCGACTTTCGGCTTGAGAAACTGGAAATCCCTGGAGTTGTACACGTCGCCGCTCTGGGAAATCTCGGAAAACTCGCCGATGAGAGAAGATTCGAGCCGCATGCGCGGATTCAGCCGCCAGTTATGCACCGCGAAGGCCTCAACGCGGCCTTCCTCGACCGTGGAAACCGCATTGCCCACCGGCACCCGCACCAGCCCGCCGACTTCCGGGTCGGCCGGTCCGTTCAGGGGGCGGCCGAGCCTCAGCGAAGTATCCTGCGTGGTGCGCGCGCCTTCGACGCCGAGTTCGAGTCCCTGCCCTTCGCCGAAACTCCAGGTGTAGGACGTGCGCACGATTTTCTCCTGGTAGCTGCTGGCGTTATGGAGATATAGATTCTTGCGCTCCTCCTCGCCGGGCGCGTCGAACTCCCAGCGCTCGCGCAGGGTCTCGTTATCGCGGTCATTGACGATGAACAGTATCTTGTAGCGCGAGCCATCGAGGAAAATGTGTTCGAAATCGCCGCCGATTTCCCAGTTGGACTGAGTCGCGGGCACGACTTCCCGCTCCCAGGTAGTCATTGGAGCAACCCCGTTGTAATCCGTGATACTGCGCAACAGCTTGTAATCCGCGATGCCGCCAAACGGCGAGTTCGGGGAGTTGTTACGGTTGTAGAGGGCATTCAGGGCGATGCGGTCGGCGCTGCCGAGATCGTAGGTCAGATTGGAATTGAAGCGGTAGGCATTCTGATCCGCGACCCGGTCGAAAGTGATGATTTCGTTCAGGGCGCCGTTGCCATTGGTGCTGACTTCGAGGCTTTCCTCGGCGCGGTAAGAGCTTTGCGAACTCAAGCTGACCAGGTAGTTCAGGTTTTCGCGCTGGCCGGTGAGCGAAACCGTCGCTTCCGGTTCCACGTTGCCGTCGCGATAGCGCTGCATCCCCGCCTGGGCGGCGATGCTCGAACGCGCGGCCGCGCTCTTGAGCACGATATTGACTACCTGGCCGACGTTCTGCACGTCGAGGCCGCTGGAAGTGCCGCGAATGATCTCAATGTATTCGACTTCCTCCGCGGCTATGCGCGCCAGTTGCTCGCGCGCCTCGTTGACCTTGCCGGCGAGGCGTTTGCCGTCGATGAGGATCTGGGAACTGCCGCCGAGCCCCCGGTCCTGCTGGTTGAAGCTCGAGAAACCGCCGCGGCTTGCGTCGAGCACGAGATTGATGCCCGGAATCCGGGACAGCATGTCGTCGACTGAAACCGGGTTGAACTGGCTGAAATAGGCCGCGGGGTAATTGACGGTGCTTTCTTCCCCGCTGTCCGCCCCATCGTCCTGGCCCACTGCCGAGCCGGCGGAAAGCAGAAAAAAGAAAAGCGCCGAGACGGCGCCGCGAACAGGGTCAGATTTGATGGCCGTCACTCCCGTGGGAAATCAACAGGCATCCTTGACGATAGCCCATCCAGATCAGGAATTGCAATCCGAAAAGCAGCGACGCGGCAAGCAGATGCGCGGGCTGGACGAAAGCCGGCATGCCCAGGTGACCGAGCGTGGCCCCGGAGAGAATCGCCGCGCAGACCACCGCCAGCATGACCGCGGTCAGCCGCGTCAGGACGTGCTCCCAGCCCAGCGACCGCGCGAGCAGATACAACAGCCAGCCGTTGGCCAGCAGCACGAAAGCGGAAAAGCTGCGATGTACATAGAAAAACCAGGGCATGGCCTGGATCCAGCTCGAACGCATTTCCTCGCCTTGCATGCGGCTGATGAAGTCGGTCATCTCGCGCACCTGGGTGCCGAGAGTCACCTGCAACACGGTGCAGCCGAGCACGACGTAGAGCCACAGGGCGAATCGCGGATCGATGCCGCCGATCGGCTGGCGGGCCATGATTTCGCGATTTGAGCGGAAAAAGCCGAACAGCAATACGCCGACGATCGCCAGCGCCATCAGCATGTGAATCGTGATGATGCCGGGTTGCAGGTTGGAGCCGACCACGCGCGCGCCGAGCCAGCCCTGGATCGCCACCATCACGAAGGCGGTGATCGAGGCCAGTGGAATCCAGCGGTCGTATCGGCGGCAGGACCAGGAATAGATAGCGGTCAGCAGGATCAGCAGGCCGATGGCGACGCCGGTCAGGCGATTGAGATATTCGGTCCAGGTCTTGACCACGTTGAAGCGGGTCTCGGCATAGCCCAGGTCGGCGTAAATCTCCTGGTAGTTCGCCGGCAATTGCGCTTCGCTTGTCGGCGGAATCCAGCGCCCGAAACAGGTGGGCCAGTCGGGACAGCCCATGCCGGCCCCGGATGCGCGTACCGTGGCGCCCACGAGGATGAGGATATACACCGCGGCGATGGTGATCAGGGCCACGCGGCGGTAATTGCGCAAGGCCGATTCGGAATAGGCCTGATTCAATCGCGCAACCTGTCGAGCAGGTCCATCGAGGCATGGCCGTCGGGAATCAGGCCTTGTTCCGATTGATACGCACGGATGGCGGCCCGGGTTCGGGATCCGACGCGGCCGTCGGGTTCGCCGGAGTCGAATCCGCGGCTGTTGAGCAATACCTGCAGTTCCTCGACCTGTACCCGGCTCAGCGCGGTTTCGTTCACGGGCATGTGCGCGATGGGCGGACTGCCGGTAAAGCGGTCTGCGAGATAGCCCACGGTGATCGCGTAGAAAACCGACGGGTTGTACAACATGGTCACGCGGAAGTTGTTGTACGTCAGGAATGCCGGTCCTGCCGCTCCCGCGGGCAATGCCACCGCCGCCCGCATGTCGGCCACCGGAATCGGATCACCGGAAATCGTGCGCAGTCCCATTTCGCGCCACTCGGCAAGCGGCTTCAGATTGCGCGTGCCGACGAGCGAATAATCGAAATCCTCGGGCAGCAGGACTTCCCTGCCCCAGCGCTCGTCGCCGCGCCAGCCCGACTGGCTGATGAAATTGGCGGCTGAATAGAACACGTCGGGCAGGCTGTTCCAGATATCGGCGCGGTCGTCGCCGTCGCCGTCGACGGCGTAGTTTCTGAACACTGTCGGCAGGAACTGCAATTGACCCATGGCGCCTGCCCAGGAGCCGGTCATGCGTTCAGGCGGAATATGGCCGTCGTCGATGATCTGCAGCGCCGTCAGCAACTGTTCCCGGAAGAACTCGGCCCGGCGCGGGTCGTAGGCCAGCGTGGCAAGCGCCTCGAGCACCGAAAATCCCCCCGTGGCGCTGCCGAAATTGCTCTCGATCGCCCAGAAGGCGACGAGGTAATGCGGCTGGATTCCATAGCGCGCCTGCACGTCGGCGAGCAATTCCGCATGTTCGCGCAGGAGCGCCTGGCCGCGGGCGATCTGGTTGGGCGTCACGCGCAATTCGATATAGCGCGTGAACGTCTGTACGAACTCGGGCTGGGAACCGTCGAGTTCCAGCACGCGCTCGAGTGGCGCGATGCCATTGAGCGCAGTCAGCGTCTCGACGCTGATGCCAAGCGCAAGGGCCTCGGCCCGCAATTCGTCCAGCCACTCGGCAAACGTCTGCTGCTGCGCGTGAACCGACAATGGCAGCAGCAGGATGAAAATCAGGGGGACAAACCGAAACATGGCGGAATGATAATTCATCCAGCCTCGGGGTTGCCACCGAGCGCGATGGATGTCTCGTGAATTCGGGTTGACTCTGGGCGAAAAACTAACAGAATGCCGCTGTTGGAAACTTGGTGGCCTGGACAATGACCAAACCCTTCCTGATTTTGCAACTTCGACCCGAGGACGACACCGCGGACAGTGAGTTGCGGAAGATCTGCGAGTACGGACAAATCGATCCATCGGGCGTCCGCCGCATCCGTCTCGAAAGGGAGCCGAATCCGGAGGTAAGTCTTGGCGACCATTGTGCCATTATCGTCGGAGGCAGCCCCTTTGACCTGAGTACGCCGGCAGACCGGAAGTCGGAATTGCAGGTCGCCATCGAGGACTTTTTCCGCCGATTGCTCGATGAAGTTATCGAACGCGATTTTCCGTTTCTCGGCTGTTGTTCGGGTAACGGCTTGCTCGGCAATCATCTCGGCGCCGGAATTTCCGGAAAATTCGGCGAGGACGTCGGTGGAATCGATATCGAGATTACCGAAGCCGGACGCGAGGATCCGCTGCTGGCCGGAATGCCTTCCGTAATCCGGGTTCTGGTCGGACACAAGGAAGCCTGCGACGAGACGCCTCCGGGCAGCACCCTGCTGGCAAGCGGCGGTTTGTGCCCGGTGCAGATGTTCCGCGTCGGCAGCAATGTCTACGCCACCCAGTTTCATCCCGAGGGCGATTTCGAGGGATTCGACGTGCGCATCAACGCGTACAAGCATCATGGCTACTTCCCGCCCGAAACCGCCGAGGCCCTCTCCAGCCGCATCCGCGCCGAACACACGCCCGAGGCGCATGAAATCCTGCGCCGATTCGTTGCCCGCTACGGGCAACCGTTTCAGGCCTGAAGCGCTTATCCGCCCGATTATTGCTCCCCGCAAAGCTCGCGGGTTATAAATGTCGTTGCTGAAGCGCCATTCACAAATGATTACTCGCATACTTTCACTTTGGATCCTGCTCGCCTGGTGCGTTGCGCCGGCGCTTGCCGACGAGGCCCGGGTCGCGGTCGCGGCGAATTTTTCAAGTCCGGCGGAAATGCTCGTCGAACAATTCGAATTGCTGCAACCGCATGAAATAGAACTTGTCTTTGGCTCTTCGGCGAGGTTTTACGCCCAGGTGCAAAACGGTGCGCCGTTCGACGCCTTCCTTTCCGCGGACCTGGAAAAACCGCAGTTGCTGGCCGAGGAAGGACTTGCCGCGGCGGACAGCTTGCGGGCCTATGCGATCGGGCGCCTCGTGCTCTGGACGGCCGAGCCTTCGCTCGAAATCGGCAGCGAATCGTTGACCGCGAACGCCGGCGGCAAGATCGCCCTGGCGAATCCGAGGCTCGCGCCTTACGGTCTCGCCGCCCGGGAAGCGATCGACAATCTCGGCCTGGACGATCAACTCGCCGACAGCCTGATCATGGGCGAGAACATTTCACAGGCTTACCAGTTCGTCGCCACGGGCAATGCGCCGCTCGGATTCGTCGCGCTGTCGCAGGTGGGGAGGAACGGCGTCATCGAGCAGGGCTCGGGCTGGCTCGTGCCGGCGGAACTGCATTCGCCGATTCGCCAATATGCCGTGCTGCTGACCGAGGAGAATGCCGCAGCCAGCGCCTTTCTGGAGTTTCTGCGCGGCCCCGAGGCGCGCCGTATCATCTACAGTTTCGGCTATACCATGGACGCCGCCGAACCATGATGTTCTCGCCGGAAAACCTGCAAGCCATCTGGCTGACCTTGCGGCTGGCCACGACCGCGACCTTGCTCCTGCTGCTGATCGGCACGCCGCTGGCGTGGTGGCTTGCGCGTACGCATTCCTGGCTGCGCGGCCCGGTGGCCGCCATCGTCGCCCTGCCGCTCGTGCTGCCCCCCACGGTGCTCGGTTTCTATCTGCTGCTTGCCCTGGCTCCCGCCGGTCCGATCGGCCAACTGACCGGGGCGCTCGGGCTGGGCAGTCTTGCGTTTACCTTCGAAGGCCTGGTCATCGGGTCGATCCTCTACTCCCTGCCCTTCGTCGTACAGCCGATCCAGAACGCCTTTCACGCCATGGGCGACGGTCCGCTTGAAGTCGCGGCGACATTCGGCGCGGGTCCCTGGCGGCGATTCTTCACCGTTGCCATCCCACTCGCGCGGCCCGGATTCATCAGCGGCTCGATTCTCGGTTTCGCCCATACCGTCGGCGAATTCGGCGTCGTCCTCATGATCGGCGGGAATATCCCCGGCGAGACCCGGGTGGTTTCGGTGCAGATTTACGAACAGGTCGAGGCGCTGCAATTCGGCGAGGCGCACTGGCTGGCGGGCTCCATGGTCGTTTTCTCCTTCCTCGTGCTGCTGATCGTGTACGGCTCGCTCGGGCGCCGGGCGATCCCCGCCATGAGATTCGGAAGCTAGAGTCTTGCAGGCGCATATTTCCTACATGATGGCGCAGCCCGCGGGCGGCCGCTTTCAACTCGATCTGGACGCGGAAATTCCGGCGACGGGAATCACTTGCGTTTTCGGCGCCTCCGGCTCGGGCAAGACAACCTTGCTGCGCTGCCTGGCGGGACTCGACCGCCCGCAATCCGCGCGGCTTACGGTCGACGGCGAGGTCTGGCAGGACGAAAACCGCTTCGTGCCGACGCATCTGCGCCGCATCGGCTACGTATTCCAGGACAGCAGCCTGCTGCCCCATCTCAGCGCACGGCGGAATCTTCACTATGGCCGGGATCCCGGCGACGGCGCCGATACCGCGGACGCCGTCAAGTTGCTCGGCATCGAACATCTGCTCGACAAACTACCGTGGCAATTGTCGGGCGGGGAGCGGCAGCGCGTAGCACTGGCCCGGGCGCTTTTGAGCAAGCCGCGCCTGCTTTTACTCGACGAACCGCTTTCGGCGCTCGATGTGGCGCGCAAGCAGGAACTGCTACCCTACCTGCAGCGTCTGCCGGAAGAACTCGATTGCCCCATCGTCTATGTGACGCACTCGCCCGACGAAGTCGCCCGGCTCGCAGCTCATGTCATTGTGCTTGACGATGGAAAATGCGCTGCGCAAGGCTCGGTCACCGAATTGATGGCGTCGCGCCGGCTGCCGGTCAACGCGGCCGGAGAAAGTGGCGTTGTGCTCGAAACCACGATCGCCGGCCACGAAGCGGACTGGAATCTCGCGGCAGCGGAATACGCCGACGGCCGGATGCTCATTCCCGATCCGGGCGTTGCGATGGGTGGTCTGGTGAGGCTGCGTATTCTCGCCCGCGACATCAGCCTGAGTCACGCGGAAGAAGCGCATTCGAGCATTCTCAACCGCTTGCACGCCACGGTGGAACGGATCGAGGAAACCCCCGATACCGCCATGTGCATGGTGCATCTGCGAATTGGCGAAAACACACGGTTGCTGTCGCGCGTTTCGCGCAAATCCGCCCGGCGGCTCGAACTGGCCCCGGGGAGCCTGATTTACGCCGAAATCAAGTCCGTGGCAATTCTGCAATAGCTGAAACGTTTAGACCTCCTGCAAGCGGGGATCCCCGTCTTCGACGACATAGGACCGGCGGATGCCGATCGGCTCTCCCGCAACGGTCACTAGCGGCAGCACCTTGAAATCCGCGCGCCATTGCGCCAGCGTGATCGTGTTCGCGACGTAGCCGCGCTGGGAGTTGTAGAACTTGACGTGCGGGTTGTTGGCGAGCAGCGCCGCGCCATAATCGTTGCTGTCCTCACCGTCGCCGCCGGAACTGATCGAAGAGCCGACGAACTCGGTGCCGACGACGGTTGACGCCGGATCGTCGAAATCGAGTTTCAACTCCGCCGCCCAATGGGAATGGATATCGCCGGTGATCACGACCGGATTCGGCGTGCCGATATCGGCCAGGGCCTGCAGCAATTCCTGCCGCTCGAAGGGATAGCCGTCCCAGATGTCCATCGGCCAGAGTTGCTCTCCGTTGTCGCCGACCGAACGCAGGCCGGCCATCATGATCTGTTGCGCCAGCACGTTCCAGCGCGCATCGGCGCTGCCGAGACTGTCGAGCAGCCATTGTTTCTGCGCCCGGCCAAGCAAGGTGCGAGACGGGTCCTGATGCTCGGCGCAACTCGGCCGGCGACCGTCTCCGCAGGCCTGATCGCTGCGATACTGCCGCGTGTCGAGCACGCTCATTTCCAGCAACTTGCCGAAACGAAGGCGCCGGTGAATCGGCATGTCGGGGCCTTGCCGGCCCACCGGCAGACGCACGGGCATGAATTCGTACCAGGTCTGATACGCGGCGCTGCGGCGAATCAGCAATTGTTCCGGAGTCTGTTCGTCTTCGGCGATCATCGCGGCGTAGTTGTTGTCTACCTCGTGATCGTCCCAGGTCACCGCCCAGGGCGCCGATGCGTGGGCGGCTTGCAGATCCGGGTCCGAGCGATAGGTTTCGTAACGCGCGCGATAGTCCGCCAGGGTCTGGATTTCCGGTCCTTCGTGACGCCGCACGAGATTCTCGCCCCAGGAACTTTCGTAAATGTAGTCGCCGAGGTGGACGATAAGATCGAAGCGTTCGTCGGCCATGTGGCGGTAGGCGGTGTAGTAGCCGTGTTCGTATTGCTGGCAGGAGGCGAAGGCGAAGCGGAAACGGTCGACTTCGTCGGCGCCGGAGGCGGCGGTGCGCGTACGACCGGCCGGGCTGGCGATGCCGCCGATGCGCCAGCGATAGAAATATTCAGCGCCGGGGCGAAGGCCGCGCACGTCGGCATGGGCGGAATGGCCGAGTTCGGGCGCCGCGGCTACGCTGCCGCTGCGTTCGATATCGGAAAACCCGGGATCGGCGGAGACTTCGTAGTCGATTTGCAGGACATCCATGTCAAGGCCGGCCTGGCGCAGCACGGCCGGATCGAGCCGCGTCCAGAGGACCACCGAATCAGGCCCGGGATCGCCCGAGGCCACGCCGAGATAGAAGGGATCTTCCGGCAGACTGTTGACCCGGCGAGCGGCGCCATGAGCCAGCGCCGGCAGGGCGCCAAGGGCCAGCGCCGCGTACAGGCGGGTTGAATGGGCAAGAAATTGCCGCCGTGAAACACGGCGGCGAGAACTCAGGATTCGCATGGCGCAACTCCGCGGGACGAAAGACTGGTGGCACATTTTATTCGAGGGATCACCCCCATGTGCCAGATCAGTCTAGCCCAGTTGCGCGGGCGACGCATGCGCCGCCTCTACACGCCTCCTGTGAGTCTGGACAGTTCGAACGCCACCATCCCGACGATCAGCAGGATTTGAGCGATGATCACCGCCGTTTTCGCAATGGGCGAGAGTCGGTTCACAAAACGGGCTATGGGCAGATAAAAATGGTGATAACGATAATTCATGGCTGTATCTCCCATTTGCTCAAACGTCCTCTTTTCCTGGAAAGTTACCTGTTAATACGGTCGAGGCGCATACTACAGTCGTAAATTTCGCATTACTTTCGATTTTCTCCGAATAGCGGCGCCGGCTCGGTCAATAACGAGCGGCCGGCTGAGCAGTCCCGTTACGCGCTTTACCGAGAATATGGGGGCGTTCACCGAATCGCCCAAACCATGGCGGGCGGCGCCGGGTAGGCTTGCCTTCACGCCGGAAAAACAGGAGGCAGCAGATGTCCGAACCTGATTCCCCGCAAAGCAGGAAAACCGTCGCCTACGTTCTAGTGGCAATAGCCGGCCTGTTGATTCTTTCCAATGTCGGCCTGTTCAGTTTTATCGGTCTGACCGACCTGATCGGCACGCTGTTCCGGCTGCTCTTCAATTCGATTCCCTACATTCTGACCCTGGCGGGTATCTACTGGATCGTCCGGTCAGGCAGGCGCGAAGCTCCGACGATGGCCTGGTTGCTTACTCTTTTCGGGGCGGTCCTCATCACTTCCCAACTCGGATTGTTCGGCCTGTCCTTCGGCGACATGGTGGCGCCCATGATCCTGCTCACCGTCGCCTTTTTCCTCGTCAACCCTCGCAATCTCCTCCCCGGCAGACTCAATACCAGTAACGAAGATCTCGATCCGGAAGAACAGGAAATCAAGCTGTTCGCCTTCATGGGCGGCGGCGAGTTGAATTACCACTCCCGGCGTCTCAAGGGCGGCGAGGTCATGGCTGTCTGGGGCGGATACGATATCGATTTCTCGGATGCCGACATGGAAGGGGACTCGATGCAGTTGAACCTGTATTGCATCATGGGCGGCGTCGAAATCACCGTGCCGGCAAACTGGAGAGTCGAGAAGAGCGGCGCCATGTGTATCATGGGCGGATACAGCAACAAGACGCGGGATATGGCGGAAGAGTTGAATCTGCCGCCGAAGACCCTGGTCGTCACCGGACTCGCGTTGATGGGTGGAGGCGAAATCCGGAACTGAGCGATCCGGCCTCTTCGGGAATCTCATGTATCCACTATTCAGGACACCCAATCGCGTAATCGCGATGCTGGTTGGCTGGAGCCTGTTCAGCGCCGGCCTGTCGGCGCTCGTCAGCGGTATCGCCGATGTCCCGCTCGGGCGCGGACTGGTCCTGTTCGCACCGACCTATTTCCTCTGGCTGTTATTCCTGATCCCGAACTATTTCATGTGCCGCACTCTGCCGCTCGACAAGCGCGCATGGACGATGGTGATCGGCAACCAGTTGTGGATTATGCTGGCGATGGCGTTGCTCTGGGCGCTGCTCGGCCGCGGTTACGCGCTGATTCTCGACTCGCTCGCCGATTCCGCCCCTTATCTGGAGTACTTTTCTGCGGGACTGTTCACCAACCTGGTCATTTTCGCCGGCCAGTTCGAATTCTTCGTGCTTCTGCACTATCTCCTGATCGCCCTGCAGCGCGGCCGCGATCTGGAACAGCAGGCCCTGCAACAGGAACTTTTGACGAGTAAGGCTGAACTGCGCGCCCTGCGCGCCACGATTCACCCGCATTTCCTGTTCAATGCATTGAACGTGCTGGCCAACATTACCGATTCGGAGCCGGCCCAGGCCCGCAACTTCTGCGTGCGGCTGGCGGATTTCCTGCGTTACAGCGTAGCCTATGGCGACCGGCCGACGGCCACGCTCGGCGCAGAACTCGAACATGTGCAAAACTACCTGAGCATCGAGCGCGAGCGCTTCGGCGATCGGCTGTGCACCGATATCGAGGCGTCCGAGGAATTGCTGGGCACTCCGGTGCCGTCGCTGATGCTGTTTCCACTGGTGGAAAACGCCATCAAACATGGCATCGACAGTTGTATCGAAGGCGGCTGCCTCAAGCTGCGAGCCGGGACGGACGACGGCCGGCTTCATATCGAGATCAGCAATCCGCTCGACGAACTGGGCCACAAGCGGCAGGGTACCGGCATCGGGCTGATCAGCCTGCGCCAGCGGCTGAAGAATCGCTATGGTGACGAAGCCACCTTGCAGACCTGCCGTGAGGACGATCTTTTCGTCGCCCGCATCTGCCTGCCTTTACGTAAAGCCCCCGCCGCCGTAAATTGAGCGCCATGGCGAAACGCGATCCCATACGTTGCCTGATCGTCGACGACGAACCCCATGCGCGGCAAGCGTTGCAGAACGCTCTCGCCCGGCATCCGGAGTTGGAGGTGATCGGCTTGTGCGAGAACGGTCTGCAGGCCGTCAAGGCGATCAACGAGCAACATCCGCAACTGTTGTTCCTCGACGTGCAAATGCCGAAACTCGACGGTTTCGACGTACTCGAACTCGTGCAGGAACAGATTCCTTTCGTGATTTTCGTCACGGCTTACGACCAATACGCGGTGCAGGCATTCGAAGCGAATGCGATCGACTATCTGCTGAAGCCGGTGGACCCGAAGCGGCTCGCCCAAGCGGTCGAGAAAGTCGTCGCGCGAGTCGGCATGGAAGAACCTTCACGGCTCGAAAGCCTGCTGGCGGACCCGGTGCGCGAACGGGAATTGCTGCGCCGCATCCTCGTGCGCGACGGCAGCGAAGTGCATGTGCTCCCGGTGGACGCCGTCATGTACATCGAGGCGGCGGACGACTACGTCGCGATTCACACCGCGGAAAACACTCACATCAAGCTCGACCGGCTCAGCCGCCTGCAGAAGAAGCTCGATCCGCGCCAGTTCTGCCGCATCCATCGGTCGTACCTGCTCAACATCAATTTTCTCTCCCGCATCGAATCGGAAAGCAAGGACAGCCGCATCGCGATCCTGACCGACAGGCGCGAACTGCCGATCAGCCGCAGCGGCTACGGTAATCTGCAGAAATTGCTCTGACGGCGGGGACCGCCCTACTCCCCTTCCACCTTGGTGAAGATCATCATGTGCTGCCAGGGCAGGAAGTCGAGGGTGTCGGTCCATTCGAGACCGAATACGCTCATTTCGCGCACGGCCTGTTCCTCGGTCATCTTGTGCAGCGGGCGAATCGGCACCGATGGGTCTTCGCCACGATATTCGAGCAGGAAAATGCGCCCGCCGGGTTTCAACGCCCGATAAATTCCGTCGATCATCTCGAAGGGATGGGAAAATTCGTGATAGGCGTCGACCATGATGGCGGCGTCGATGGAGTTCTCCGGCAATCGCGGGTCGTCGATGGCGCCGAGGATCGTGCGGATGTTTTCGCCCCTGCCGGCTGCTTTCTCCCGCTCGATCAGGTCGAGCATTTCCTGCTGGATGTCCACCGCGAGCACTTCGCCGTCGGGCACTTTCCCGGCGATGCGAAAGGAAAAATACCCCGAGCCGGCGCCGATGTCGGCGACCGTTTCATCGGGCTCGAGATTCATGTTCTCGACCACCTGGTCCGGCATTTCTTCCTGGATGCGGCTCGGCCGGTTCAGCCAGTCCGCCGCCAGGTGCCCCATGACGAAGGAAATTTCCCGGCCCATGTAGAATTTACCGATGCCGGTCGTGCGCCGCTCCGGATCTACCACATAGCCGGGATGCTCAGCGGCCTGGGCCGTGAGCGGGAGCAGGAAGGCGATTAAAATCAGCAGCCGCGACGGGAGTTTCATCAAGTTCACCTGGGCGAGAGAGATAGCGGGATTGTAGATCAGGCGTACGAGCTTCGCGAGAGGGGGTAAGCTTCAATGAGTTTCGTCCTCGCGCTTGTGCCAGGACTGAAATAGAATCGGCCCGATGCCCTCCTCCCTCAAAGCTGTAGAGAACTATCGCCTGACCCACTGTGTCCGGTGTAGCGCCAGAATGGCTTCAAGCTTGCTGCCCGGCTGCCTGACGGCGCTGCTGGCGGCAACTTGCTCGCCTGCCGCCGCCCAGGAGGTCGTGATAGACAGAAGCGCCGACGGGCGAATCTCGATTCGCGCCGTACGCGTGAATGAGCCAATCGAGATCGACGGCGAACTAACTGAGGCCGTGTATCGGGACATCCAGCCCATCTCCGATTTCATCCAGCAGATTCCCGACGAAGGCGCGCCGGCAAGCGAGCGCACCGAGGTCTGGGTCTTTTTCGACGACGATAATCTTTACGTCACCGCGAAAAACTACGAATCGGTGCCCGAAGTCGATTGGGTCGCCAACGAAATGCGCCGCGACACGAGCCAGCTTCGCACCAACGATTCGTTCTCTGTGATGCTCGACACCTATCTCGACCGGCGCAACGGCGTCGCGTTTCTCGTTTCGCCCATCGGCGGATTTTCCGATTTCGCGATCGCCAACGAAGGCGACCGCGGCCGCGGGGTCAATTTCGACTGGAACATCGTCTGGGACTCGCGCGTCGGCCGTTTCGACGGCGGCTGGACGGTGGAGATGGAAATCCCCTTCCGTTCGCTGCGCTACGAACCAGGCGAGGAGCAACTTTGGGGAATCCAGTTCCGCAGGATCATCCGCCGCCTGAACGAGGCGTCGTATCTGACTGAGCTGCCGATCTCCGCCGCCCTGGGCAACAGCCTGGTCGCAGGCATGTGGCGCATCTCCGAGGCCGGCGATCTGGAAGAACTCCAGGTGCCGCCGCGCAACTTCAATCTCGAAATCAAGCCCTACGGGCTCGGCACGCTGACGACGAACCGGCGGGCGACGCCGCCCGTCGACAACGAGGCCGAACAGCAATACGGTGTCGATGTGAAATTCGGCATCACCAACAATCTCACCGCCGATTTCACCTATAACACCGATTTCGCCCAGGTCGAGGTCGACGAACGCCAGGTCAACCTGACGCGTTTCAATCTCTTCTTCCCGGAAAAACGCGATTTCTTTCTCGAAGGCCGGGGAAATTTCGACTTCGTCCAGCCGCGCAATCTCGACATTCCGACGATGTTCTTCAGCCGCCGCATCGGGCTCGAACAGGGCCAGATCGTTCCCATCGACGCGGGCGCCCGCCTGACGGGAAAAATCGGCAATGTCGACGTCGGTGCGCTCAATATCAATACCGACGGCAGCGACCTGCCCGGCATCGAATCGACGAGCTTTTCGGTCCTGCGCCTGAAGCAGGACGTATTCGGCCGCAGCACCGTCGGCGTCATGCTCACCGACCGCTCGAATTCCCTGGCCGGCGACGGCTCGAATCAGCTCTATGGCATCGACGGTTCCTTCGACTTTCTCGACGACTATTCCATCGACACTTATTTCGCCAAAACCGAATCACCCGGCCTGCCCGACCAGGATCAGAGCTACATGGGCAACTTCGACTACAACGGCGATCGTTACGGACTGACCGCGGGCTATCTCGTAGTCGAGAAGAATTTCAATCCCGAAATCGGCTTCAAGCGGCGCAACAACTTCAAGCAGATGCAAAGTTCCGCCCGCTTCAGCCCCCGGCCGGCTTCGATCGACTGGATCCGCCGATTCAATTTCCAGGCGCTGACCCAGTCCTACTGGTCGGCCGACCTGGACGAACTGGAAACGCGCCAGCACCAGTTGATCTTCAATACCGAGTTCGAAAGCAGCGACCAGTTCCAGGTCTCGATCAGCGATGATTTCGAGATGCTGACCCGGCCGTTCGCGATCGCACGAGGCGTCACCCTGCAGCCCGGCGACTACGACTTCACCAACTACGAAGTGTTCTACCGGCTCGGCGCGCAACGCCGCTTCAGCGGCCGGTTTTCGATCCGCCTCGGCGATTTCTGGAGTGGCGAGAACACCGCGTTCGGCTACGATTTCGGCAGGATTGAAATATCGCCGCAGCTATCCATCGAACCCGGCTACCTGATCAACCAGGTGAAACTGCCCGAAGGCGAATTCCGCACCGAACTCGGCCGCGCCCGCGTCACCTACACCTTTTCGCCGCGCATGTATTTCAGCGGACTCGTGCAATACGACTCCAACGCGAGCTCTTTCAGCACCAACTTCCGCTTCCGCTGGGAATGGGCTCCGGGCAGCGAACTCTTCCTCGTCTACAGCGACGACCGCGACACCAGCCCCTTCGGCGACCCCAGATCCTTCGAACTCCGCAACCGCGGCTGGGCAATCAAATTCAACAGACTTTTTCAGATTTGAGTCAGGCGGCTCAGGAGTGGACCTGGCGACGACAATCGCCGCCAACCCGCTCGTGTATGACATCGCCAAGCAGATTGTCGATGTAGTTCCTCGGTGAAACTACCGAGTGACTTGCCGGGGGATTACTCAACAGCAGCTTGTCGCCGGTGACAAGAATGCTTCCATATTCCGATGCAAGCAGGCGCCACAAATGGCTGTCGTCCGAATCCGGCGCTTCTTCGGCTGGCGCAGGTTCGCGCCACATCGCGTTCGCCACGATTTCCGCAAGCAGGGTATCGATCTCCTGTTCGGTCAATCGATGCAAATTGGCGAGCTTGGGGCGTCGAAGGACTTTGGCATATTGGATAAGCAATTCCTCGGACATCAGGTAAGGAATTTCTCCCTTGAGCATGCCGTCCAGAATCTTGGCGATGGGACTGCCGGCATCGGCCGCGATCAATCCGGAAACGACGATATTGGTATCGATGACCGCGGGCTTGAGCATTTTGCAAGCTAGCTCCGAGTCAGGCTTTCTTTTCCCGGCGTAGCTGTCGGACTTCCCGCACGGCCAACTCGAGAGCCTCGTCGGGTTCCAATCCGGCAGCCGCCCGCGCTTTGCTTACGATTTCCATGGCGCTGTCGTAAGTGCGTATTCCGCGCAGATGCAAGCTTTCCTCGATTATGGACCCGATGGAACGCCGCTGGCGCGCTGCGGTTTCCTTCAGCGCCCGGTGCAACTGATCGTCAAGCGTGATTGTCAGGCGAGACATTGCCGCCACTCCCAATTTGGTGCGTTGGTGTTCATGCACTTTAGCATCAGGATCGATCCCGAACAAGCTCTTGCGTGGATTCAGCGCATCCAAAACATGGAGCAGGCGCAGCGGCGGCGGAAGTCCGCGAAATTTGCTGTGAAAACTGATTTACCGGTTTAACCAGCGGCTTGCGCGGTCGAGCAGCGCCGTCATGTCCAAGCGCGTCTGCGGCAGTTGCTCCGGCGGCAGGTCGAGATGATTGAGGGGAATTTCGCCTCGATATTGCGAGAAAACCGGCTGCAGCATTTCCAGTGGATAACGCTGAATGCCGCGCCCGGCGCGGAACTCGGCGATGGGAATTTCGGCTTCGATCACGGCCTCGTAATTGCCTGTTGCCTGGGCCAGCACCGCGCCATCGGGGCCGACGATCAGCGAATTGCCGCCTTGCGAAGCCGCCGGACTGTCGTCCGGGAAAATAATATTGCACATGGCGGAATACATGTTGTTGTAACGGGCGATGGCCTTGACGTCGATTTCCGAAAAAAGCGTCGCCGTGCGAAACATGATTTCGACGCCGCGCATGGCGAAGGCGGCGAAAACGAACGGGTCCAATTGCACCGTGCTAACCGCGATATTGCCAAACTCGGTTCGCAACACCGGGATCAGCTGCTCTTCGCCATAACGGTCCAGGTAGCGGTCGTACACACTCTCCACGGTTGTCGTCGGAATATCGCCGGCTTCCGCGCCGAATCGCTTGATGTTCCTCGACTTCCAGTATTCGGCGGCGATTTCGCCCTGGCGGTCTATAACCGTATTGATGCTTAGAATATGCCCCGGCCATTCGTCGTCCCGAGCGTAGCTGCCGAAGATGATATAGCTGTCGCACGACCGCGCGAGTTCGCCGAGCCGATCGGTTTCCGGCCCCGGAATGCGGATCGTGTAGTCAAGCTTTTCGTCGCGTGGCGCGCGGGAGTAGCCGGTTAGCGGAAATTCGTTGAAGAGGATGAAATCCGGCTTGCCGCCTTCGGAGCAGGCGACTTCGATCCAATGTTCCATTCGCCGCAGATTTTCCGCCAGGCCGGCTTGCGGGTCGGCGAAATCCTCCATGTTCCGGACGAGATTCTGGACCACCTTCACCACAACCACGTCTTTCTCCAATGGTGCGGCTTCGTAAGCACCGCCGGCATCGACCAACGGCGGCCACTGCCGGGTCTCATTTTCGGTGCATGCGGCAAGCAACGACCCGAGGACGACGGGGAGAATCAGCGATCGCAACGCGAATTTCATCGGTATCACCCTGGCACGGAAGGTGACCCGATTGTAGACCAGGCGCTCGAACCGCGCCAAGCGGGCGCCCCGTCCATGCCCCCGGTGGTATCATCCGCCGCGATATCAATTGCAGGCGCCGACAAGGAGCCGATTCAAATGAGCAAGATTCTGCAAGGCATCCGGGTACTCGATTTCGGGCGTTACATCGCCGGGCCGTACTGCGCCACCCTGCTTGGGGACATGGGTGCGGAGGTGATTCGAATCGAGAAGGTCGACGGCTCGGAGGACCGCTACCTGTCGCCGGTGACCGGGAACGGGGATGGCGCGCTGTTCCTGCAGCTCGCCCGCAACAAGCAATCGATGACGCTCAATCCGATGAAGCCGGAAGGCCGCGAGATCGTTAAGAAGCTCGTGGCCACTGCGGACGTGGTTGTCGCCAATCTGCCGCCGGACACCTTGCGGGCCATGGGGCTCGACTACGACAGCCTCAGCGCGGTCAGGCCCGACATCATCCTGACCATGATTTCCGCCTTCGGCCAGGGCGGGCCTTACGCAAATCGGGTCGGCTTCGACGGTCTCGGCCAGGCCATGTCCGGCTGCATGTATCTCACCGGCACGCCCGAGCAGCCCGTGCGCGCCTGGGGGCCTTGGGTCGATTTCGGCACCGCCAGCCTGTCGGCTTTCGGCACCATGGCGGCGCTGTACGAGCGGGCGAAGACCGGCAAGGGCCAGATCGTCGAGGGTTCGCTGTTCAATACCGCCTTGACCATCATGAACGGTACGCTGATCGAGCAGCACGCCATCAAGCCGGACCGGGTCGCGAGCCTGAATCGCGCCCAGACCGCCGCGCCGGCGGACACTTTCCGCACCAGGGACGGCTGGGTGCTCGTGCAATCCGTCGGCGGGCCGCTGTTCAAGCGCTGGGCCGATCTGATGGGCGAGGACCATTGGCTCGAAGACCCGCGCTTCAAGGACGACATTTCGCGCGGCGACAACGGCCATCTGATCAGCGAAAGGCTGGCCCGCTGGTGCGCCGAACGCACCAGCGAGGAAGTGCTGGCCGAAATGGAAGCAGCGCGGCTGCCCGCGGGGCCGGTGCTGTCGCCGCAGGAAGTGCTGGAAGATCCGCATATCGCAGCCCGAGGCATTTTCCAGGCTACGGAATATCCGGGGCTGAATGGATCGGCTCCGCTGATAAAGACGCCGGTGGAGTTGTCGGAAACGCCCGGCGAAATCCGGGAACGGCCGCCGACTCTCGGCGAACACACGCATCGAATCATGCGCGAACTCGGTTACGGCGACGAGGACATCGACGCATTAAGGGCAAAACGGGTAATCTGAATCAATTCAATCGACACGGGGCAGCAACAATGACCAGATCGCAGACAAGACGCGAATTCCTGCAGACCACGAGCGCCCTGATGCTTGGCGCAGCCGGCATGTCGGCCGCCGAGGCGCAACAGCAACTCGCCGCGCCCGGGCAGGACGAGTCCTGGTGGGAGATGGTCCGGGCCCAGTTCTCGTTTACCGAGGACGCCGTGCCCATGAACGCGGCCAATCTGTGTCCTTCGTTTCGCGCCGTGGCGGAGAACGTAACCTTGCTTACCGCCGACATCGACCGCGATTGCTCCTTCAACAATCGCGCCAGGTTCGGTGATCTGCTGGAAGAGACGCGCGCTCGCGTTGCCGCGCAATTGAACGTCTCGGCGGACGAAGTGGCGCTGGTGCGCAATACTTCCGAGGCCAACAACATCGTCAATGGCGGGCTGCCCTTGCAATCCGGCGATGACGTACTCGTCTGGGACCAGAATCATCCCACCAACAACGTCGCCTGGGAGGTGCGCGCGGCGCGCTACGGGTTACAGGTGCGCAAGGTGGGCACGCCGGAAGCGCCGCAATCGGCGCAGGAATTGGTCGACGCTTTCACCGATGAATTCCGCGACAGAACCGCGGTGCTCGCGATCACTCATGTTTCGAACGTCAGCGGTATCAAGCTGCCGGTGAAGGAACTGACGCGCCTCGCCCATGAGCGCGGCATCCACGTGCATCTCGACGGCGCCCAGACCTGGGGCGCAATGGCGGTGGACCTGCGCGACCTGGACGTCGATTCATACTCCGCCAGCGCCCACAAGTGGTACATGGGGCCGAAGGAAGTGGGCCTGCTTTATGTCAGGGAGTCGCGCATCGGCGAAATCTGGCCTTCGGTCGTCGCGCCGGGCTGGGGCAATGGACCGGAGACCACATTAACCGGCGCGCGCAAGTTCGAATCGCTGGGCCAGCGCGACGATGCCGCGCTCGCCGGACTCGGCGTGGCCGCGGGAATTCACGACCTGATCGGCCCCAGGCGCGTCGAGCAACGCATCGCGCAACTCGCGCAACATCTCAAGCAGGGCATCGCCGATGCCGGATTCGACTTGTTGACGCCGATGGCCCCCGAGTTCAGCCATGGCGTTTGCATCACCAGACTCGACCCGGAGCAGCGCGGCGAAACCGTCAATCGACTGTACCGGGAACATGGCATCGCCGGCGCAGCCACCGGCGGCTTGCGGCTGTGCCCGACAATCTATAACACCCTTGAGCATGTCGACCGGGCCGCGGCCGGAGTTAAAGCGCTACTCGGTTGATGGCCGGTGAACAATTTCCGCGTTCAGGACGTTCTCGCCAGCTATGACCGGCTTGCGGGAGAGATCGTACCGGATTACGAGAGCCTGACCTTCGAGGAAGTTCATCGAGAGACGCTCGATCTGCTGCCGCCTCCTTCGGCCGCGATCCTGGATATAGGGGCCGGCACCGGCCGCGATGCTGCCTGGTTCGCGCGGCAAGGTCACGAAGTAGCCGCCGTCGAGCCCTCGCGGGAATTGCGCCGGGCCGCTCAGGAGCTGCACGAATCGCCCGCGATCACCTGGATCGACGATTGTCTGCCCGACCTGGCCCTGGTATGCAAGGCGGGATCTGCGTTTGACCTGATCTGGCTCAGCGCCATGTGGATGCACGTGCCGCCCGATGACCGGACTCGCGCTTTTCGAACCCTTGCCTCACTGTTGGAGCCCGGCGGCGGCATGATGTTCAGCCTGCGGCTGGGGCCGTTGCCGACAGAGCGGCCGATGGCGCCGGTTAGCGCCAGTGAAATCAGGGACCTGGCCCGGAATTCAGACCTTGAAACAGTACGTGTTTCCCGTCACGAAGACGCCGCCGGACGACCGGAAATTTCCTGGGACATGGTCTGGTTGCGACGTCCCGGGACAGGCGACTAGAGATCGAGGCCGTCCAGAAACTCCAGCATTGCCGCGTTGGTCTCCTCGGGCGCTTCCTGTTGCACCCAGTGGCCGATTTCGGGAATCAGCACTACGCCGCGCAGATCGTCGGTCACCCGCGACATCATCGCGGTCAATTGCTCGGCGCTCGCCCCGCCGATGACCACGTCCCTCGAACCGGCGATGAAGACCGTCGGCACGGTAACGCGGTCGCTTTCGTATTCCAGGCTGATTTCCCAGTTACGATGGAAATTGCGGTAGTAATTCACGCCGCCGCGAAATCCCGCCTGGTCCAACTGGCCGACGACGTAGTCGAGGTCTTCCTGGCTCAGCCAGTCGGGCAATCCGAGCGGCGCGCCGAGGCGACCGATCCAGCCGCCCGCCGAACGTAGCGGATCGGTGATCGTTGGCGCCGCGCGAGGCGAGGTCGGCGACAGGTACAGCCGGCTGATCAAGCCGCGCGGATCGCTGTCGTATTCCGCCTCGGCCACTCCGCCGGGCTCGTTGTGATACAGGATGTAATAGAAATTGTCGCCGAAGGCTTCGCGCCAACCCTCCAGAGGCGAACGCTGGGCGGTACCGCCGTAAGGGACGCTCATGGCGATCAGCCCGTCGAAGCGTTCGGGATAGCGCACAACCGCATGCCAGGCGACGATTGCGCCCCAGTCGTGCCCAACCATGACCGCGGTCTCTTCACCGAGGGCATCGAGAATGCCGACCATGTCGTCGGTCAGATCGATGATGTCGTAGTCGTCCACGTCGGGCGGCGCATCGGTTTCCCCGTAGCCGCGCATATCCGGCGCCACCACGCGATAGCCGGCTCCAGCGAGCGCGGTCAACTGATGTCGCCAGTTGTACCAGGACTCGGGCCAGCCATGGGCCATCAGCACCAGCGGCCCGGAATCTCCCGCCTCGAAAATGCGCATGCGAATGCCGTTGCTTTCAATGAACCGGCTGGTGACGCCCGCCACCGGAGATTGCGAATTCATGCTGTCGTCTCCCTGTTGCGCCTGCAGGACGCCGGTCGCCAGCAGCAGCGCCAGGGCCATCGGCGGCAAGTATCTGGTCATGGGGAAGCCTCCCGAAAAATCCGGGGAAAGCCTAACACGGGAGGGCGGGTTTCGATATACGCCCCTTACGATTGGGCATGGTCCGTGACTGCCCGGTGGCCTTTGGGGGTCAGGTGGTATACGCCGCGGGGGGTTTCGGCGACTCGTTCGAACCAGCCGTAGTAGTCCTTGAGGAAGATCTGGCCGGCCTTGGCTACGCCGGTGGCTTGCGCGACCCTGGCCGCGCGGGAGGGGCCGTTTTCGTCGAGGTAGCCAGCGCAGCGCAAGGCGTCCTGGCGATAGGCGGTCATGATCGTGCGGCGGGTCGAGCCGCCGGTGTTTGGGTCGCCTACACGTTGCTGGAACTCGCGCAACAGCCGGCCGATCGCGGGCTTGCGTTTACGCGGGCGATATTCGGCCGGGTCGAGCAGCGCTTCGACGAAGCACGCGGGCGCCGGCCGCACGGCCAACAGCCCGAGACCGAGCCGGCGGCACAGGGCCAGGGCTTCCTTCCGGCGTGCGCCGCGGCCGGCGAAAGGCGGAACCGCCAGATAGACGTTATCGGTCAGCCGTTGCCGGTCGATGCCCTGCAGCACCAGCGGCAGGGAGAATTTCGTCTTCAGTTCGACGATCAGCGGCGCCTCGTCGCCGCGGACCGCCACCACGTCGCAGCCCTTGATCTCGGCCTTGACTTCATAGCCCTGGGATTCCAGAAAGGCCTTCACCGGCCCATAGAGTTCGGTTTCGTACATGGCCCCGCTTTTCCTTCGATTGCTAAAAGGGTTATTCTGCCGCCGGAATCCCGACTTTAAGACAGAAGGAGATTTACGTGCCGGGCAAGTACGACGTTCCCTACATGCAGCGCACCCGGGATTTCTACCGGGCCCAGGGATATGAGAAGGACTACGTGTGGGCGAACCACGACGAGACGCCTTTCGCGCCGCTGCCGAAACCCTTGCGCGAATGCCGCCTGGGACTGATCACGACCGCGATGCCGGATACGGTCGAAGGCCGCTCGAAGCGCCAGGTTTACGCGTCGATGACGACGCCGACGCCGCATTCGATGTACACGGACGAATTGTCCTGGCAAAAGACCGTCACGCATACCAATGACCTCGGCAGCTTCCTGCCGATCAATCATTTGCGCAGCACGGCGCGGGCGGGCGTATTCGAGAGTCTTTCCGGACGGTTTTATTCGGCGCCGACGGAATACAGCAAGCGCAATACCGTGGAAAAGGACGCGCCGAGGATTCTCGAGTTATGCCGCGAAGACCAGATCGACGTGGCCATGCTCGTTCCCTTGTGACCCGTCTGCCACCAGACCGTGAGTCTGGTCAGCCGGCACTTGGAGGAGAACGGAATTCCCACCGTGATCATCGGCAGCGCGCTTGACGTGGTGGAACATTGCGGCGTCGCCCGCTATCTGCATACCGATTTTCCGCTCGGCAATCCCTGCGGCGATCCCGGTAATATCTTCGGTCAGATCGGCATCGTGCGCCGCGCAATAAAGTTGCTGGAAGAAGCCGAGGGACCGGGGACCACCTGGCGCACGAACCAGAGTTGGCGCGGCGGCGACGAATGGCGCGACGACTACGCCAAAGTGGACGACAGCAATCGCGAGGAACTGCGGCTGCGCGGCGAAAAGCGGCGGCAGCAGCAAGTCGCAGCGAAGGCCTCCGGTGAAACGAGAGCGCCGATGATTTCCGAAGCCTGACGCGGCGCCTGCCGCCGAATTCAGCGAGGTAAAGTATGAAAGTCCTGTTGAAATATCTGATTCCCAGCATGGCGGCCCTGCTCTGGACCGCCGCGGCGCCAGCCCAGGACGGCGGGCTCTACAACACCGTGAAGGCCAAGCTCGAAGCTGGCGAACAGGTGCTCGGCGGCACCGTGTCGACGGCCGATCCGGAAATCTATTGCGCCATGGCCGGCGCGGGCTTCGATTTCATCTGGATCGAAATGCAGCACAGCCATCTCAATTACACCGATGTGGCGCGCATGATCTTCGCCTGCCGCGACGCCCCGGCGATTCCCTTCATTCGCGTCCCCGACGCGACCGAAGGCGATATCCAGAAAGCGACCGACATCGGCGCCCTTGGCATCATCGTGCCCATGGTCGACACCGCGGAGAAAATGGAAAACGCCGTGCGTTTCGCCAAGTATCCGCCGGAGGGACGCCGCAGCCAGGGCGGCGGCCAATACGGCGCGATCTGGGGTGGCGGCTATCGGCAGAGCGCCAACGACAACATCATGGTCATCGCCATGATCGAAACCGTGGAAGGCGTGGAAGCCGCGAATGAAATCGCCGCGGTCGAAGGCGTCGACGTGGTGTTCGTCGCCAGTTCCGACCTCGGCAGTTTCAGCGGCGGGCGCCAAGGCGAGCCGTATTACGAAGGTCTGGTGGACAACGTAGTCGGCGCGACCAATGGCGCGGGCAAATATCTCGGCGGACCCTCGGCCTGGATGACGTCCCGGGAAGGCTACAATTTCTTCCAGGCGCCTGGCACCAACGCGATCATCCGCGCCGGAGCGAGGGTGATGCTTGAAGATGCCGACCCTTGCCGATTCCTGCCCTCGGGCGCGACCCCGGTCCAGGGCGAGGATCCCTGCCCCTGAGAATCAGCGCGGGACGCGGTTGCCGGCGATCCAGACACTGTCGATGAGGCGGGTGTTGGCGATATCCTGCTCTGGATTGCCGTCGAGTACGATGAAATCGCCCCAGTTGCCGGGCTCGAGCGTACCGATCTCGCTTTGACCGATGCACCGCGCCGCCTCCCCGGTGGCGGCGCGAATCGCATCCAGCGGGCTCATGCCCGCATCCACCATCATCTGCATTTCCTCGTGCTCGAAATAGCCCTGGAAGCGAGCCGGCGGGCCGGTGTCGGTACCCATGGCGACCAGCACGCCCGCATCGTGCAAGAGCCCCACATTAACGAGCGCGTTCGGTAAGTCCGCCTTGTATTGCCGGGAGGCGGCGCTGTTGCGAATCCCCGAGCGATATTCGGGCGTGCTCAGTTCGGCGAGCACCGCCGGGTCGGCTTCAGTGAGGAAAAAGGGGTCGGAGAAGAAATCGGGCTCGGTCTCGTACACGAATGTCGAAACGTCGCGCATCATCGTGGGAATGTAGCAGGCGTCGTTTTCGATCATCAGTTCGATGAAGTCCCGGTCGACCTCAAGGTCGCGCACCGAATGGGCGATGATTTTGGCGCCAGCCTCGAGCACCATGCGCGCGTCTTCCAGGTAGTAAATGTGCACCGCCACGGGCAGGCGGCGGCTCGCAGCCAGGTCCATCAATGACTGGAACACTTCCGGCGCCAGGGTCGGCAACTGGCCGAGTTCGGAATCGATCCGCGTCTTGATGAAATCGGCGCCGAGGTCGGCGTTGGCGTTCAACTGGCTGCGAATCTCCGGCAGCGTCTCGCCGTTGACGACGCTGCCGGCGACATACAGCCGCGCCCGGTCGAGCCCGGCATGGAACTGTTCGTTGCGCACCTGGAAGCCCGGCGCCTCGTCGCCGCCGAGACTGAGTACCGTGGTGATGCCGTAACGCGCATAAAGGCCAAGTTGATCGAGAATGTTTTCGCGGCTGTAGTGGCCGGTTTCCAGGCCAAGGGTGTCGCCGACATGGCCGTGTGCGTTGATCATGCCCGGCATGATCGTCTTGCCGCTGACGTCGATCCTCTCGGCGTCCGCGGGGATGCTCACTTCCGAGGCCGGGCCGATGCTGCGCACGCGCCCGTCGGTGATGACGAGCACGCCGTCGGCCAGCGGCGCGGCCGCGGTGCCGTCGATGATCGTGGCGCCGGTGAAGGCGATGCTGCCCTCGTTGGCGGCGGCTGAGCCGTGCAGGATGATGGAGGTCAGCAGGAGAAGCGCGGGGAACAGGTGAGACTTCATGAATCTGCCTCGTTCTACCGTTAACTGTCTGTCCGGAAGGGACTTATCCAATAATGGCGCACCCGAGAGGATTCGAACCTCTGACCACCTGGTTCGTAGCCAGGTACTCTATCCAGCTGAGCTACGGGTGCGTTGCCGCGATGCTTCCGCCGCCGGGTTCCCGGCCACGGGAAGTGGCAGATTCTACTAGAAACCGCCGCGCCATGTCAGTGTCGGGTCTGTAGTACAGCTTCTCCCGGTAACTCGGCTGGCGATTGCCTGAAGCCGGACCGGGCCGCT
>VYCF01000066.1 GCA_009844085.1 Gammaproteobacteria bacterium | reverse complement strand
ACAACATGGACGCCAAGCAGTTGAAATTATTCGAGTTTTAACCGGACAGTAGTGAGCCTTGCACATAATTCAAGTCCTCTTCACCGATCTCCAGATCGAGCAAACTCAAATGCCTTGATGTGCTCTCGCGGCTCCACTGAATTTCGGCTTCCGTGAGTTCCTCCCGCCAAACGGAATCAAGGTCGCTTATGTCGGAGCGCTGGAAATGCCCGCCAATCTTTATGATCGGCGAGCCCTGCGAAGTCTCCCCCTCGAGCATGGTGAAAAAGCTCCCTTCCGGGGTCGGGTCGGTGCTGTTGATGGCAGGGTACAGATCGCTGAAGCGCTGCTTGTCGGCCTCCGCCCACGAATGGTAAATCTCCGGGTCTATCTCGAAGAAAGCCAGAAATACTCGTTGTGGATTGATAAGCGAATCGAAATAGGGCGCAACGTTTTCCAACAGGCTGCCGGTATACGGGCCGGCGGCGCTGACCACTTTCCCTGCACGCAAGCGTCTGCTTGCTCCTGTTTCGGTATTCGTCACCAGTAGACTGTAGGCACTGCCGTCTCTCGTTAGCTCATCAACCCGATTCCGATATTGCACATTCCCTTGCAGAAGCGCCAAAGCCTTGTGCAAATACGCAATCAGCGCCTGGGGATTTATCGTTCCCGAATGCTCCTTGTATTCCCTCCACATGATCGTGTCCGGGGGCATTGCAAGATCGAACAACTCATCGGCCTCTTGTGGCGTCCTGGCATATTCGTACCGGTCAACCTGATTCTGTTGAATACTTTCGATCCGGAATACATGGGTGCGATGGCGAACGTAACTTACGGGTGAGGTCGTGTAGATGTCGCCCATCGAGTGACCGGGTTCATGACTGTTCAGAAACGCGATCAGTTCCTCAACCTCGGCCACGGTCCGGTTATGCATGAACGACCAGATATCGCCTTCGCCTCCCAGGCTTCGCGCGATTCTTGCTTCACCCAGACCGGACCCTTCCGTGTATTCGGAAGCCTGTTTTTCGAGCAACAGCACGTCTTGTCCCGCTCTGGCGAGTTGCCATGCCGTGCTGCTCCCCATGAGCCCTCCACCGATGACGATTACATCGTAGTCTTAAACTTCCTGTTGACAAGCTGCCAGGGCGAAAATGACGCCTGACGCCACGAGTAATCGGACCGCAAGACATACTCGATGGAGAGCGATCACAAGGACAATCCCGGCTATGCTACTTTCTGTACAGCACGGTGAACTGGCTGGTCTGACCTCGTATTGACGGGGAAAACACCCCCTCGGTCAGCGGGTCGTCCGGGTTCTTCAACACATCCGAGCTGTCAGCAACGGAAAGCCCGGCCTCTTCGGCCATTTGCGTAACCAGGCTTTCTTCGACGCGATGCAAGGTGTCGCCCGCTTCCCATCCGGAACCGTCCGGCGCTATGTGGTCGTTCGCGAGAAACACGCCGCCGGGTTTCAACACGCGAGCGATCTCGCTGAAGCTGCCGGCAATGTCGCCCAGGCTGTTGCCGTCAGGCGCGAATCCCAGCTCGTGCGGACCCAGGATCCAGGTGACCATGTCGATGGATTCATCCGCGGCTTCCAATTCGTCAAAATTGGTAATGCTGACCCGCACATTGGCGAGTCGATCATCCGCCGTGCGTATATCTATGCCGTCTCCGACGAAACCCATGAGACCCGGCGGGTGTTGCATGATTACACTGCCATCGGGGCCCACCGCGCGACTCAGAATCTCCGTGTAGTAGCCGCCGCCGGCTTCCAGTTCGAGAACGGCCATGCCCGTCTCAAGTCCGGCGAAAGCGAGCACTTCCGCCGGCCTGCGGCGTTCATCGTCAGCGGCCTCCTCGGCGGGCCTGTCAGGATGAGCCAGCGCCGCAGCCACGTCGGCCTCCGCGCCGAAAGCGGCGCCGCCCGCGAACATCAGCGCCGCAAGCGAAAAACCGCTGAATACGCTCAGCAAGCTTCTGAACAAGTCATTCATATTGGAGTCCTCCGGTATCTGAGGCGATGTTAACAGAATAACGAAACTGAAAATTTGGGCTTGGGGGCGTTCCGCGATAGGCTAGGCGGATGTTTGGCTGGCTTGAAACCACCGTAGTCGCGAATTGGGTGGCGCTTTCCCTCTGGGCGTACCCTGCCCTGCTGAGCCTGCATATCGTCGGGCTGGCGATCGTCGTCGGTATATTCTTCACGCGCGACCTGCGCCTGGCGGGCTTTGTCCGGGGCATCGATCCGCGCATGTTCGCCAATCTCGCGCCGCTGGCATGGTTCGGTTTTGCCGTCAATCTCATCTCCGGCCTGCTGCTGTTCACTTCCCAGGCAACGGTCTTCGCAACAAACCTGCCTTTTCTGATCAAGATCAGTTGCATCGTTGCGGGCATGGCGCTGGCCCGGGTCATCCACAGGCGCTTGCGGCAGCAATCGGTTTCTTCGTTGCAATACATGTCGGCGTTGTCCGACGAAACGTCCTTGCGGCCGCTTGCCCTGCTTTCGCTGACAATCTGGATCGGGGCCATCGGCGCCGGCCGGCTGATCGCGTACTTCTGAAGCTCATGTTCCAATCCTTCGCCAGCAGCATCGCCGACAGCGGCCTGAACCGATGGATAGCGGAGACTTACTGGTTGTGGCCGGTGCTGGAGATCATCCATTTCATCGGCCTGAGCATCATGCTCGGCGCATTGCTGATCATCGACGTGCGCCTGTTGGGAATGCTCAGAAGTTACGATACGGCATCAATCAAGAGGCTGGTGCCGCTGATCTGGTTCGGGTTCTGCATCAACCTGGCGAGCGGGACGATGTTCTTTGTTGGCGACCCGATGCGCTACTCGATCAACATCGGATTCCAGTTGAAGATGTTGCTGATCCTGATTGCAGGGCTCAATGTCGTGGTCTACCAATTGCAGGTGCGGCCGCAACTGACGGGCTGGAACACGGTTTCGATGCCCACTATTGCCAGGCTTGTCGCCATAACCTCCCTGGCGACGTGGGGAGGGGTGTTGCTGCTCGGAAGGCTTATCCCCTACGTGGGCACGGGCTGACGCTAGTCGTAACGGGACGGGAAAAAGCGTACCGCGCCGCGCGAGGCTTCAGGGTCGCAGTCGTACGGCAGCAATTTGTAGCCTTCGGTCGCGGGAATCCAGCGCGCGGTATAGGAAGTCGGCTCTTCGAGGAACATCGGGTCTTCGACTTCCAGCGTGATCCAGAGGTCGTCACCGTCGCGCCAGTAACGTTCACGCACTATCTTCTGGGAGGACGACGGTATGCCGTTGTAGTCGTCGAAGCCGACGATGTCGAACACGAAGTTGGTCGTCGTCACGATCAGCGCACCGTCTTCATAGTAGCCCGTTGAGAATCCCTGAACGCTGAATTCGTGCGGCTTCGGCTGGCGGCCGTCGAGCCAGACCGTGCGGAGTTGATCGTCCTTCTCGTAACGGAACAGGACCCGGTCGGGCCATTGGGTAACTTCCATGTTGTACGGGTCATATTGAATGGCCGGCGAAGACGCGGGCTGGCAATCGTACTTGGGGGCGATGATTTCTTCCCAGACCTCCTGGTAGGCCAGCGCCCTGGCATTGAGCCTGGGAAAATTCTCGTCGGTCCAGGGCATGTTCGGACCGTTGATCGGACGCGCCCGCGGCGAGCCGTCCCAGACGCCGGTCAGATCGGGAACCTCACCAGTGCTTTCCTGGGCGTCGATTCGGCTAACGCCCCAGACGGAGATCGTCGCAAGCGCCAGCGAGGCCAGCGCCAGTTTTCCCGCGAGGGGCCTGGTTTCGGAAATCAGCTTCACTATTGCACGTCCTCTTCTTCGACTCTGCCGCCGGAAAGAATCGGACTGCCGTCTTCCCGCGTCATGCGCACGCAGCAAAGTCCGTAGCTGCCTTCCGCCCGCGACTTGCTGCCGGTCATCTTGACGACGGTGCCGGGAGTCAAGGTATCGGGCGTCCAGCCGGTGCGGCGCAGACTGATCGGCGCGCCGAGTTCAACCTGCCATTCGATGAATTCACCGTCCGCATCGGGAACTTCGACATAAAGATAGGCATGGGGATTGCGAAACACGAAACGGGAAACGGTTCCCTGAATTTCGACCCGGTTTTCGGGATCGTAAAAAGGTCCGCTGGCATGGTGGGCCAGCACCGGGGCGAGAAACATGCCCGCACCTGCAAGACATGCGGTTGCAAACGCAGTGAAGAGCGCTTCCCTGCCGGGGAATATCGGCTTCATGGCTGGCCTCCCTAGTCGGATGTCGGGGTTCGATTATATGGTCAAACCTTGCCGAAATGGCAAGCGCGTGTTCCGCGCTAGTCCGGCAATGCGAACACGAACAGGTTGGACCCCCTGCTCGGACGCAGTTCCGGGGCCAGGTTAGTCTGTGCAGATCCGGTATTCACGGCAATGTATTGTCTGCCGTCCACGGCAAAGGAAATCGGATAGCCCGCTACCGGCGAGCCAAGGTTGATCTCCCATAGCACTTCGCCGGTCTCGTGATCGAAAGCGCGGAAACGGCCGTCGGTGTCGCCGCCGAAAATCAGGCCGCCGCCGGTGGCGACCAGGGACATGACGCCGGCCCGTTGTTCATACAACCAATTCGTGGCGCCGGTTTCCGCCGAAATCGCCCGCACCGTGCCGACATTGTCGGTTCCGGGCGCGATCCGGTGCCGGTAAGCGATCGAATAGATTTCCAGTTGCTGAGGCACGCCATCGCCGGAGACGACTTCATTGGCCGATTCGCTGAAGACATCGGTAGTGGCCATCATGTCGGCGCATGAATTGGTGAGCGGATAGTACATGGCGTTCGTCAGCGGACTGTACGCTCCCGCCTCCCAGTCCTTGCCGCCCATGATGCTCGGACAGACGAAAACGACCTGCTCCGATTCCCTGAAAATCACTTCCGGATTTTCGGTCACCGCGCCGGTGGCGCCGTCGATTTCGGTGATCACGTTCTGCTCGACCGTCGATGTGGCCCAGAGAAATTCCCCCGTTTCGCGGTCGAGGGTATAGACCACCCCGGTCTTGCCCGGAATTCCGGTCATGACCTTGCGGACTTCGCCTGATCGCAGATTCGGATTGATCCACTGCACCGATTCCGGGTCCGGCGCCACGGAGGTCTCCACCAGCAGGCGCTCGAAGGGATGGTCGAGATCCCAATGATCGTTCATATGCTGGTAATACCAGCGGATATCACCGCTGTCGGCTTCCAGCGCCAGGGTCGAATTGTGGTAAAGGTGGCGCAGATCCGTCCCGCCCAGGAAGAACTTCGGCGCCGGAGAAGTTACCGAGGTGCCGAGAAAGATGAGATCGAGTTCGGGATCGTAACTCGGGACCATCCAGGAGCCGACATGCTGGCGTTGTTCATATGGCACGTCGCCCCAGGTCTCGTCACCGGGCTCGCCGGGCCGTGGTATCAGTCGCATGCGCCACAACTCTTCTCCGTCAAGAGCGTCGTGAGCGGTGATGATGCAGGCTTCCGGCCCGCCCCAGGGGCGGCAACTGCGCCCCGAGATCGCCTTGCCGTCGGCAATAATGGGTCCGGCTGAATGCGTCGCCGAGTTTTCCAGGTAATCGAGAATCCGTGTTTCCCAGGCGACTTCCCCGGTGACGGCGTCGAGGGCAAAGATAAAATTGTCGTCGCTGGTATTGATTATGTAGCGGTCGTAGATCGCGAGATTGCGATTGTTCGCGGCATTGCCCCCAACCTGCTGATAGAGCCCTTCCTGAATCGGGCGTCGATATTCCCACAACAAATCGCCGCTGGCCGCGTCCATCGCCTGGATTACATCCCGCGTTTGCGGAACGTAAAGCACGCCGCCATAGGCCAATGGCGTGATCTCGCCCGTGCCGATATCGAGATTCCGCGTCCAGACCATGCGCAACTCGTCGACATTTTCGCGATCGATTTCATCGAGCGGACTAAAACCCCAGGAATCCAGAGTCCGGCGAAACATCAACCAGTCGCCATCGGCTGGATCCTGCAACATTTCATCCGTTACCGGCACAAAGTCCTCGGCAGCCTGCAGTGGCGGCAATACCGGCGCCAGGCAGAGAGCGACCGCGATCTGTGATGTGCGCACGCGGCGCAACAGGTGACGGTGGGGAGTTTCAGCCATTGGAATGTTCTCCAGCGTATTCGGGGTCATTGATAGCAGAAAGAAGCGCCGCACCCAAGTTTGCTTGACCGGGCTTGGGGAGGCTAGTATGAATGCTGATTGGATTGGAGCGACTCCGACCGCATGAAAGCGCTTCTCCATAGCCTGATTGTGCTCGGCCTGGCGTTGTGCGCCGGCCGCGCCACGGCGCATCACAGTTTCGCCGCGGAGTTTTCCTATGAGTTGTTCGGAACCAGGGAAGGCGAAGTCGTCGAAGTGCATTACGTCAACCCGCATACACGCATATTTGTAGCGGTTGTGAACGAAGACGGAGAAGAGGAAATCTGGGATGCCCAGTCCCATGCCGTAAGCGTCCTGCTTCGATCCGGCTGGCTGCGTGATACCGTCCGGGTCGGTGACAAGGTCGTGCTCGAAGGCTTTCTCGGGCTGGAAAACTCCCGCAAATTGTGGATCAGCAAGATGACGCTCGAGGACGGCCAGGTTCTGACCTTGAGCGCGGGGAACTGAAACAGGATGAAAACCGTACTCGAACGCTGCCTGACCGGACTCTGCCTGCTCGCGGCTGCCGGCATGGCGTCAGCCCAGGGCGTACCGCTCCCGGTCGAATTGCTGCCGCTGGGGAAGGACATCGGAGTCAGTTCCGGGCAGACCGTAACGCCGGCATACGAGGGATGGTACGTGGACGACGACGGCATGATCACGCTGTCGTTCGGATACTACAATCGCAACACCGAAGAGATTCTCGAAATTCCCGTCGGTGACGCCAACCGCATAATCGGCGCCCCCGACGGCAATGCCGACCAGGGCCAACCGACCCGGTTCGAAGTCGACCGTCACTGGGGCGTCTTCACCGTGAAGATTCCCGAAGGCCATGACGAAGCGGTTGTCTGGCGGCTCGCGAACCAGGGCAAGACCTTCGACATCCGCGCCAACCTGCACGTCGACTACATCATCGACGCCATAGCAGGCGACGCCAACGGCAATTTTCCGCCGCTGATCAAATTCGCCGAAGACGCGGAATGGGGCCACGGTCCCGCGGGGACGACCGCCGGCCCACTTGAGGCCGAGGTCGGAGACCCGCTCACCTTGACGGCCTGGGTCGAGGACAGGGGAGAAGTGAATCCGCTGTTCGCCCAGTTTTTCGGCGGCGGTGGCGGGCCTCCTCCGGTTACCGTTACCTGGTTCAAACAGCAGGGTGCGGGCGAGGTCGCCTTCAGTGAAGACAGCGCGAGAGTGCCTGCCGAAGGCGGCGCGGCGAATACGGAAGTCACATTCAGCGAACCCGGCGAATACATATTGCGCGCCCGGGTTACCGAATTCACCGGTCCTGCGACCGCCGGCCACGCCCAATGCTGCTGGACCAATGGTTTTGTGAAAATAAACGTGAGTGAATAGTCGCGGAGACGAATCGTTTCCGGGAGGACAATCGAATGAGCATGAAATCCGTGATTGACTGGCGCGTTCCGGCAGCCTGCGCGGTGCTGGCGTTTCCTGCGCTTGCCCAAGCCCAGGTGGAAGCAACCTGGGCCGAAGACGTCATGCCGATCTTCCAGGCGAAGTGCCAGGAATGTCATCGGCCCGACTCGATCGCGCCCATGTCCTTGCTGACTTACGAACAGGTCAGCGCTTTCGCTCCGCTGATCCGGTACCGCGTGGAGAATCGGGTCATGCCGCCCTGGCATGTCAATCCGGATGTCGGCATCCAGGATTTCATCAATGAACGAGGCCTTACTCCCGAAGAACGCGAAACGATCCTGGCCTGGGTCGATCAGGGCGCGCCTCAGGGCGACATGAGCCTGGCGCCCGCGCCGCTCGAATTCGAAGAAGCCCTGGTCTGGCGCTTGCAGGAGCAGATGGGCTCGCCGCCGGACCTGGTCGTCGAATCCGAACCTTATGACTTGCCCGCGGTCACCCAGGACAAGTGGTTCCGGCCGCTCGTTCCCACCGGACTGACCGAAGAGAAATGGGTCAAGGCGATCGAAATTCGCCCCAAGGATGCGCAAACCCGGCAGGTGGTCCATCACGCGCTTGCCTTCCTGCTGCAAAACGAGACCGAGATGGTCGGTCTGCCCGAGGACGCGGACATCCCCCTGGGTCCGCGCCTGTTCATGGAATGGGCCGTCGGCAAGGCCGGCCAGATTTTCCGTCCCGATTCCGGCAAGTTGATGTTGCCGGATTCGCAGATCCTGTGGGAAGTCCACCTGCATGCCATGGGCGAACGCGTACCCAATGCGCAGGTCGAAATCGGCGTCTGGTTTCATGAGGAGCCGCCGAGGCATCGCACCATCCTGAGCATGCTCGACGCGCGCGGACCGCGCAGCCTCGACATCCCGCCCAATGAAATCGCCGTCACCCAGGGAACATTCGTGCTCGCGGCGCCGGCGCGGCTGGAAAATTTCCAGCCGCACATGCATATGCGCGGCAAGGCCATGTCGATGGAAGCGATCTATCCCGACGGCAACCGGGAAATGCTGGCGTTCGTCGACAATTTCCAGTGGAACTGGCAAATCAACTACGTATTCGCCGAAGACGCCGCGCCGCTGGTGCCCAAGGGCACGATGATCATCACCACGGCCTGGCACGACAATACGGCAAACAATCCGTACAACCCGGATCCGACCCAATGGGTCGGATGGGGCGACCGCACCGTGGACGAGATGGCCCACAACTGGGTCGATGTGACCTATCTGGGCCAGGAAGACTACGAACGGATGCTGGCGGAGCGAAACGCGCGGCTTGCGCAGAAGCAGACGCAAAACCAGGCCGAATCGGAATAGATTCAGACCGGTGAGAGTTTTTTCGTTAATCCCTGCGCTTTTGCTGGCCGGGGCCTGTATGGCCCAGGTCGAAGGCGACTGGATGCTGACCCTGAATCACCAGACGGAGCGTCTGGGGATCATTACCTTCGAGCGGGAACAGGGTGAATTGAGGGTCTATGTGGACGGCGGTCCGGTCGAGTACACGCTGAATGGAAATGAGCTGGAAATGACCGTGGATTATCGCAACGCCGGCGGCAGGCTGCTCAGCAGAACGCTGAGCGGAACCATCGACGGCGATGTCATGACGGGGACACTGGTAGCCCCGCATGACGGCTCCACCGGCGCCTGGCGGGCCGAGCCCAGGGTTCCCGATGAAGTTCTGCCCCCGGCGCCGGTGGATTTCAGCGGCATCTGGTCGCGAATCTCAGCCGGCATGGAAAAAGTGCATCTCGACTATACCGATTCGGCGCAAGCGATCGTGGACGAATACTCCTATCTGGACGATCCCGCGCTGCGCTGCATTTCTCCCGCGCTCGTGCGGATTTCCGGCTGGCCCTATCCGCTGGAGATCCTGCAGGACGATCAGCAAGTGACGATTCTCTACGAGAGCTTCCGCGAAGTGCGGCGCATCTTCCTTGACGGCCGTGATTTTCCTGAAGACATACCGATCAGCGCCATGGGCTATTCCATCGGACATTGGGAAGGCAGCACGCTGGTTGTGGAGTCGTCCCTGCTGAAACCGGCCTTTGTCGACCAGGCGGGCCAGCCGATTTCGGAAAACGCCAGGGTGGTCGAACGCATTTCCATGAGCGAAGACGGTCAGAACCTGCGCAGCCTGCTGACATTGCACGATCCGGAAAACTATCGCCGCCCCATCATTCGCTACCGGCAATGGCGCAGAACCCCGGACACGACGATTTTCGAGTACGACTGCGATTCCTTGCCTTTTTATCGAGGGCTGGAGATTGAAGGAAGACTCGACGAATTCTGGGAAAGGATGAGCCAACAACGCTGAATCCGGGCCGCTACGCTAAGCAAATTCCGGCCCGGAACCATCGATTCAAGAGGAAAAGTAATGTTTCAAAGACATTGGACTCGCTCGGCAATTCTGATTTCGTGTATTGCCGCGGCGCCGGCGCTGGCGCAATCGGATGGCGGGAACCCGGATTTGCTGGCGGGCATGCGGCCGGTTACCGCCGAGATGCTGGCAAACCCGGGCGCAGGCGACTGGCTCATCTGGCGCAAGACTTACGACAGCCAGGGCTACAGCCCGCTTGACCAGATCAACACCGAAAACGTCGACCGACTGGCCGAGGCCTGGCGCATACCGCTAGGGCAAGGCTCCAGCATGGCGACTCCGCTTGTGCATGACGGCGTGATGTTCCTGGCCGACACCAACGATGCGGTGCTGGCGCTCGATGCGAGCAGCGGTGAGGAACTTTGGCGGTACGAGCACGCAACCGGCCCCGACGCGACCGCGGGACTGAATGGGAAGTTCGGCATAGCGATTTATCGGGAAACGATCATTGTGCCCACGCTTGATCTGCGACTGCTCGCGCTGGACTTCCGCACCGGCGAACCCGTCTGGGAGCACGCCATCGCGGTTAGCGCGGACAGCCCCAATCGCTATTCGCTGCGGGCCGCGCCACTGCTCGCCGATGGCGTGGTCGTCCAGGGAGTCACCGCGACGATGGTGCCCGAAGGCGGATTCGTCGTCGGCATAGACGCCGGCAGCGGCGAGGAACTGTGGCGTTTTCAAACGGTAGCCGGGCCGGACGATCCCGGCGGACACACCTGGAACGATATCGCCGGTACGGAGCGCCAGGGCGGTTCGGTCTGGGTTTCCGGAAGCTACGATCCGGAACTCGACCTGGTCTATTTCGGGCCGGCGCCAACCTACCATACCGCGCCCTTGCTCGATTCGGTGGACATACAAGGCGTCAGCAACGACGCGCTGTACACCAATTCGACGATTGCCCTTCGGCCGCAAAGCGGCGAGCTGGCGTGGCATTTCCAGCACGTGGCGAACGACCAATGGGATCTGGACTGGTCTTATGAGCGGCAGATCATTGAAGTCGACGTAAACGGCTCGCCTCGCAAGGCTGTGATTACCGCGGGCAAAATGGCGCTTTACGACGCGCTTGACGCGGCCACCGGCGAATACCTGTTCTCGATCGACCTGGGACTACAGAACCTGGTTGCCTCGATCGACCCGCAAACCGGCGTTAAAACCATGAATCCGAACGCGCGGCCGAACGCCGAGAGCGCCGTACTGATCTGCCCGCAACCCATCGGCGGGCGCAACTGGCTCGCGGCGTCGGTGAATCCCGAGAGCAACATGCTCTTTCTGCCGCTGGCCGAGACCTGCATGATGGGTGGGCCAACCGGAGGGGATTCCCAACTGCTCAGCACCGGCGCCGCCATTATGGGAGTGGCGCCCCCCGACAGCGACGGCAATATCGGCCGATTGCAGGCGATAAATCTCGAAACGCAAGAGTTGGCCTGGAGTTTTCGTGAGTTCATGCCGCCCTCTTCGGCGGTACTCGCAACCGGCGGCGGCCTCGTCTTCGGCGGCGCCGTCGACCAGTCGTTCAAGGCCTTCGACCAGGCCGACGGCGCAGTGCTCTGGAGCACCGACCTCGGCGATATCGCCGCTTCGTTTCCGATCAGTTACAGCGTGGACGGAAAACAGCATATCGCCCTCGTGATCGGCCAGGCGGGCCTGCATGCCAGCGCCCTGATCGGCCACGCCATGCAGAATTCCGGCGGCGACATGTCCCGTTTCAGCGGACTCACGCGCGAAGGCCCGGCCCTGGTCGTTTTCGCGCTGCCCTGAACCTGGACCGGCCGCGAGAAAACGGATGATCTCCACTCTACAGCCTCTGGCGGCGACTTGGATCCTGGCGCTTCTCTGTCCGCTCGCCTTTGCGGCAGAGACGGGCTCGCGCGACGGCGGCGATTCCACTCCTTTCAAGCCTTATCTGAGTGTCGGCGCGGCCGTGATCAGCCCCGAGAACGTACGCTTCATGGACGGCGCGGACTCAAGCAACGCCGCGCTCTACGGCAACGAAAACATTTACGATGCCGGAACGATCGAGGACGGCCTGCAAGGGCGCGTCGCGGCGGGGATCCGCTTCAACTCCGCATTTCGCCTGCAACTAGGGAAGCTCTGAATAAGTCGCGCCCGGTTTCGTCCTGGCGTGGGCGTTGC
>VYCF01000047.1 GCA_009844085.1 Gammaproteobacteria bacterium | reverse complement strand
GTACAATCATCGGGTTGCGTGACAACACGCCCCAGTTAACCGGACAGTAGTGATGTCATCCCAACCTCCAAATCCAATAACGACCAACGTGGAGTCTTCAATTATGCGAGAAAGAGATTTCCTGAGTTTTGGGCGCGCTTGCATTAGCTGTTGAGGCATATGAAGAGTATCGTGCCCTTGCCAATAGCCATGAAGGTGTAAGATATGCGTACCTTGTGCGTGAGTCTTTCCCAATTCACCATCACTATGTAATATAGTTCGAAAGCAACTACCCCCATGATTCCTGATGCTAATTTCAATTAGAGGGTCGAAATTTGTTGTTATTACTGTTTTCCCAAACGTGTCTTCACAATTAACCAGAAGTTGACCAATATCGCTCACTGCCTTTGGAAGGCGCCAGCAATCAAGATGTTCTTCAAGAGCGTTACATATCTCGGGAGACGCCGTACTAGGGTCTACATTAGAAACGGATCTTGGCATTAGAGCCGTATCAAGTGACTGCCATACGGCTGCACGAATTACTCTATTCAATGCCGATTGTCCTTTCTTGGCATGTAAAAATCTAAATGCTTCTTGGTATTGGGTTTTACCGTCATTTTTCTTCGAGCCTAGTTGCTTACGAAATTCAGATGGATCGTCGAATTCATTAGAGATTAACTCAATTATCCCCGACACGTCCGGAACTCCAAACCCACCAGGGTTGTCGGGAAAGCATAGGGCTGAGCCAACTAAGAAGATTATTTGCTTCTCCTGCTCATTCGCGGTATGGCAGAGTCGATCAATTAGATCATTTGAAGTATAGAAGTCATAATCCATTGTTTTTGTCCTATTCATCTCAGTTCGCCATAATTCATCCCGAACGGTTCATCTGAAACCCGTACTCTGGATCAGTTTGTCGGCGAATTTTTGATTCGCTGTCGGCCCTTTGAGCGTTGAATTCCAAGCTCAAGAGATCAGTAAGACCGATTTTCATTGTACTCCCACCACAAAGCTTGCAACTTCTTCCTATCGTCCGTCAAATTGTGAAACCAATGCACGTCCAGACATTTGTCCCGCTGGTTGCGGGCGAACGACTAGCTGAACACTTAGTCTGTTGGCTTTCCTGGCCTTGAGATTTCGAACTGTACATTGTTGGCATAGGCCCTCAGATTCACCAAACGACCGACGATCTTGGCGCCGTTATCACTGTAAATCCGTTTCAATACAGCGCGGGTGGAGGCGATCTAACTCAGGACGCCAACCACATCGGCGCTTCACGAGTTCTTGCCCGATTCAGTCTGTCGAGGTATCCCCGTCCGCCTGGCGCATCTTTTCGACGATCGCGGAGGTCGAACAATCGTCGATGAAGGCGAGCACCTGAACTTCGCCGCCCCAGGATTTGACGAGTTCGCCGCCGACCACCTCGTCGAGGGTGTAGTCGCCGCCCTTGACTAGCACGTCCGGGCGCAGGTCCCGCAGCAAGTCCTCGGGCGTGTCTTCGCTGAAGCTCACGACCCAGTCGACGGCGCCGAGGCCGGCCAGCACGCGCAGGCGGCGGTCGAGGGGATTGATCGGGCGGCCCGGACCTTTCAACTTGCGCACCGAGGCGTCGTCGTTGACCGCGACGATGAGCCGGTCGCCGAGCTTGCGCGCCTCGTCGAGATAACCGACGTGGCCGGCATGGATGATGTCGAAACAGCCGTTAGTGAACACGATGCGCTCGCCATGGTCCCGGGCGTCCTGCACGGCGATGTGCAATTGGCTGGCGCTCATGATGCCCCTGCCGCTGTCCTGTTCCTCGATCAGCGCCCGGCGCAACTCGGGAGCGCTGATGGCGGCCGTGCCCAGTTTGCCCACTACCAGGCCCGCGGCCAGATTGGCCAGTACGACCGCGTCGGTCAGCTTTTCCCCCGCCGCTAGCGCCGCCGACAGCACGGAAATCACCGTGTCTCCGGCGCCGGTGACGTCGTAGACTTCCTGCGCTCGCGCCGGCAGATGCAATTCCGGGGCGTTCGGCCGAATCAGCGTCATGCCGAGTTCGCCACGGGTAATGAGCACGGCCTCGAGTTCCAGCCTCTTGATGAGTTCCTCGCCTTTCGCCACGAGTTCCGTCTCGTTGTCGCTCGGACCCATGATGGCTTCGAATTCGGCCAGGTTCGGCGTGATCAGGGTTGCGCCGCGATAGCGCGAAAAGTCGTTGCCTTTCGGATCGACGATGACCGGAATCCCCTGTTTCCTGCCGAGCGCGATCAATTCCCCGACATCGCCGATTCCGCCCTTGTCGTAATCCGACAGCAGCAGGACCTGGGCTTCGGCCAGCAGGCCGGCGACCTTGCCGGCAAGGCCTTCGGTATCGGCCGCGTTGAACCGCTGTTCGAAATCGAGTCGGATGAGTTGTTGCTGGTGTCCTATCACGCGCAACTTGGTGATCGTGGGTTTGTCCGGGGAACGCAGAAACTCGCAATAGACGCCGGCGGCTTCGAGCCGCGAGCGCAATTCATCGGCGGTATCGTCGGCGCCGACGACGCCGACGAGGGTGGCGGCGCTGCCGAGCGCGGCGATATTCAGGGCCACGTTGCCGGCGCCGCCCGGCCGATCTTCGCGCTTGCCGACGCGCACGACGGGAACGGGCGCCTCGGGCGAAATCCGCGAAGCCTTGCCATGCCAGTACCGGTCGAGCATGACGTCGCCGGCCACGAGCAAACGGGCGTCCTGAAAGGCGGGCATGGTGGGCTTCATGGGCTGCTTGCTCATGCAGAGGAGGCGAAGCGGATCATAACATAGGGGTTTTTCCGTCTTGCCAAGTCCGATACCTGCGGGTATCGTTCGCATCATAAGAGAGATTTCATATCGATCCTGTCACGCGTCTGCGCGAGGTGACGATGCGATCACCTTCAGTTTCCGCCCTGGTGCTTTCGGCCGCCGTACTGGCGGTTGCCGGTTTCCAGTCCATTGCCGTCCAGGCCCAGTCCGACGCTGAATTCTTCAGCCATGAAATTCGCCCGATCATGGAGCGCACCTGCTGGAATTGTCACGGGGCGGCGATTCAAAGCTCCGGGCTTGATCTGAGCACGCGGGAAAAAGCCCTCGTCGGCGGCAATCGCGGCCCGGCCATCGTGCCGGGAGACGCCGCCGCCAGCCGCCTGTTCCGGCAACTTGCAGGCATGGAAGGTCCTGTCATGCCACTGGGCGTGCCCCTGCCGGAAGAAGATATTGAAAAGTTCCGGGTCTGGATCGAAGCCGGAGCGGTGTGGGACGACGCCCCCGCTGCCACCGTTGCCGCCAGCGAATTCTCGGCCTTCGTCACCGAAGTGCCGGCATCTGCGCGCGACTATTGGGCGTTCCGCCTTCCCGAGCAGGCGCCTCTGCCCGCCATCGACGGGTTTGACCATCCCATCGATCGCTTCCTTGAGCAAAAACGCCGGGAACAGGGCGTCACCGCGGCGCCGCGGGCAGAAAAGGCGGCGTTGTTGCGCCGGGCGCATCTCGATCTGTTGGGCCTGCCACCGACCGTCGAGGAACTTGAAGCCTTTCTGGCCGACACCGCTCCCGGGGCCTGGGAGCGGCAGGTCGACAAGCTGCTGACGTCTCCGCACTATGGCGAACGCTGGGGGCGTCACTGGCTGGATGTGGCGCGCTACGCCGATTCCGACGGCTACGAGCAGGATGTCGACCGCGCCAATGCCTGGCGCTATCGCGACTACGTGGTTGACTCCTTCAACAGCGACAAGCCCTATGACCAGTTCATCACCGAGCAGGTCGCCGGCGACGAACTCGATGAAACCACCTTCGAGACCCGCATAGCGACCGGCTTCTTGCGCGCGGGACCGCGAGTCAACTTCCGGGAGAAGGACAATCCTGAGCGGCGCTGGGACTATCTTGACGACGTCGTCGCGACCCTCGGTCGGGGCGTCCTGGGCATGACGATCCAGTGCGCCCGCTGCCACGATCACAAGTTCGATCCGATTCTGCAAAAAGACTACTACAGCATGACGGCCTCGATTTTCGGCTACGTCGAAACCGACTGGCCGATGTTGCCGGACGAACAGGCCCTCGAATATCTGGCCAGGACGGCGGAACTCGACGATCGGGTTTCGGCCATCCGCGAACAGATCAGGGAAATCGAACAACCCTATGTGACGGAACTGAAGATCGAGCGTATTCGCCGGGAGTTTCCCGCCGATGTGCTGGAGGCGGTGCTCACGCCGGAAGAACAGCGCAGCGACGGGCAGCAGTTGCTGGCCGCGCAGGTCCTGACCATCGGCGTGCCTCGCGACCAGGTGGACGCTGCCATGCCGGAGCCGGACAAGATCCGCCGGCAATCCCTGCTCCGGTTCATCGAGGAAATCGAGGCGCAGCGGCCGGCGCAGCCGGCGATGATGGAAGTCGTCACCGACGGCGACTACCGCTATACGCCGGACCGGGCCGGGGACAATGTGCTGGGCTGTCCCGAATGCCGCATCCGGATGGAAGAACCGGGCAGTTTCCTGCACCAGGGCCCCGGCGCGTATGAAGTTCCGCCGTCGCCTTTCCTGATTCGCGGCGACCCGTTCAGTCCCGGCCCGGAAATGGAGCCGGACTTTCTCACCGTGGCCAGCTACGGCGACCCGCCCACCGAGATTCCCCGGGCCGACGGCCGCACTTCCGGGCGGAGGCTGGCCCTGGCGCAATGGATTACGTCCGAGGACAATCCCCTGACCGCGCGGGTCTGGGTGAATCGCGTCTGGCACCATCATTTCGGACGCGGCATCGTAGCCAGCCTGGACAATTTCGGCGTGGTCGGCGACCGCCCCAGCCATCCCGAACTGCTCGACTGGCTGGCGGTGGAGTTCATGAACAACGGCTGGAGCACCAAGGATCTGCATCGCCTGATCATGAGTTCCGAGGCGTATCTCATGGCCTCGCCCTACGAGAATGAGCAGAACGCCGTCACGGACCCCGAAAACCATCTGCTATGGCGCTACCGGCCGCAGCGGCTGGAAGCCGAAGCGATCCGTGACGTCATGATGGCGGTCAGCGGCGGCATCGACCTGAGCATCGGCGGCAAGCCTGTCTTTCCCTACATTCCGCAGGAAATCCTCGATACCGCCCAGGCTTACGGCCGCTGGGACAGACAGGTAGACGGGCCGGAAGTATGGCGCCGCAGTCTCTACGTCTATCGCCGCCGTACATTGACGTTCCCGTTTTTCGAGACATTCGATTTGCCGGATCAGAACATCACGGCGGCATATCGCAATACGTCGACCGTCGCGCCCCAGGCGCTGACCCTTATGAACAACCCCTTCGTACTCGGCCAGGCGAACCTGTTCGCGCGCCGGATTGAGGAACTGGCCCCCTACGATGTGGATCGGCAGGTGGATCTTGCGTATCGGACCGCCCTGGCCCGGGCGCCCGCCCCGGAGGAGGCCGCCCTCGCGCGGCAACTGGTGGCGGACGGCTCGCTGGAAGACCTCACTCATGTCGTTTTCAACCTGAGTGAGTTCGTGTACAGGAGATAGGAGCATGCAGGACAAGCCGAAGAAGAAAATCTGGTCGCGCCGGGACTTTCTCATGCAGTCCGGCGGCGGTATTGCCGGCCTGGCCCTGGCTTCGCTGATGCACAATGACCGGGTGTTCGCGCAGCCGGCGCCTCCCGGCGGGCCCCAATGCACGGAACAGTTCCCCGGCGCCTTTGCGCCGAAGCCGCCGCATTTCACTCCCCGGGCGAAAAGCGTCATCTCCCTGTTCATGAGCGGCGGGCCGAGCCAGATCGACACTTTCGACTACAAGCCGTCGCTGACCAAATATGCGGGGCAGCCGCTGGAAGACCTGATCGGCGAAAAATTCGCCGTTCGCCAGGGCATGCCCGGCCCATTGATGCCGAGCCCGTTCGAATTCAGGCAATACGGCGAAAGCGGCATGTGGGTCTCGGAACTGTTCCCGCACCTGTCCGCGCACGTGGACGATATTGCCTTCGTCAAGTCCCTTTATGGCAGATCGAACGATCACATCCAGGCGACCTACGAAATGCAGACCGGCCAGATCAGCATGGGCTTTCCCAGCGTGGGCTGCTGGGTGACCTACGGGCTGGGTTCCGAAAGTTCCAGCCTGCCTGCATTCGTGGTGATGACGGACCATCGCGGCGGACCGCTCGGCGGGCCGAACGACTGGGGGTCGGGTTTCATGCCGGCCAGCTACCAGGGCACGCTGTTCCGTTCGAGCGGAGACCCGATCGTGGACCTGGAAACGCCGGAAACAATGACTCCGGCGCGGCAAAGAGCGCGTCTTGAAGTGCTGGCCCGATTGAATCGCATGGACATGGAAAAGTATCCGGGCAACTCGGAACTGGCCGCGCGGATTTCCTCCTACGAGCTGGCCTATCGCATGCAGGGCTGCGCGCCGGAGGCCATTGACATCCGTACCGAATCCGAGGCGACCAGGAGACTGTACGGTCTCGACGACCCCATCACCGAACCGTTCGGCAAGCAATGCCTGATGGCGCGGCGCCTGGTGGAGCGGGGCGTGCGTTTCGTCCAGCTATTCATGGGCGGGGTCGGAGTCCAGAACACCGACACCTGGGACGCGCATAGCAACCTGGTGGAAAACCATACCTTGCACGCCGCGGAATCCGATAAACCGATCGCCGGGCTGATTGCCGACCTGAAGTCGCGGGGCATGCTGGACAATACCCTGATCCTGTGGCACGGAGAATTCGGTCGTATGCCGATTTCCCAGCGAGGCGTGGGCCGCGATCACAATCCGGGCGCGCAGACCGCGCTGATGATCGGGGCCGGCATCGAGGGCGGCCAGGCGATCGGCGCTTCAGACGAATGGGGCTACAAGGCGCAGGAGCAGCCGATCTCGCCCCACGACTTCCATGCCACGATCCTGCACCTGCTGGGTCTCGATCACGAGAAGCTGACTTATCGCTACAGCGGCCGCGACTATCGTCTGTCGGACATTAGCGGCAAGCCGATACCGCAGATCATCGCCTGACTGCCGCGGCCGGAATCAGTTGGCCGGCAAGCGGTAGTCCAGCGGCGGCGCCCTGTCTCCCACCAGCGGTTCGTAACGCCAGTTGTCGGGCAGGCGCTCGGCGTGTTCCGCTTGCGCCGCCTCCACCAGTTCCGGGTGCGTGAACAGGTCCATCGCCGTCATGGCCAGTGTCTTGGCGGCGACGATCATGCCCTTGTTGCCGATGGACATGCCGCCGGCCGCCACCGCCTGCCAGGAATGGGAAGCCGTGCCGGGAACCCAGGTTGCGGACCGCATGCCGCCGGTGGCGACGGCCCAGCTCACGTCCGCCACATCGGTAGAGCCTCCCCTGGCCTCTTCGTCGACGAGCATGGGCTGAATGCGCGCGGCGGATTCGATCGGCGGCGCGGACGCCGGCAGGGATTCGCGCAGGATATTGGCGAACTCGATTTCTTCCGCATCGTATTCCACCCCGCCGACGCGCGTCAGATTCGCGTGGATCGCTTCCTGCAGCGAGACGTTCGGCAATATGTTGTAAAGGCCGTGGATGACTTCAAAGGACATCTCCGTATCCGTGCCGTGCGCGGCCCCCTCGGCCGTCTGCACGACGCGGTCGAAAATCTGCGTGACCTGGGCCGGGTCCGGATGGCGCACGTAATAGTAAACCTCCGCGAAATCGGGCACCACGTTCGGGGCTGAACCACCCGAGGTGATGACGTAGTGGATGCGGGTTTCCATGGGCACGTGTTCGCGCATCAGATTGACCATGTGATTCATCGCCTCCACCCCGTCCAGGGCGGATCGACCGCGCTCGGGCGCCCCCGCGGCATGGGCGGAGACGCCGGAAAATCTGAATTTCGCCGACTTGTTGGCCAGGGAACTCGTGGCGTCGGCGGTATTGGCGTCGCCGGCGTGCCAGTGCAAAACCACGTCGACATCATCGAATAGCCCTTCCCGGACCATGTAGACCTTGCCGGCGCCACCCTCTTCGGCGGGTGTCCCGTACAGGCGAATTTCCCCTTCCGTCCCGTTCGACAGCATCCATTCCCTGGTGGCGATGGCGGCAGCCACCGAGCCGGTGCCGAAGAGATGATGCCCACAGGCGTGGGCGGCCGCTTTATCGTCGACGAGCATGCGCAATGGATTGCGGTCCTGATTGATGCCGGGCAGGGCGTCATACTCCGCCAGGATGCCGATGACGGGCCCGTCGCCATTGTGCCAAGAGGCGACAAAGGCGGTGGGAATGCCGGCGACGCCGGCGCTGATCTCGAAACCGGCATCCGCCAACTGGCGCTGCAGCAACGCGGAGCTTTCGTTTTCCAGGTAGCCCACCTCGGCAAAATCCCAGATTCGCTGGGCGATCTCGCCATAGTGTTCGGCCTTGGCGTCGATCGCTTGCGCGACCCGGTCCTTGTCGTCCTGGGCGTAGCCGGACAGGCAAATCAGGGTGAGCAGAAAACCCCCGGCAAGCGCATGGGGTCTGGGGAACATGATGTTCATATACGTCTCCGGTTGCAGCTTGAATTTCGATCAAACTTCGATACGGCATTATATCGGCATCGCCGATCATTCCACATGGGGCCGGCTTTTATTTGGAATGGGATTTAGCTACGGTAACGGCTTCTTGGATGAGTCGGGATTCTGGCTGCATGAATAGGGACGCTTCCGGCGAGTTTGTTCGCTTGCGGCGATTTGTCGGCCCCCGTTATTGGCCCATATGGGTTTTTCTCTGGCTGGCCCGGGGAATCGCCTGGCTGCCTTTTTCCTGGCAGATCAGGATCGGCGCCGGCATCGGGCATCTCAGCTATTTTCTGGCGCGAAGGCGCCGGGGGATTTGCGAAGTCAATTTACGGCTCTGCTTTCCCGACCTGGATTCCGGCGGGCTCAATCGGCTGGTGCGACGAACCTTCGTTTCGAACGGCATCGGCCTCATGGAAGTCGGGATTTCCTGGTATCGCGACCCGGAGGATTTTCGATCCCGCGTCAGCATCGAGGGGCTGGAGCATCTGCAGAAGGCCGTTGCCAGGGGCCGCGGCGTGCTGCTTGTCGCCGCGCATTTCACCACGCTCGAAATCGGCGGATTTCTGCTCAGCCTGTTTCATCCGATGGCGGCCACTTACCGGGCCCATGAAAATCCGCTGTTCGACGGCGTCATGTTCAATCGCCGCCGGCTCCGTCATCCGCGCATAATCGAACGGCGCGACGTGCGCGGCATGTTGCGTTGCCTGCGGGAAGGATTCGTCGTCTGGTACGCCCCGGATCAGGATTACGGTCCGCGCAGGGCGGTTTTCGTGCCTTTCTTCGGCGTGAAGGCAGCCACGATCACCGCAACGAGCCGCTATGCCGGGTCGAACGGTACGCCCGTGCTGTTCTTCAGTCATTACCGGAAGGCCGACAATTCGGGCTACCATCTTCGCATCAGCTCCGAACTGGATAACTTTCCCAGCGGCGATGAACGCGAAGACGCCATCAGGATCAACCAGCTGGTCGAGGCCGCGGTGCGCGAACAGCCGGATCAATACCTCTGGCTGCACCGGCGCTTCAAGACCCGGGAAGCCGGCGACCCGAGCCCTTATCGGTAAACCTGCGGCGGCCGAGTCATGAGCGATGCCTTCGACAGAATAGCGCAACGACTGGAACGGGCGGATCTGCGAATCTGGGCGGTAGCGGCGAGCCTGCTGCTTTCCGTCTATGCCGGATTCACCGTTCCGGTACCCAATGACGACGCCTTTGTTTACATTCGAACCGCGCAACTTTTCCAGCAGGACGGCATTGCCGCCGCCTTCGACCATTACGCCTGGGCCGGTTATTCGGTATTGATCGGGCTGACCGCCGCCGCCGGATTGGAACTGTTTACCGCGGCCTACCTTTTGAACGGGCTGTTTTTCGCCATCCTGACTTTTGCGTTCGTCAGCATCTGCCGGGAGTTTTCGCAAGATCGCTTCCTGCTCGCGCTTGCCGCGCTGACGATATTGCTCTTTCCCGAAATCAACGAATACCGCTTCCAGATCCTGCGTGATTCGGGTTTCTGGGCCTTCGTCATGCTCGGCATGTGGTGGCTGATCCGCTATGGCGCCGAAGGTTCCTGGAAGTCCTGCCTGTATTATTGCGGCGCGCTGTTGCTGGCCGCGATTTTCCGTCCCGAGGCGATGCTTTATCTCCTGGCCGCGCCGCTTTGCCTGTTGTTCGACCGACGTCACGAGCGGGCCGAGCGCTATCTGCTCTGTTTCCGTGTTCAGGGCGTGGCGGTCTCCGCCTTGGTGATTTGTTTCCTGGCGGGCCTGGCGTTCAATCTCAACCTGTTTCAGCAGGCGGCGGCGCTGGCCTCGGCGTACGCGCCTTTCCTGCAATCCCTGTTCGACCCGGGCGGCCAGGAAATGGCCGCCATGGCGGAAGCCATTTTCGGCGAACACGCGGCCACTTATTCCGGTCGCTATCTGCCCTTCTTCCTGCTTGCGGGACTGATGGTCATATTGGCGGCGGAACTGTTATACGCCGTCGGCATGCCTTTTTCGCTCATCCTGATCTGGGGATGCTGGAAGAAATGGCTGCTGCCGGACCGCGACATGGCCTTGCCCGTTATCGCATTCACCGTCGTCAACTTGCTCGTCGTACTGGCGTTCCTGCTCGTGACGCGCTATCTGACCAGCCGTTACGCGATGGTGTTCAGCCTCGGGCTGGCCCTGGCCGTGCCATTCACGGCCCGCGAGATGCTCGCCCGGATTGCGCCGGGAACCCGGCTTGCGGCTGGAAACCGGCTTGCGGCTGGAAACCGGCTTGCGCCCGGGCTGCTCGTGTTGTTCTTCGTGTTTTCGGCGGTGGATTCCTATTACACCTTCGGGCGCTCGAAGTCCTATATCGGGGACGCGGTGGAGTGGCTGAACGACAATAGCGGCGAGACGGCGCAATTGCTGACCAACAATCGAGCGGTCGCGTACAACAGCGGCATGGTCGCGGAATACGATCAGGTCCAGCCGCGCCTGACCCGGCAGCAGGTTCTCGCCATGGCTCCGGGAGACCTGGTCGTGGTGGAGGCTTCCGCCGCCATTGAGCAATTGTTCGCACAGCCGGATATCGCCGAATTGCTGGAGCCGGCAATCACTTTGCCGGACGCGCAAGAACCCCGGATGCGAATCTACCAACGCACTATCCCAGACTAAATGTCATCGCCGTATTCGCGTTTCTCATAGACGGTTTCAATCTTCCGGCCGTTCCATACGTAGCACAGGTGCCGCTCCTGGCGGGCGTTGGAGAGCAATGGGGGCCGGAAGACGGCGACGCATTCGCCACCTGCGCGGCGGACGCTGTCATAGGCGATTCCGTTTGACCCGGCCTCACGCAATGTTCGCGCCAGATGCTGCCCCGCGGCGTAATTGTCGTTGTGGTAGACGAGTGGCTGGGCGTCCTTCCGGCCGCGCAGATCGTGCAGGTTTCCGTCGAGATCGACCAGATAGACTCGCATGTCCAGTTCAATGTGCATTTGGTCAGTCGCTCTCAAGAACTGTTCTCGATGGTATCTGGTCTCCCCTATGGCCGTGTCCAGGTCATTCGCGGCATAGAAAACACCGCAAGAACCATCAGAGAACCTGCTGCCGTCGGGGTTCAAATGGGTGAAGGCCGCCATGATTACGGTGGTCCCCGGCCCACTGACGCGATCCCCCGGCGGGACGAGTTCGATATCGCCGGCCTCGTCGCGTAGCCTGGGATTCGTCAACGCGTCCAGTTCGAAGATTGCTTCGAGGTCGTCCGGGTCGGTGACCCGTTCGAAGAGTTGAATCGGCGGAAACCGGCTTGGGACGATTCGCCAGCAAGGCTTCCATTCGATGCGGGCAACCGGCAGGGTCATCCCCAGCCGCCCCTTTGTGCGTCGAGGTATTGCCGCACGATGTAGAGGTCCACCACCTGGCCTGAGAGCATCCGGTCGAGAGCCGACCTGCCGGCGAACGGCGGCGCCGAGTTCGGACGCTTCACCCATTCATCGGCTGCCTGTTCGCTGGGGAGCAGAAGCTGCAGCGCCTTGTAGATGCCTACAATATAGGAAATTCGCTCCAGCGTATCTTTCGGCAGTACGGCGTTCGCATCCTTCTTCCACTTGAAGAAGGTGGAACGGGCTGTCTGGCCGAGCAAGGTCATCTGTTCCTCGACCGAGAGGCTCCATAGCTCCGCTATGCGGAAGAAAGTGCGCAACGCCGGGCCGGAAAGGCCCCTGCGGTCAAATGCGGTTGCCGGACGTACTCGTGTAGCCATGACTAACTCCACAAATGTTGTTATTCGTGAATATAGTCCAGATATGGACAATGAGCAAGTGCCGCAGTTACCAGGAATCTTCCTCGGGGCGGCGCGTGACGAGGAGGTTTTCGAGGATCAGGTATTTCAGGCCGGAATTGACCAGCAGTTCGACCGCGTGTTCAGGTGTGCAGACCAGGGCTTCTCCCGGCCGGCTCATGGACGTGTTGATGAGCAGGGGGTGGCCGGTCCGTTCGTTGAACATCGTCAGCAGGCGATGGAAGTCGGGGGAATGTTCGGCGTCCACCACCTGCACCCGCGTGCTGCCGTCGGCGTAGGCGATGCCCGGATAGCGCCGGCGCCAGTCCTCGTCGATACGAACCCCGATGCAGCGGTAAGGGTCGGCCTGCTGGCCGGCGAGCATTTCGCCGCCGGCCTCGGCCAGCACGGAGCAGGCAAAGGGCCTTCGAATCTCGCGGAACTTGAGTTGCCGGTTGATCTGGTCGGCGACGTTTTCCTGTTGCGGATTCGCCAGTACGCTGCGATTGCCGAGCGCGCGCTGGCCGAATTCGAGACGGCCGCGGAACCAGCCCACGAGTTCTCCGGCGGCGAGCAGTTCGACGGCTTTTGCATGGGGGTCTTCGAGTTCTTCCCAGACCGGCTTTTCGCGATGATCGCGGCAGGCGTCAATGCATTGCCGGGAGGTGAATTCGGGGCCCAGCAACATGTTCCCGACCGGCTGCAGCTTGACGCCCGATTGTCTGATTGCGTGAGCGGCTGCGCCGATGGCGGTGCCTGAATCCCCGCAGGCGGGATGCACGATCAGGCGTTCGACCTTGTCCATGGCGGCAAGCCGCTGGTTCAGGCGGATATTCATCGAGCCCGTGCCGGCGACGGCCAGGATTCCGGTTTCGTCGAGTACGTCGCCGAGATGATGTTCGATCAATTGCACCGCCATGTCTTCGTACAATTTCTGGATCGCGGCGGCGTAATGCAGATAGGGATCGTCGACCAGGTTGCCCACCCGGCGCGGCCCGAGCATGTCGACGAGTTTCCGGCTGAAATAATGACCCTGGGATCTGGCCTTGTAGCGGCGCAGGCCGACCGTGCCGATCAACTTGTTGTTGACCTTGAATTTGCCGCCGCGGCAACTCGCCAGCGCCGACAGATCGTATTTTTCCGCATCGCCGAGCGGCGCGATGCCCATGACCTTGAGTTCACCGTCGAGAATCTCGAATCCGAAATAATCGGTCAGGGCGGCATACATGCCGCAAAGGGAATCCGGGTTGTGGAACTCCTTCAGTTTGCTGATGCGGCCGTTTTCGCCGAGGGCGAAAAGCATGTTGGAATATTCGCCCTTGACGTCGTTGCAGAAGATCGCGGTTTTTTGTTCCGGCTCGTTCAGCAGGTAAGCGCTGGCGGCATGGGCCACCTGGTGTTCGACGGGTACGATCTGCGCCTGGTCGGGCGGAATGTGCAATTGCTCCAGCGTCTGCCGCAGATTTCGAAGATAGCGCCGGTAACGGCGATTGCCGTTGAACAGGCTGTCCAGGCTGCGGTCGGGGGCGTACCAGTGGCGCCGGGCATAATGCCAGCGGGCCGAGCTGAAAAGGCTGATCGGCGCGTAGGAAATCGCGATGCGGTCAATTTCCGATGCGCGAATCCCCGCGATCTGCAGGCATTGCCTCACCGCGTGATAGGGCATCTCGTTGCGGGCGTGCCGGCGCCGCGTCAGCCTTTCCTCTTCCACGGCCGCTACGAGTTCTCCGCCGCGAAACAACGCGGCCGCGGGATCATGCCCGATCGCCCCAGCCAACCCGAGAGTGTATTCCGACATTTCCGGTCTATTGCCGTTCGAGAAAATCAACAGCCGCTTTCGCCATGTTATACAGTTCTTCGCTTTGCCCATAGCGCAGGCCGTTTGCACTCCAGGGCGCGCTGTCGAGCCGCTCCAGCATGTCCAGCAGCCGGCGGTTCAGTTCCTGTTGACCGAAAGGCTCTTCGCACACCTGGCCCGAACCGGCCCTGAGAATATGCGGGGCATAGCCGCAAGTGGACGTGGTCAGCACGGGGAGGCCCGCTGCGGTCGCTTCGAGCAGCACATGGCCGGCGCTTTCCGAATAGGCGGGATGCAGGAGCAGATCCGCCGCCTGGTACAGGCGCGCCACATTGTCCTGCCCCGGCAGCACCCTGACCCGGTTACGGATACCGAGTTTGCGCGCCTGGGCGAGCACAGGCGCGGATCGGCCCCGGCCTATGAGCAGGAAGCGGCAGTTTCCGGCGATCGATCCGGGCAGCGAGGCGACGGCGCGCAGGGAGCGGTCGACGCCCTTGATGCGGAAGCCCGAGCCGATTTGCAATATCAGTTTTTCGTCCCCAAAAATTGACAGTTCCTCGCGGCAGCGGCGGCGCGTTTCCGGGTCGCGGGCAGAAATCTTCCGGTCCGCCGACAGTCCCGGCGGCAGCAGATGCAGGCGTTCGGCGCAGCCCGGATAATGCCTGAGGTACTCATCGCGCTGCCGTTCCGACAGCACCAGCGACCTGGTGGCGCTGGCATCGCCGAACACGGCATTCTCGTAGGCGCTGAAATGCCGGAACCGGGGCGTGAAGCGGTACCAGGCGGGACGCTGCGTTCGCGCCTTTTCGGCGAAACACGAGTCCGCGGCGAAATACACATCGAGTAGCGGCATCCTGTTGAAGCCGACAGCCAGATCGACAGGTTCCGCCGCCAGTGCCTGCCGCACCCGTTCGGTGTAGTTTCGATACCGCGCCAGCCGGCCGAATCCGCGCGCCTCGACCGGTTCGATGCGCAGGCCTTCCGGTCTCGGACCGCGCCAGCGCATGGCGTATGCGATCACTTCATGGCCGCGATCGATACATTCCCGCGCCAGCCGCATCATGTCGCGTTGCTGACCGCCATGGGGGAACCACGAATAGATGAGGAAGGCCAGCTTCATCAGGCGGCCCGCCCACCGATCAGTTGTTCGAACTGCCGCCAGACCTCGACGGGCTTGTTGGCGGCGAAGCAGGGGGGCCGCACTTCGAAAGACTCGTCCTGCGACGGGTCGAAGACCGGCGGGCCCTGGTAGATGCAGTTCTTCTTCATGCAGGGCGCGCATTCGATGTTCGAGGTCAGATGGAGCTGGCGCGGACCGAAGGTGCCGGTCAGGTCCGGATTGGTCGGCCCGTACAAGGTCAGCGCCGGCTTGCCGAGCGCGGCCGCCAGATGGCCGAGTCCCGTATCGACGGCGATCACGCCCCTGGCCTTGAGCATATGTTGGGCGAGACCGGACAAGGTTTGCCTTTCCAGCACGCTCGCCCGGCCATTGCCGCCGGCAATCAATTCCGCCCGGCGCCTTTCCTGTTCATCGCCCCAGGGCAGCAGAATCCGGTAACCGGCGTCGGCCGCGATTTCACCGAGCGTGCGCCAATAGGCGTCCGGCCAATGCTTGGTGGCCCAGGTGGTGCCATGGAGGAACAGCACGGCGCCGGTTTTGGCCGGCGCCGGTTCCGGGCTGATCTTTGAGATGTCGATGCCGTAGTCGACCAGTTGCCGGTTGTAGCGATAATTCAGCGCCCGGGAGAACAATTGCCGCACCCGGTCCACCGCATGACCGTTCCAGGGTATCGAATACGACTGGTTGTAGAACAGCGACGACAGCGGTTCCCGCGCGGTCTGGTTGCTGAGCCCGATGGTCAACCCTTTGGACATGCGGCTGATAATGCCGCTCTTGATCAATCCCTGGGCGTCGATGACCAGATCGTAATGTTCCGCCTGCAACCGCTGGCGGAAAGAGCGAACTTCGTGATTGAACCAGGATTTCAGATAATTGCTGCGCCAGCGGCGGATCGAAACTGGAATTACCTGGTTGACGGCGGGATGCCAGCCGGGCACTTCGACGAAGTTTTCTTCGACGACCCAATCGAACACCACGTCCTTGCGCGCCCTGGCGGCGTCGGTTACGGCCGGCAGGGTGTGAATGATGTCTCCAAGCGAAGAGACCTTGACTATGAGAATCCGCAATTCGCCGCTTCCCCGGAGCTTTCTTCCCGCAGCCTGTCGATGGCCCCGGCCACCTTCGCGGGTTGCATCCCGGTCAGACAGCGCAGGTGTCCATACGGGCATTCACGCCGGTAACAGGGCTGGCATTCGATGCCCGTGGCAAGCAATTCTACCTTGCCGGAAAGAGGAGGCGTAAATTCGGGCGAACTCGAGCCATAGATCGCGGCCAGCGGTTTGTTCAACGCGGCCGCGACATGCATCAGGCCCGAATCGTTCGATACCACGACCGTGGCGGCGGACAGCAGGTCGACGGCCTCGGCTAGTTTCGTGCGCCCGGTGAGATCACGGCACCCCGCGGCCAGGCCGGGCTCCAGGCCCGCGGTAATCTCGGCGGCTATCGCGCGGTCATTGGTCGAACCGAACAGCCACACCTGCCAGTCGCGGCGCAGATACAGGTTCGCCAGTTCGATATGACCGGTGGCCGGCCATTGCTTCGACGGGCCGTATTCGGCGCCCGGGCAAAGCGCCAGGACCGGTCTTTCCCGATTCAATTCCAGCCGCCGGCAGGCAAGTTCCAGTTCGTCCGGTCTCACCTGCAATTCAGGATTCGGCCACTCTTCAACCGGCGGATGGTTGGCGGGGAACGCGAGCGCGACGAAACGTTGCACCATGAGGGGAAACTTCCGCTTGTCGAGACGGCGGCAATCGGTCAACAGCGGGTCGCGCCATTCTCCGCGCCAGCCGACCCGCTCGGGAATCCCGGCGTGAAAGGGCGTCAGGGCCGACTTGAAGGAATTGGGCAACACGATGGCATGGGTGAAGTCTCGACCGCGCAATTCCCGGCCGAATCGCCGGTGCGACAGCCAGTTCAGTTTGCCACGTCGAAAGGGCGAGTCGAGACTTTCGGATACCTCGGGCATGCGATCGAGCAGCGGCCTGGTCCAGGACGGTGCGATTACGGCGATTTCGTTGCGCGGATCAGCAGCCTTGAGTTGTCTGAACAGCGACTGGGCCATGACCATGTCGCCGATCCAGGACGGGCCGATGACGAGGTACTTCCCTGGATTGCCGTGACTGGTTGCGCTGCCGGTCACTCGACCAGCTTTATCCATTCGCCGGGTTCCGGACTGCCGATGGGGTAATAGCCATTGAGCAGGCGCAAGGTCTCTTCCGGATATTCGCTGATCTTGGAGTCGCGCGCCGCCACGGCGAAATCGAAATTCTCATCCGCCACGATGTAGCGAATGCGCAATTCCTGGGCCAGGGCCATTTCGCCGCGTTCGATCGGCCGGAAACTCTTGATCGATTCGAGCAGCAAGGCGTCGGCCTCCTCCGCGCCGGCAGCGGGCAACTCGCCCCGGAACAGATAGGCGCGCGGACCGAAATAAATCGCGGCGACGCGTTCCTTGCCGCCGGTTTGCGGGTTCCGGACGATGCCGGTATGGCCGCGCAGGCGGAATTGTTCCAGGGCTTCGGACTGTTCGAGTTCGGCGCCGTGCATGCGGCCGATCAGGAAATCCTCCGGAAAGATGTTGTTTTGCAGGCGCAGGGCTTCGACCTTGAGTTCGCCTTCCCCCGGCCCGGTGGCGGTTGCGGTCGTCGTGGTTTCGCTCACGAGCCAGTTGTCCGGGAAGACCACGGTATAGCCGAGCAGGGTCTGGTAGTAGCGATTGCGGGTTTCGTTCGTTTTCGCCAGCCGGCTTTCTCCGACGATCAGGCCTTCGGTGACTTCGCGAAAGCGGCTGTCGTCGTCGTGGTAACTTGCCTGGGGATCGAAACTCCGCACCTGGGCGATGATCTGCTGCAAGCGCTGGTCGCTGCGCGGATGCGTGGCGAACAGTCCGTGGTAGCCGCCGCCGCGATTGGTAGTCAGGCGCGTGAAGTCCTGGTGGTTCTTCAGCACCGAGAGCGCATCGATCATGCCGATCGGGTCGTAACCGGCGTCGCGCAGGTACTCGGCGCCGAGTTCGTCGGCCTCGAGTTCATGTTCGCGGCCGAAACCGCTCAGGCCGGTCTGGGCCCAGATCGAGGCAACCTGGGAGATTTGAGAGCCGACATAGCCGCTGCCGGTGACGACCGCGGTGGCCAGGCCGCCGACCTGGGCCGCCGTCCTGGCGACCGTGGTGCGGGCGTGTTGCTGCACCGCGTGCCGGGCGGTGATATGCGCGACTTCATGCGCCAGCACTCCGGCCAGTTCCGCTTCGGAATTGAGGAAAGTGATCAGTCCGCGATTGACGTAGACATATCCGCCGGGCAGGGCGAAAGCGTTGATTTCCGGGCTGTCGATGATGAAAAACTGGTAGTCCAGGTCGGGCCGGTCACCCACCCGGGCGACGCGGTTGCCGATTTCCGTCACGTATTCGTTCAGCGCCTCGTCTTCGTAGAAGACCGAGCTTTGCACGATCTTTTCGTGTTCTTCGGCCCCGATTTCCTTTTCCCGGTCGCCGGACATGAGCACCAGATTGGGTGATCCGGTCGCCGGATTGACCGCGCAGGCGTCGAGCAGCAGCAAGGCTGCGAGACATAGCGCAAACAGCGGCCCGCATCGGGCCGCGATATCCCTGATGTAGTCAAGTAGTCTGTTCATGCTGACGAACCTCCGTCAACTGCCCAAAACGAAACTCTTCAACTGGTCGCCGAGCCGCTGGCAGGCGTTGGCCTCGACTCGCGCGATCAGCGGAATGGGGATCACGATCGCGGGCACGTAGGATTGGCCGGTGGCGTCGGTGCTGATCGTACCCACGGCATTGTAATTGTTCACGTCCCAGATCCTGGCGCTGAAACTCGCGTCGTCCTCCCAGGAACCGAAACCGAAACAGCCGGCGCCTCCGGGCGCCACGGTGCAGGAAATCGAGCCGCTGCGATCGATGGTTTCGGTGAAGCCGTCGAGCCAGATGATGTAGCGAATGCCGAATCCCCGCATGGTCAACGCGACCTGTTCCTCGGTCATGAGCCGCGCCAGATCCTGGGTGCGCAACGGCGCCGTGCGCGGTTCGAACCAGGGAAACATCGCGTCGAGGAATTCCTGTTCCGGAACGACGCTGAGTCCGTTCGCGCCCTGGGCGATGCGGTCGCCGACGCATTCGACGAAATCGGCGCTCGTTTCGTAACTGCTGACCTGACGCCGGCCGAGAATCACCACGGTTTCGTTGCTCGCTATGCCGGTTTCCCCCTGGCGGAACTCGTCGACCGTGGTGCTCGTGCATCCGGCGCACAACATCAGGACCCAAACCGGGACCAGTGAAACCAGTTTGCCTGTAACGCCTTCAGGATATTTCATCGGATTTTCTCCGTCGGCCTCATCGGTTAGCCAGCCAGGCGCTGATTTCGGGCACTCGCGAGAAACTGAGCGCGAAAGTGGAAGCGAGGTCCCGTAGCGCCACGACCGCCGCATCGTTGATGGCGGATTCGGTGGTCAGGAAGGTTTCCGTCGGCGTCTTGCCATAGGACGTCAACTCCCAGTCGGCCAGGTAATCGCCTTCCGCCGTCAGCAGGCGCATGTTGTACTTGATCCAGACTTCGTATACGTCGAGCCGCGTCTTGGCCGGCAGGGCGAGCTGGAATTCCTCGATATTGGGTACGAAGACGGCGTCGACGCCGGCGCCCGCCGCGGCTTCCACGTTGTCCACGAAGGTCACGTCGTCGAACATTGCCGGCAGCACGGCGTTGAATAGCTGGATATGGGACTGGCCGCTCTGAATATAGTATTCCTCCTGGCCGGTCTCGCTATATTCGGTGTACGTGAATTCCTGCAGATTGTCGTCGTAGACCACGGCCAGGGATATCGGCAACTTGCCGATATTGGGGGTGGGGAAACTGCCGCTGATTACCACGCTGTTGGCGCCGCAGGCACCAAGCAACAATGCGGGCAGCAATGCCGGCAACAATATTCTGCAAATCGATATGGCGGGGCTCTTCATTACTGCCTCATTACCGTTTACCTGAAATCGTTCAATCCCACAAATGTACCACCGTTTCGCTGGGTCAGCTCCCGCATCAGCGAGGCATAACGATAACCGCTTTGCTGAAAACGGGCGGAACCACTCAATATTACCGGAAATCCGATGCCATGGATGCGCACAAGCCGGTCTCCGTTGGCGTCTTCCACATTGATCCGGTCGATCGTGCGCAGAACCTGTTCGATCGAACCGCCCTGCTGAAAATCGTCGCCCAGTACATACACACTGATTTTCCTGTCCGGAGAATAAAAGGAGCCGATCGCCGCGGTGACGCCTTCGACCGGGCTGCTGTTGCTGTACGGATCCCAGGTGCGCAAGGTGGAGAGAATCTGCACGCGCCGCGAGGGCGTGTCGGGAATCCATTCGCCGCGGAACGAATCGAACATGTAATCGCCCATGTCGTTCATCACCTGGATGCCTCTCACCTCGGGATAGACGTCCAGTGTTTCCTCTATCACTTCAAGCATTCTGCCCCAGGCGTTTTCATACATGCTGCCGGACGTGTCGATCACGAAAATGATGTATTCGCTGTCCACGGGCACGCCGCCGATGTAACTGCTTTCCTGCACCTGGGCGTTGGCGAACAGGCGTTGCATCTCTTCCGTCAGCGACTGCCGCGCGAGCAGCAACTGGCCGATTTCCTCGGTGGTTTCATCGCCCTGTTCCCGGGCCAGCGCGTAGTCGCCTTCGAGCGCCTGCCGCTGACTGCGCAGGCTCGCAATCATTTGCTGCACACTGGCGTTGCGATCCCGGGCGGAATTCAGTTCCTGCCGCAACTCGTCCGTTTCGCTGCGGATCGCGAAAAGTTGCTGGGTCAATTCCTGGATCACTCCCGCGGGAATGGTTTCGATCAGATCCTCGGTGGTGGGCGCGGCCGACTTGGTGATCATCAGCAGGATGATGATGGCGCCGAAACCACAGGACGCCACATCCAGAAAGGATATGCTGAACTGTTCGGTTTCTCGGCTTCTGCGTCTCATGTTTTAGAGTTCCTGGTCGTTGCCATTCCGTTTAGTCTCAGGGCCAGTCCTTCGACGGCGTGAGGAAAGAACCCCTGGTCGCCATCGCCAGTTGCCAGTACGCGGCCGCCGCGCTCGGATCGCCTTCGAGCGGCATCAATATGATATTGACCGGAACATTGGGCGGAAGTTCGCCGATAGCGTCCTCGAACAATTCGACCCGGTCCCGGGGCGTCACGAGGCCGCGCGCGGGGCCCGGCCGATTGACCGTCGGCAGGCCGTCGGTGATCAGGAAAATATTGTCCGGCGGCGGCGACATTCCAGCGGCGAGCCGGAAAACCTGTTCGAGATTGGTGCCGTCCTCGGGCACGGTCGCGCGCAGAGTGTCGACCGCTTCTTCCAGTTCGTCGCGGTCGGCTACTTCGCGCCAGGTCTGAAGATCGCCGGGCAGCGCCGAAGTGACTTCGGTATTGAAACTCCAGATCTGGTAGCGGCTGGTGACCGGCACCTGGGTCGTGATCCAGTCCACCGCGCGCACCACCCTGAGCCATTTCGGCGACTGCACCTTGCGCTCATCCGGCATGTTGCGCGTGCGGATGATGTTGACCAGGGTTTCGTCGAGCATGCTGGCCGAGGAATCCATCAGGATCAATATGCGCTGGCCGCCCAGGAACATGCCGGAGAGATATTGCCGGTTGCCGTCGCCGAGGAACTGGCGCACGTTGTTGCCCGAGCGATCGAATTCCTGGGCCAGCAATTCCTCGATCTGCGTTTCCAGGGATTCGATGTCCGACAGCAGCCGGTCGCGCAATTGATCGCTGTCGGCCCCACTGTTATTGAGCAGTTCTATTTCGCGCCGCAGCAATTCCACCTGCTCGCGCAATTCTTCCGCTTCGACTTCGCCGCGCTCAAATTCTTCGCTCAGATCCGCCAGCAGGTTGCGCAATTCGAGATTGCCCTCCACGCCTTCGGTGATTTCGCGCTCCAGCATGTTGAGTTCGATTTCCTGGTTGGGACTGCTTTCGACGACCGATACCGTGGACGTGTGGTCCAGGATCAGAAAGATCAGGATCACCGCGCCGAATCCGCAGAACATGACGTCGAGAAACGCCAGGCTCAACGGCGTTACGCCGCGTCGTCCCTTGCCCGTCTTACCGGCCATCGTTCACCTCGATCATCAGCAATTCGTCCGCGAGTTCGGGGAAGCGGATGCGGTCCCCGAGCTTGAGCGGCTGTCTGCCTTTCACCGGCACGTCGTTGAGCCGGAATTCGATATCGCCGCAGTCGAGCATGACTGCGGACTGTTTTCTCAGAATTCTGCCCAGGGTCGTGGATGGACCGGGCAGATCGAACTCGAGCGCATTGCCGCCGCTGCCGTTCAGGTTGTTGACAAGTGGCAGATCGGCGACCGGCATCGCGCGATTGCGGAACAGCACGTGGGTCGGCGCATTGCGATCGGCGCGAGTCTCCGCGGCTTCACCCGGAGAATCGAGGTCGGGCAAGGCGCGAATCCGATGCACGCCTTCGCCTCCGGCGATCAACTCGTGATGACGCAGGCAGGCTTCGGTTACGGCTTCCGGCCGCGCCACCTGCAGCGGGCCGGCTTCGCCAAGGGCGGCGACCGCTCCCGGCAGCAGGGCCAGCCGATGATCGAGCAGAATGCCGGCGCCGGGCAGTTCGGTCAGCGGGCGCAGCGAACGCAGCAGTTTGTCATAGGATTTCTGCAATCCCGCGAGCAACTGGTCCCGCGGCAGTTTGGCCGTGTGGGTAATGGCGCCGGCTTTCAATTCCATCTCCAGATTGCCTTGTTCATCGCCTTTTTCGCCGATCCAGACGGCAAGCATGGAATACAGTTCCTGTTCGGAAGCCGCTTCGTGTTGCGGATTGAAGCGGCATTGCCGAATGAAGGCGTCGTTGGCGATCCGCATCAGCGCATCGAGCAGTTGCTGTCGGCCCAGTTGCGGAACCGGTACGACATTGTCGACGGCCAGCTCGCCGTCTTTTCTGATCAGGCGGGTCATCAGCACCTGGTGCAGGTGCAGGCCGGCGTGAACGATATGCTCGCCGCTTGTGTGCTTGTCCGTGAGTGAGGCCGCGGCGAGGGCCGAATCGACCATGCCGCCGACCCGGAACGGACATTGACTCGCCAGGCCGAGCAGAAGTCCCAACTGCTGATTGTTGTAGTGGCCCGGCACCGCGAACAGGACCTCGTCTTCGATCTCCGCCTCCCGGGCCAGTTCCAGCAATTGGCTGTACGCGAGATCGGCATGGTGGCGGATGCGGCCGCGGACATGCAGCGGCTCCATGTTCAATTCATGCCAGAACTTGTCGTAACTGCTAGTGGGGTAAATTCGATGTTGCTGTTCCGCCGCAGCGCCGAGCGTCACTTCCCTGCCTTCGAGCAAGGCGAATCCGGGACCGGCGGCGGCGACGCCGCCGGCGTCGCCGACCTGCAGCGATACGTCGTTCAGCTCTATGACTTTCAGGCTCATGCGTGTTGCTCGCGGTCAGGCACCTGCAGGCGCCGGATCAGGCGGTCGTCGCAATAGTTCTGGGTGTCGAGCACGAGCCGATCCTGCAGCAATTGCAATTGATGCAGCAGGAACATCAGCAGAATGCTGACCACCAGCGCGACGAAGGTTGAGTTGAAGGCCACGCCGAGACTCTGGGTCACGCCGACGATATCGCCGGCGACGGCCTGATAAGCCTGTCCGAGCGCCGTGCCGATACCGCGCACCGTGCCGAGAAAGCCGATCGAGGGAATCGCCCAGGCGATATAGCGCACGATCGTGAGTTCGGTCTCGAGACGGTCGGCCTCGGTTTCGCAGGTATCCTTTATCGTGGCTGATACGTCCTGGATGTCGCGCGTGGTCTGAAAGCGATGCAATCCGGCAAGCAGTGCCCGCGGTAACAGGCGGTCTCGTTCCTTTTCCGGCAATGCCTGCACCGGGCGCGAGTAATTGCGCGCGTCCTCGGGCAGGATGCTTATGCCTTCCGATAGCGGTATCAGCGTGCGGTCGAGCAGGGCGCGTTCGCGCATCGTGGTCACGGTCTTCATGCCGATGATCGAAAGCGCCCACAGAAAGAGGATGATGCATGTTTCCTGTTCGACATTGCGCAGGATGATGTAGACCGAGCGCTCCGGCACATAATCCGGATCGGTTTGCTGCAACTGGTTCTGCTGTTCCTGGATGAATTCCGCGTTGGGGCGGATGATCGCCACGTAGGCCGCATGCACGACGATCACCGCTGTAATCAGGGCGGCGAGTTGATAGAGCGTCTGGTTCAGCAATCCGGTTCTCATGGTTCCTTATCCTTCGATCCTCAAATATCCGCCGGGAATGAAACGCCCAGGTCGCGCGAGACTTGTTCTGTAGGAATGAAGCGTTCGAAACCCTCGTTTTCCTCGGCCTCTTCGGTGGACTCTTCCTGCGCTTCGGCCTGTTCCTGTTCCGCCTGTTCCTGCTCCTGGGCGGCAGACTGATCGTTCTGTTGCTGGTCCTGGTCCTGGGCCTGGATTGCCCCGGCGCCGGGAATGCCGCCGAGCAAGGCGGCGAACAGCAGGAATCTCAATAGCCGGTTACGCATGACTCATTCCTCTTCAAGATAGCGGGCTACCCGGAAACCCACGTCATAGCGCGGCTCGATGCCGAAATCGCGATACGAAAGCCGCATTTCGGTAATCGAAGCCTGGGCCCAGCTTGAACCGCGGATCGTATGGGCGTCGCCGGTATCTGCCCCCAGCGGATCGGCCGGAACCGTCCCGCTCAGACCGACCGAACCGTAATAATCGTGCGTCCATTCCGAGACGTTGCCTGCCAGGTCGAAAAGTCCCCGCAGATTCGGCGGGTACGAGCCGACCGGCGCGGTCACCGGCGCGCCGTCGTTGTAGTCCTGCAAGACCAGGGTCAGAAAGGAGCCGGCGCCGAGATCGGCGAAATTGCCGGCGCGCGGCGGCGGCGGCAGGTTTTCGCCCCAGGGATAACGCAGGCTTGCGCCGTTGCCGTCAACGCGCGCGGCCCATGCCCATTCCGCTTCCGTGGGCAGGCGGTAACCGTGGGATTCGGGGTCGAAGCCGACGACCTGGCCGCCGGACACCTGATAGAAAGGCGGCAGCGACTCCTGTTCGCTGAGCCAGTTGCAGAACAGCGCGGCCTGATGCCACGACACGCGCACCACGGGCTGGCTGCCGTTGTCTAGGGTCATGCCCGCGGTCGTTCCGGACGAGTGTTGTGGGTCGAACTGGCGGAATTGCTCGTTGGTGGTTTCGGTTTCCGCAAGATAGAAGGGTCGCTCAAGCTTCACTTCGCGCAAGGTTTCGTTGGGCCTGCGACCGGCTTCCCGGCGCGAGGAGCCCATGGTGAAAGTGCGACCCTCGGGAAAGAACAGTTTCATCGTCTGGCCCGCGGCGCTGGTCACCACGCTGATGTTTTCGAGCCTGACGGCCTCCAGCGACCTGAGGCTGGCGCGGATGATCTGGTCGAGGCCGGGACGCGGAATGAACTCGGTGGTATATGGCACGTAGCCATTGCTGCGAATCTCGATGGTCTGGCTTGCCGCGAGCAATTCCACGGTCTGGTTGGCCGGACCGAGCAGTTCGCCGTCGACGTACAACTCGGCGTCGGCGGGCTCAGCCTGCACTTGTACGCTGACGAGCACCGGATCCAGATCGACTTGCAGGTCGTGCTGCTGATCGGCGCGGATTGCGAGATCGGTCCGTTTCGAGTGATAGCCTTCACGGAACAGGGTGAACTCGTGGGACCGGCCGGGAGCCAGGGAAACTTCCAGCGGCGTCAGGCCCTTGAATTCGCCGCCGACGGTGACGCTGGCGCCGGACGGATCGGACTGGATGAAAACCAGTCCGTCGGCGGGCTCAAGCGTAACCGGGGGCAATCGAACGGGCTCGCCGGCAATGATCTCGAGTTCGTCCTGCCAGGCCTTGTGGCGCGGCAGCCGCAAGGTCAACAGGCGGTCGCCTTCGAGGATTTCAGCGACCAGCGGCGTATTCCCGGCGAATTCGCCGTCCACCAGCACTTCGGCGCCGGTTGGATCGCTTGCCAGGCTGACTTCGGCCCAGGCGGGTTGAAGTTCGACTTCGAACTGTTGTTCGACCTCGCGGCCTTCAACGCTGATTTCCTGGCTGAAATCCCGGTAACGGTCGAGGCTGACTACGAGTTCGTAATCTCCCGCTTCCACCGCGGCGTCGATGACCGGCGTATCACCTATGTCCGCGCCGCCGATGCTGACCCGGGCGCCTTCGAGGCGTCCGGCGCTGACCGAAATCCTGCCCGGCAGGGGATTCATGACGTATTGCCGGGTCTGCGAAGCTTCCTCGCCCACGGCGAGGATGATGTCGCTGTCGTGGTAGCCCGCATTGCTCAGCCGCAATCTGTATTCACCGCTGCGGAGCAGGTAGCGGGGGCCGATCATGAAGCTCAGGCCCCCGCTGATTTCGACCTCCGCCGTGATTGGGGCGACTTCGATGAAAACCGATTTGGCCGTCAGGACGAACCAGGCGGCGAATCCGCTCAAGGCGGCGAAGGCGGCGATAGCGCCATAGAGCCAGCGCCAGCGGAATACGAATCCCGGCCCGTCTCCCTTCGGCGGCGTGAATTCGACCGGGACGATCGGCTCGATGTGATCGGAATCGCGTCGTTGCACGGGTTCAACCATTGCTTCAGCGCCTCACGCCCAGCCGGTCCACGCATTGCACGATGACCTGCGCGGGGGTCTGTCCGAAACCGACCGTGAATTCCTCGCGCACTTCCCGAAATCCGATGCGCCGTCCGAGCGCGACATAGCGACCCGGTTTCAGCGACAGGCTGGTTTGCTCGAAAAATCCGAGTTCGGCCACGCGAAGAATTGTCACGGTGGTCAGGTTGTCGGAAGCGAAACGCACCTCTACGGGTGTCTGCGAATTGGCGAGCAGCACTTCGAGTTGATCGAGCTGGCCGACAAGCTTCGGTCCGGGATTCTCGATCGAGCGGCCGGTGTAATACACATCGAGCGCTTCCCGGTAAACCTCATCCTCGTTGAAGCGGTAGGGATTGGCTATGGCTTCGGTCAACAGGCCGTCGAGCAAGGCGCGGCGGGCGGCATAGTTCCTGCCGTTGAGGGCGAATACCACGTTTGCGTCGATCGCGAGCACCTCGTCATAAGTTTGCACCGCCTGCTGCCATTGCTCGGATTGCTCGGCATTCTCGATCCGGCCGCGCAGGCGTTCGATTTCGACCGACGCAACCTGGTTGCGGGTCTGCTCGATGGCGGCCTGGGCCTGCTCATTGTTCACGCCAAGCCCTTCGGCCCGTTCGAATTCGGCGATGGCCGCCTCCGGATCGCCTGAATCGAGCAAGGCGAAACCGGTGGACATGACGGCGGAGAACTCGGCTTGCCTGATTCGCCGGGTTACGTCGGAGATGCCGGCCTGGGCCTCCCGGCTGGAAGGATCCAGCCCCGCCGCCTCGCGATAGGCGGTCAGGGATTCCCGCAGGTCGCCCGCCTGCGCCAACTCGCCGGCGCGTTCGAGCGCGGCCGCGAACTCTTCGTAGTTCGCGGTTCGCTCGAGGCCGGCCCGGGCCATCGGATTGCCCGGATCAAGCAGCAGCGCAAGGCCGAAATTCTCTCCGGCCAATTCGGGTTCGCCGTCCAGCAGGGCTTCCTCGCCGGCGGCAAGCGCTTGTTCGAGCCGGCCCGGCACCGATTCGAGTAACTCGTTGAGCGAATCCGCCGCTTCCCGGTAGGAAGCGTTGGCCTGTTCGAACTCCCTGTTGCGATAGGCCTCGTCTCCGGTTCGCGCCACTTCCAGCGCGGCGTCATAGGTCTCGCCGGCCCATTCCTCCACCTGCAGGGGCTCAAGTTCGGCCTGGGTGTCGAGAATCAGGGCGAGTACGTCCTGGGCGCGCTGGCGCTCTCGCGCAAGCACTGCTTCCTCGAACGGGGACTCCTCCGGGGCTTGACTGACAGCCGGGGTAACCGGCTGGGGCGCCAGTTCCGCCCGGCGTTCGAGAGGCAGTTCGTATTCGGAAACAACAACCGGCAGGACGAAAATGACCAGCAGGGCCACTACCAGCAACAGGCCGAGACCCAGCCACAACAGGGGCGAAGGCCGGCGGGACTCCGGCAGCGGCAGCGCATGTGCGGGAGTGGCGCTGTCATCCGCTTGCTCCGGCGATCGATGTGCGTTCTGCTGTTCGGGCATGTGTCATCGTTTAACGGAAATCTGCGGCTGATCCGTCGGCGGCCGGGGCGGATTCACGATTTGTCCGCGGTCAGTCGCGCGCCGCCGCGGACGGCAGTTCGGCCCTTTCGGCGGCATAGATATCAGCCAGGATTTCACGCCACTGTTCGTATTGTTCCTCCACCGTGCCGGACAAGGTGATGGTCTGGTCTTCAAGACCGATCACACTCGGCGCGACTTCGCCTTCCAGCGATGCGCCCATTTCTTCCAGCGCCTGCATGTGTATTCGCGCTTCCGCCTGCCTGTCGAACCCGCTCTTGATCAGGTACGCGCCGGCGCCGACGCTGGCCGCGCCGCCGACCTGGGTCACGTAGTCGCCGCCGTTGGCGGCGGCGGCGAGTCCGCCGAGCACGACCGCGGTGCCGAGAATGAAACGCCTTCTGGCATTGTCTTCGAGCTCGCGCAGGGCGAGGGTTGCGTGATAGCTCTGTTCGCGCCAGGAATCATAGGGCTCGCGCATTTCCCGGGTGAAGCCGGAATAATATTCCTGCACGGTATCGAGGAACATGTAATCGCGTTCGCGAATCTCGCGAATCCGCCGCAGCGAGGGATCGGATTCCGCGGGCAGGGCGGTCAGCATGTAACCGCCCTCGCCGTCCGCGTTCAGATAGTCCGCGAACGCGTCGGGCGAGAAACGTTGGGCGAAACGCATTTCGGACACCGCCCTGATTTCCGCGATGCGCTCATTCGACATGTTGGCCTTGCGCCAGGCGAGCAAATCGTTGGCGATGGAGTTGTACAGCACCTGGAAGGGATCGTTCTGCGCCCGCTGTCCCGGTTCGTAACTGAACTGGCTGATGGCCTCGCTATATTCCCGCGTATACCAGTGGCGGCCGGTGGCGTCGCTGACCTCGACGCGCATGGCCATGCTTTCACCGGTCGATTGCAGCACCGTGCCCTCGACGAGTATGTCCATCGGGCTCGCGTCGTTGGGCATTACATAGACGATGCCCCAGTTGCCGGAACGGATCAGGGTTTCGGCAAGCAGATAGGGAGCGTAACGGGATTCCGCCAGCCTGATCTGGTGGTTGGTGGTTTCTTCCTCGTCGCTATCGATCTCGTCTAGTCCGGGATCGAACACCGTCACGCCAACGTCCATCAGAAACTCTTCCGGAATGACTGCGGTGTCGGTAACGACCGGTTCATAAGTCGTCGTCCGTACCGAATGGGTAGCGCATCCGCTTGCGATCAGCGCCACGAGGCCCAAAAGCGTAAATTGGCCCAACAATTGCGAAGATGTCAGTTTCATCGTTTCGTACCTGTATAACCTATTGGTCGACAGCTATACCTGTGTAGTTTCTGTATTCGTCCCACAGCGCTTCGCGCAATTCGGGATCCGGCTCGGACATTGCCGCTTCGCGCAATTGCCGCGCCACCACGTCGTCGTCCCTGCCGCTGGGAATATCTTCCGGCGGCGGGAAAGTCTCCTGCTGGTCGCCATCGCCCGGCGGTCCGCTCGGCCTGCCGCCCGCGCCCGCTATATCCACTCCGCCGGGGCCGTTGGGCAATCCTCCCGGCATGGCGCTGCCGGGTTGCTGCGCGCCGCCCTGGCCCCCGCTTCCGCCAGGGGGTTCATTGCCGCCGGCGCCGCTGTTGCCGGCGCGATTCGCTGCGCCCCGGGCGTCAGCTTGTTCCCGTCGCAGAATTTCGTCGTAAACCTCGTAGGTGCGGCGCAATTGCCCATCGAGTATGGCCGCTCTTTCCGCCGCGGTCATCGCGCCGCCCGGTTGACCGGCTCCCGGCTGACCCGCCCCCGGACTGCCCTGGAATACGCCGCCGCTGGGCAAGGTGTCAAGCGAGTAGTCACCCCCGCCGGGCGCGCCCGGCAGTCCCGGAGTTCCGGCGGCGCCCGCCGCGTCTTGGCCGTCGGCTCCGCCACCGGCGTCGCCCGGCAAATTGCCCCCTGCGGCTGAATCTCCCTCACCTGTCAAATCGCCCGCATCGCCGGTGGATGTGTCCCTGCCGTCGGCCCCGCCGCCCGGCGGCTCGGCGCCGGGCTGGTCGCCGTCCTGTCCTGAAGGCGGCATACCTCCAGCCGCACTGCCCGGATCGCCCGGACTCGAAGAGGAAGGCGTACCCGGCAGGCCGGGCGGATTGGACAAGGTCGGCAGACCCGGATTTCCCGGCGATGAAGAGGAAGACGACGGTGAAGAAGGCATTCCTTGCGAACTGGATTGCGATGGCGCCTGCGGCATTCCGCTCTGACCGGGTTGTGAAGGCGAAGACGGCATGCCCGCGGGAGTCGACTGCGACGGAGACGAAGGCGATCCGCTTGAACTCGACGAACTCGGTGAAGGCATCGACGGTGAACTGCTTGAAGAGCTCTGACTTTGCGACGATGAGGGCGAGGACGGAGATTGCGGCCCCTGCGATCCGCTCGGTTGCGAAGGGGTCGGGATATTGCTCGTACTCGCCGAGGTCGACTGGGAAGTCTGCTGGGATTGTTGCGAACTTTGCTGTTGCGTCTCGCAGGCGGCCAGACCCACGACAAGGCCGCAGGCCAGCACGAGCCGCATCAGGGAAACGGAGCTGATGATGGAACCTTGCATAAGCCAATCCTCGCCGGTCAACGCATTGCTGAGTGGAGTCGAATTCCTTGATATGCCAAGCCCGCTTAACCAAAGCTTAACATTTTTCCACCCCTGTTCAGGGAATATTGACAACTTCCGCGGCCGGGAGTTTCCGTTTCGGCAGCCTTCGGGATCGGCTTCGGGTCAATACCAGTATCTGTATCTGAACAGGTTTCCGTCGGAACGCACGTTTTCGCCATCGACCAGCATGGGCCGGAACATCGAATCGCGGACAGCGCGCCTGACCCAGCCATGTTGCGATTCGGCCTCCGGCGCGGGCTCGCCGATGGACACGACGTTGCGCACCTCGCCCCATTGCGTGACGTCGAACCTGAGGTCGATATGGTCGTAGTCGACTACTTCTTCAACGTCTGCAATGAAACCCATGTTTTCGACCATCCATTCGTTGTCGTCGGAAGCGAAAACGGGAATTTCCCTGACCTGTCCGAACAACTGCCGCCGCAATTCCTCGGCATTGTCCTCCTCCGCCACCGCTTCCCAGGCCTCCAGGTACATGTCTCTTGCCGGAGCGCGTCGGTTGAACAGCAGGTACCAGTCCGCCACCTGGGCGGTCGCTTCGGCCAGTTGCTCGGCCTCGCCCTCGCGATCCATATAGAATTCCCTGATGGCGAGCAGGGCGTCTTCACCGGCGCGGAATCCGGTCGGCACGATCGGGAAGTGCCAGTAAAGCATGTCCCGCAATGTTTCCTGGGGCGCCCTGAACTGCGCCCGCGCCAGTTCCCGCAGCAGATCCTGATTGAGCGCCACGAGGTAAGCGGAGCGCGCCACGCCTCGCAGGTACTCGATATAGCGGTCGTCGTCCGGCCCGAAATGGACTTCGACCATGCGCGCCGCCGCCCTGAACAGCATCTGCGCCGAACTCAGCCGCATCGCCAGGGACTCGCCCTGGCGCATCGTGAAGGCGCGCGCGTGCCAGTTGGCCAGATCACCCAGCGCCGGAATCAGCCGAGGGTCGTTGTTGCCGTAGAATTTCTGCTGGATATAGAAAAGATAATTCTGGTAGACATCAACCTGGGTCCAGTCTCCCATCGCGATGTAACTGTCGATCATCTGCTCCACGAGCGGCGTCTGTTCGATGGTATGCAAACCTGAGTTGATGCGCTGGACGTGAATCGCCCGTTCGTGAGTTTCGATCGCGCCGAGATGGTCGCCTTGCTGCTGTTGCAGCGAACCCAGCGAGTTCAGTTGCTCCACCAGGCTGTTGTCCCAGGCGCCGGCCATGATTTCCGAATCGGTGATGGATTCGTTGAATTGCTGAATGTCTTGCATCCGCTCCTGGAATTCGGGATCGAGTTCCGGACTTTGGGGAATTCCCGGTGGCGGCAACTCGAAGTCTATTTCCCCGGAGACCGGCACGGCCGGCTCGAGATACAGCACCGAGTACCGGACCGCGGTTTCCTGCTCCGCGGCATTGGCAACTTCCTGGCCGGCTTCCTGGGCCGGGGCCGTTGCCGCGCTCAGCAGTAGAAATGCCGGCATGACAATGGCGCTTGCCTTGCGTAACCGGAAATCGTTCCGTTCGCTGCTTTTCATGATGCGGAAATGGTGTTGCATCGAAGTGATTACAAGGGATGTCCGGGGTTATATCACCCGGTGATTTTACCCGCAATACGGACGGCTCTGGACCAGCAATTCCCAACCGGGTATCGTTGGCAACCTGATGTCGCCCAAGTCGGGAGAATTCCAGATGACAAGAACCACCAGTTCCATATTCACCGCTATTGCGGCCGTCGCCGCGCTCGCCATTGCTCCTTCGGCAGCAGGCCAGTCCGGCACCAGCGTCTACGAGGGCGACTGGCCGATGTATCACGGCGGCGAGTTTTCCCAGCGTTACTCGCCGCTGGATCAGATCAATGCCGACAATGTCCAGGAGCTTGAGATCGCCTGGCGATTTTCGACGCAAGGCATCGGGCCTGACCCGGTTTACAACAATCCCGCCACGCCGCTGGAAATCGACGGAATCCTGTACACCAATGTCGGCAGCACCCGGAACGTCATGGCGCTCGATGCGACTTCCGGACAGATACTGTGGATCTACCGGTACCAGGAAGGAGATCGATTCGACGAGGCGCCGCGCAAGGGTTCCGGCCGCGGGGTGGCCTACTGGACTGACGGCGAAGTTAAGCGGGTAATCGACGTCAGCCCCGGCTATCACATGGTTTCCCTGGACGCCGAAACCGGACTCCCTGACCCTGAATTCGGCGACAGCGGCACCGTGGATCTGATGGTCGGCGTGCGCAACGGCGACGATCCCCGTTACCCCTATCCCGATATCGGCCTGTCCGCGCCGCCATTCATAATGAATGACGTGATCGTCGTCGGAGCGGCGCACCGGACCGGTGGAAGGCCCCGCTCCAAGTTCAATACGAAAGGCGATATTCGCGGTTTCGATGTGCGCACCGGCGAGCGCTTGTGGACCTTCCATACCATCCCTGAAATGGGCGAGGTCGGTTACGAGTCCTGGCTCGACGAAGGCGTCGATTTCACCGGCAATTCCGGCGTTTGGGCGCCGATGTCCGGCGACCCGGAACTGGGCCATGTCTACCTTCCGGTAGAAGACCCGACCGGCGACTACTACGGCGGCGACCGCCCGGGCGCCAACCTGTTCTCGAGCGGCATCGTGGCCCTGGATGTGCTGACCGGAGAGCGGCAATGGCACTTCCAGTTCATTCACCACGATATCTGGGACTGGGACGTGCCGGCGGCGCCTGTGCTGATCGATCTGCCCAATGGCCGGGATGTGGTCATGTCGGTGACCAAACAGGCCTGGGTCTACGCTTTCGACCGGCATACCGGCGAGCCGATCTGGCCGATCGTCGAGCGTCCGGTGCCGGCCGGCGACGTACCGAACGAGTGGTATTCGCCCACCCAGCCTTTCCCCACGTGGCCGGAGGCCTTCGATGTCCAGGGTTTTGACGAAGACAACCTGATCGACTTCACGCCGGAACTGAAAGCGCTGGCGCTGGAAGCCATAGCCGACTTCCGGCTCAGCCCGAGCATATTCACGCCGCCATCGCTTGCCAACGCGCCTGACGGCACCCGCGGCCTGCTGAGCCTGCCCTCCTCTACCGGCGGCGCCAACTGGGAAGGCTCGGCCATCGATCCGGAAACCGGCATTCTCTATGTGCCTTCCAGAACCCAGTTACAGGTTCTGGCCCTGGCCAAGAATCCCGAATCGGATATCGACCTCAGTCAGGGCTTCGGTGTGCGCATACCTCGAATCCAGGGTCTGGAAGTCGTCAAGCCGCCCTATGGCCGGGTAACGGCGATCGACATGAACAGCGGCGACCACCTGTGGTGGATTGCCAACGCCGACACTCCCGAGCGCATCGCCAACCATCCCTTGATGGAAGGCGTTGACCTGCAGCCCACCGGAGTGCCCACCCGAGCCGGCGTCCTGCTGACCAAGACGCTGCTGTTCGTGGCCGAAGGCAATGGCAGCGCCGACGCCGGCCCCACCATGCGCGCCGTCGACAAGGAGACCGGCGACATCATCGCCGAGATCGAGTTGCCCGATAACCAGGTAGGCCTGCCTTTCACCTACGAGCATGAGGGCATCCAGTACCTGGCCATGTTCGTCGGCGGCGGTACGCGCGGAGTAGCCGAACTGGTGGCCTATACGCTGCGCTGAGCCTTAGTCAACACGCTCCAGGAACAGGTTGCCGAAGTCGTCGAAGCGGGCCTGCCAGGATTCGGCGATCCAGGTGGTCGAGGCGTACTCGGGCGCCGTTACCGGGCCGGTGACGGTTTCTCCCTCAAGCAGGCGGCGCCGGATTTCCGACTCCGGTCCGTCGGCTGACGCTTCGTTCTGTGGCGGCAGGTCGAACGCCTGGCCCGAGAACCACGCGCGCAGGCGGACATTGACTGCCTCAGCAGGCGTTTCCAGCGCATAGCCGTAGCGGCGCCGATGCAGTTCGTGGAACCGTTCGAGGGTGGCGCCCCAGCCGGTCCAGGGCACGTTCAGCGTGTATGACTGTCCGGTGTAACGCATGTCGACGCTGAATCGCGTCTGCAAGTTCGCGATATCAAGCCCTTCGTCCGCGAATTCGGCTTCTGCGCGGCGCGACAATTGATCGAGTTCCCGCTCGATCTGCCGCGTCGGATCGTCTTCCTCAGTTCGCTGCAAGGTCCGCGAGAACTGCCTTCCCTGGTCGGCGACCGCCATGCCGAGCGCGGACAGGACGCCGGCGAAGACCGGCACGACTGCACGGCGGATGCCGAGCGCATCGGCGAGCGCACAGACATGCAGGCCGCCGGCGCCGCCGAAACTGACGAGCAGGAATTCGGCGGGATCGAAGCCACGGTTGACCGAGATGCGGCGGATGGCTTCGACCATATGTTCGTTGGCGATGCTGACGATGCCTTGCGCGGTGGCCTCGACGTCGAGGCCGATCGTGTCCGCGAGTTCAGCCACGGCCTTGCGCGCCAATTCGATGTCGAGTTCGAGGCCTCCGGCCAGCGGCGAGCCCGCGGGCAGCCGGCCGAGCAGCAGGTTGGCGTCGGTTACGGTCGGTCTGGTTCCGCCCTTGCCGTAGCAGACCGGCCCCGGGTCCGCGCCGGCCGATTCCGGCCCGACCTGCAACATGCCGCCGCTGTCCACATAGGCGATGGAGCCACCCCCGGCGCCGATGGTATGCATGTCCACCATGGGCACCGAGACGGGAAATTCGCCGAGACTTCCTTCGCTCGTTATGCCGATGGGTCCGTCGAGCAAGGCAACGTCGGTGGAAGTACCGCCCATATCGAAGCTGATCAGTTTGCTTCGTCCGATCTGGCGGCCCAGGTATTCCACCGCCGCCAGGCCTCCAGCGGGCCCGGAAAGCAGCAGGTTAACCGCGGAGTCCGCCGCCTTGCCGGCGCTGATGGTTTCGCCGCTCGATTGCATCACCTGCAGCGAGGAACCCGCGGGCAAGTGGTCCAGACCCGCTTGCAGGCGGCGCAGATAGCCACTGACCACCGGCCCGAGAAAGGCGTTGAGCCAGGTCGCCATGCCGCGCTCGTATTCCTTGTATTCGGGCAGCACCCGCGAGGAACGGGAAATGAACACCCCGGGCATGGCTTCGCGCAGCGCCCGTTCTATCGCTTCCTCGTGGCGCGGGTCGAGAAACGAAAACAACAGATTGATCGCCACCGATTCGGCATTCAGTTCGCGCAGTCTCTCGGTCAGCGCGGTCAGGTCTTCCGCGGTCAGTGAATCCAGAGTCTCCCCGTCGGCGCCAACGCGGCCGCCGGTTTCCAGGCAAAGTTCCTCCGCCACCGGCGGCGGCGAGGGTTCGAATTCCAACGCGTACAAGTGGGGTCGGGTCTGCCGCGCCAGGGTGAGCATGTCGCCGAAGCCTCGATTAGTGACGAAAGCGGTGCGGGCGCCCTTTCGCTGCAACAGGGCATTGGTCGCGACCGTACTGCCATGCACGATCTGCAGGACTTCGCCGGCGACGCCCATTGCCTCAAGACCTTCGAGCACGGCGAGTTCCGGCGCGCGAGGCGTCGAGGGAATCTTGTAGACCGACAGTTCGACCTCGCCCGCGGCAGTGGACCTTACGCAAAGAAAATCGGTAAACGTGCCGCCGACGTCGACGCCGATCCGAATATTCGATGTTTTCTCAGTCACGCTGGAAAATTGTCCTTATTCCAACCCGGAATTGCGGTTCAAGCTACAGCGCCTAAGCCGTTCTTCGCGACGAGTGTCAGCAACTTCAACGAAGCACCCCGTGGCCGTTTCTCTCCGCGTTCCCATTGGCTCACCAGTCCCGTGGTTACGTTGAGATAACGCGCGAAAACCGCTTGACTCGCGTTTTCGCGTAGTCTCAATGCGCGAATCTCCTCCGACGTCATTTCCGCAACGGGCGTGAGGCACATTTCGTCGAACTTCCGCATGGTCTGTTTGGACATCAAGCCCGCTTCCGCTAGTCCGAGTGCCGCTTCATGCGCGGACGCCAACGCTTCACTTTTATATTGCTTGTTCATCGCACTTCACCTCGATAATCGCTCCAATAGCCAGAGCCTCCGCGAGACCGGATGGTTCGAGCGCCAAGTATTCGTCGGCAAGCATTCGGTACGTCTCCAATTCATCACGCCGGAGATTCGCCCGACTACTTTTTGCAAAACCATACACAAAAAACGCGAGTTCGCCCCGGCGAAACAGCACGATGGTCCGATACCCACCGGATCGGCCACCACCTTTCCGGGCAATGCGCTGCTTGATGACACCGCCGCCGAGGTCGACATCGATCTGGCCCTGTCGAGCGCGCCGCATAGCGTCACACAGCGCGGCATCCTCCAGTTCTTCACGGTTTGCGAAGCGGGCGAATGCCTTGGTCTTGAATGTCTTCAATCTGAGTCCCTTGAGCGCCCGCCGCAGGCCCCTATTCTATAACACCAGGTGTCGCATTTCCCAGCCCATCGCGCTTCTTGTCGAGTGCGCGTTCCGAAGTTGGTCGCCATTGGGAAAGACCTAATGCCGCCACTGCGGCCCCAAAATCAATAGTCGCGAGTCACTGGATTGGCGATCTGTACATTCTTGCGAAGTCAATCTATAACTGTGACCCTACGGCTTGAACAATGCAGTAGGAGCCCCGTTGCCCGAGCTTCCCGAAGTCGAGACCACACGCTTGGGTGTGGCGCCCTGCGTGATCGACCGGCAGATCATACGGGTCGACGTGCGCGAGCCTCGCTTGCGTTGGCCGGTGCCGAAAGTTCTGGTGCAAAAACTTCCGGGCCAGCGATTTACATCGATCGGGCGGCGAGCAAAGTACCTGTTGTTTCACTGCGAGGCTGGAATCCTGCTCATACATCTGGGAATGTCCGGCAGTCTGCGATTGGCTCCGGCAGAAGAGCCTGCAGCTAAGCACGCTCATGTCGATATCGTATTTGACTCCGGCAGGGTGCTGCGATTCACCGATCCGCGCAAATTCGGCAGCATGCACTGGCAGCCGGCGGGCGCAGGGGAGCATCCGTTATTACAGGGCCTTGGGCCGGAACCACTCGGCGATGAATTTAACGGTACCTTGCTGCATAGCAAGAGCCGCGGCCGCAGGGCTGCGGTCAAGAATCTGATTATGGATTCCCGGACGGTCGCTGGAATCGGCAACATCTACGCATGTGAAGCCTTGTTTCTGGCCGGCATTCATCCGGCCAGGGCCTGCGGCAGGATTTCGGTGCGGCGATACGAAAAACTTGCCGAAACGATTCGGTTGGTGCTGGCTGAAGCTATCCGCTCGGGGGGCACCAGCTTGCGCGATTTCACCGGTGGCGATGGCAGGCCCGGTTATTTCAAGCAGCAATTAAATGTCTACGGGCGGGGAGGCGAGAATTGCTTGCTATGTTCTGCCGTACTGCGTGAAATTCGGCTTGGCCAGCGTTCGACAGTATTTTGTCCTTCGTGTCAGACCTAACCGTTTTCAGATATGGCTTTTGCAACCGCCGGGTGCACGAAATTGGAAATGTCTCCGCCGTAGGAGGCGATCTCCCGTACCAGGGTGGAGGAAATATAGGAAAGGTGCTCCGCCGGGGCCAGAAACACCGTTTCGATCTCAGGCGCCAATACGCGATTCATGCCCACGAGTTGAAACTCGTATTCAAAGTCGGCAACAGTGCGCAAGCCGCGCAGGATGATATTCGCCCCACATTCCTCAACGAATCTCGTCAGCAGATTGTCGAAACTGCGCACTTCAACGTTTTCTAGATGTCCCAGCACTTCCCGCGTCAGCGCCAGACGCGTCTCGATGGGCAGCGAGTTGGACGTTTTCAGGTTCGCGTCCACCACGGCGACGATGATCTTGTCGAACAGGCGTGAAGCGCGCTCCACCAGATCGCTATGGCCATTGGTTATCGGATTGAACGTGCCGGGATAGACGACGGTTTTCATAGATTGCTTGCCTTGATTTGGGTATCGAAATCCAAAACCGCATCCAATCTGCGTTTGGGTTTCACTCTCCCTCCCACCTCCATTCGAGGCCGAGTAAATTATACACTCAGTTTGTTCCCCAACTCTGGTTTGATCGGTATCCTTTTTGCGCATCCCTTTCGATTTGCCGCAGTTGCGACGTGCAGCGAGGCCCGAAAATTGGAGATACACACATGAACGAAATGGGGAAACAACCGGTGCCTGTCGTCATTAGTGCGCCGGTTCCGCGTCATTGGATAAATCCGCAACAAAAGGCGATGTATGCAGCAGGCTTTCATGCTGGATTTTGGTTCGCAAGCTGCGCGATAGAATACAGCGTCGACTTTGAGGCGGATGATGTCTTGGAGCGAGCCGAGGACATGCTCATGACAAAGGACGGGAAGTGGGAAGCTGGCTTTTCGGCCGGTGTGAAAGACTGTTTCAAAAACCGGTACGACTAGCCTGTGAATAGCAAGAATGCACCAATTTCAGAGACGGTTGGATGACTGCGCCAACAGCATGTCCGTGGGGATGTGTTTAGAGTTTCGAACATTGTTCTCCTCCCTCAGACAACTTGTGCCACATTGCGGGCATGCCACAACAATGCCTCCCGGTCTGGATGGTGCTGTGCATGGGTCGGAGTGCAAAGCTGCTTGCCCCGAAACTGCTGCAGCCAGTGGTTGCGCGAATCAGTAACGACATCCCTTGCCAAACCGACACGGAGGTCAGGGCCAATCCAGATTATTCCTTCGTCGAATGCCCAATGGATCGTGCGGTTCAGCGCAAGTCCATTGCGCACCAAGTCTGGGCCACCACGGGAAACAGGGACGATGTGTGCCGCCTCCACCTCGTAGTGATATCCGGTCTCCATACCTTCCCTGTGTCTTAGACCCATCCCCGATATAGCGCAATGAGAATCATATGCCCCCAGTACTGCAGTTCGGAACATATTCGATCGAATCGCGACTTGGCGTTCGGTCATCTTTCTGGTATTGGCTTCGCCTAGTAAGGCATCCAACTTCTCGGCTACGGCGCGGCTATCTCGAATCGCACTGATTTTTTTCAATTCTTCAAAGAATTCGGGCGATTCGCCTTGCTGTTGTTCGGCTCTTTCTAGCCACGTCGAGAACGATTCGGGGAGAAGCGCAATGATCGTATCGGCTGACATCCCGGATAGGTCAAAACACTCCGGCAGGTTTTTGAGGAATTTGCAGAAGGCCCGAAGCCCATTTTCCTCCTTTGAGTATCCCTTTTTAGGCCTGCCGGACGCTGGGTCGACATAGAGTCGGCTCGCCGCGACCAACGCGCCTTTGCTCGCCATCAGACGCGCCCGCTCGCCAAGATGAGTGGCTGCGATCTTGTGTTTTGGTAATTCATCACACAACAGAAGATCCAACTCGCCTGTGGGTGAACCGTTGTAACGGCGCCATAACATGTAGGGGCCCCTCAGAAGGTGACGGTGGCGACGTAGGGCTTCCGGATCTCCAAGTAAGTGTCGCCCGTCCACTCCCGGCTTTCGCGAGCCGTCGCGGGTGATCGGACAAACTGCGTCAAAATAAAAAAGTGACAGCCATTCCCATATTCCGGATTCGTCGGCATCGACAATAACGCCAGCCTCCAAGAATCGCTGGTTTATGTATTCCGCAAATTCCCTTCGACTTGCAAACCCTCGTGACTCAACAAACACGTTACCGAGGGCGCATGGCGCTGAATACGACGGGTCCACCAAGATTTCGACTGGCGGCGACAAATCACGGTCGCGTCGCAGTTGATCGAGATATCGAGCAAACTCGTCAATTCCTCTGGCGGTCAAACACCTTACTTTCTGCATTTTTCCTCCGAGTATCTCCAGATTTGCCCTCGTAGCTATTTCATTCCGAAACCAGGAAATCGGCTACCGTCTGTTCGAGGCGGCTGCCCGTGGCGGCAAAGAATCCTACATGGCCGCCGGCGCCGGTCAATTCCAGGCGCACATTCTCCGGCAGCCGGGCCGGGTCCGGCAGCGAGGCGGGCGGCACCAGCGGATCGTCGGTGCTCTGTATCAGCAAGGTCGGCGTCCTTATCCCGGCCAGGAGCGGCAGGCTGCTGCATTTCGCGTAATAGTCCGCCGCATCGGCGAAGCCATGAAGCGGCGCGGTGACGCGGTCGTCGAACTCCCACAGGCTGGCGATGTCTTGCAGAGGGCCGAGTTCTTCGAGCAAGGCCAGTTCCACTTCGTTGCCGGTCTCCCGAAACCGAGATTTTTTGGCCGCCAGATCCTGTTGCAGGCGGCCGAGAAAGTAACGGCCGTAGTAGCGGGTCAATCCGCGGCCCAAAGCAGCCGAGCATTGCGCCAGATCGAAAGGCACGGAAATGCTTACCGCCCGGTCGAGCCCGGCCGGACCGCCGGTCTCGGCCAGCCACTTCAGCAACACGTTTCCGCCAAGGGAATAGCCGACGCAATGGAAGGAATTCCCCGGAAGCCGTTCGCGCAATTTCCGGAACACCTGGTCGGCATCGGCGGAAACGCCTGAATGGTAACTGCGCGCCTTGTCATTGGGCTCGCCGCTGCAACCGCGGAAATTCATCGCCACGCTGGCGATGCCGCGCGCGAGCAAATGATGTTGCAGCGCTTGCACGTACAGTGATTCGGAGCAGCCGCAAAGGCCATGAAGAACGAAAACGACGGGGTCCCCGGGAGCGATCTCGCCGCCGGGCCGGACCCAGGCCAGATCGATGAAGTCGCCGTCTTCGAGCCGCAGGCGCTCGCCTTCCTGGGCGACCGTCACTCCCGGTCCGAACTTGCGCCGCAGGGATTGCAGATGCCCGCCGGGCAGCCACCAGGCCGCACGGAAACCGTTCAATGCGGAATGCGCGTTCCCGCCGGTCATTCGCGCCGCGCCAGAAAATAGTGTACGTCGCTCGCGGAGCCGGATTTTTCCACGGTCCAGTTGTCGGGCAACTGTTGCGGTCGCACTTCGGTCTCGGCTTCGAGATAGATCAACGCGGATTGGGCGAGCAGGCCGCTGCGCTCGAGCGTTTCGCAGGCCTGGGGCAACAGGCCGCCGGCGAAAGGCGGGTCGAGAAACACGAGTTCTATGCTCGCCGGCGGCTGCCGGGTCTGACGCAGCCAGTCCCAGGCCGAGGTGTGATGAACTTCTGCATTTTCCGCCTTGAGAATCTTCGCGTTTTCCGCCAGCGCCCGGCATGCGGCGGCATTGCGTTCGACAAGTATCACCCGGGCCGCTCCCCGGGACAGGGCTTCGAACCCGAGGGCGCCGCTGCCGGCGAACAGATCCAGGCAGGTTCTGCCTTCTACCTTGTCCCGCAGCCAGTTGAACAGGGATTCCCGAATCCGGTTCGGCGTCGGCCGCAAACCGTCGATTTCCGGAAAATGCAGCAGCCGGCGGCGCATTTCACCGCCGATGATGCGCACCGCGGCTTTCTTCCCCGTTCTGGCGTGTTTCTTCCTGACCGATCCTTGTGAACTCGTTCCCATTAGTCGATGCATTCCTCTTTGTTCGCCGGGCGGGGGTGGTGATAGCATAGCCCGCCGCCAAATTCGAGAACATTGCATGCTCAAGTTCGGAAAAACTTCGCGCTCCGGAGAAGAACCCGGATCCGGCGCCGAGCGCTCCGGGCTGTTCTCTCGCCTGAAGCAAGGTCTGAACAAGACCGGATCGCGCTTGCGCGGGGGCGTTGCGGAGCTCACGGCCGGACTTGCCGCCGGAAACCGCCGGATCGATGCCGAACTGCTGGAGGATGTTGAAACCCGGCTGCTTTCCGCCGATGTGGGGCTGGAAGCCACGGACCAGGTCATCGCCGGACTGCAATCGAAACTCGATCGCCGCCGCCTTTCCGATTCCGGAGAGTTCGTCGCCGCGCTCAAGGATGAATTGACGGAAATCCTGGCGCCTTGCGAGCAGCCATTGCAGGTGGCGTCAAAAGGCCGGCCGTTCGTCATTCTCATGGTCGGCGTCAACGGCGCCGGCAAGACCACGACAATCGGCAAGCTGGCGCGCCGGCTGCGCGACGAAGGACATTCGGTGATGCTGGCGGCGGGCGACACCTTTCGCGCCGCCGCGGTCGAACAATTGCAGGCCTGGGGCGAACGCAACGATGTGCCGGTCGTCGCCCAGGCCGCCGGCGCCGACAGCGCGGCGGTGATCTTCGACGCCTGGCAATCGGCGCGGGCGAAAGAGATCGATGTGCTCATCGCCGACACGGCCGGCCGCCTGCACACCCGGGACAATCTCATGCGCGAACTGGAAAAGATCGTGCGCGTGCTGCGCAAGCAGGACGAAGGCATTCCCGACGAAATATTGCTCGTGCTCGACGCGACCACGGGCCAGAACGCGGTGAACCAGGCGGAAAGTTTTCACAAGAGCACTTCCCTTTCCGGCATCGTATTGACCAAACTCGACGGCACGGCCAAAGGCGGCGTCGTCTTCGCCATTGCCAGGCGTTTCGGCATACCGCTGCGTTTCATCGGCATCGGCGAACAGGCAAGCGATCTGCGGCCTTTCGCCGCGCGCGAATTCGTCGAAGCGCTGTTCAGCGATTGAATGAGGTAAAATATTCCTTGTAAGGAACTTGAATTCTCCCGGATTGTCCATATACCTGCTTACAGAGGAACTGGAAGGGACCGCAAGGTCTTGACAGTATTGCGAAAAAACCCGAAAATGCTTGGTTGTTCGCGAAGCGGACAACAGTGAGAAAGGGGTGAAGGACAGAAAAAGTGAGCAGCAGCGCCTCTACAGCGATTCAGACAGTCTGGCCAGCCAGTCCCGGACGGGATTTGACTGCCTATATCGCGAGCGTGAACAACATCGCGATGCTGTCTCCCGAGCAGGAACGCGGGCTCGCACGCGACTATTTCTACGAAGACGACGTGGAAGCCGCGCGCCAACTCGTGCTCGCGCATCTGCGCTTCGTCGTGCATATAGCCAGAACCTATTCCGGCTATGGACTGTCCCAGGCCGACCTGATCCAGGAAGGCAACGTTGGCCTGATGAAGGCCGTGAAGCGTTTCGACCCGAATGTGGGCGTGCGCCTGGTGTCCTTCGCGGTGCATTGGATCCGTGCGGAAATGCACGAATTCATCTTGCGCAACTGGCGCATCGTCAAGATCGCCACCACCAAGGCGCAACGCAAGCTGTTCTTCAACCTGCGCTCCGCCAAGAAGCAACTTGGCTGGCTCAACAACGAGGAAGCCGAAGCGCTGGCCGAAGATCTAGGCGTCGACGCGAAGGTGGTCAGGCAGATGGAAGGCCGCATGAGCGCCTACGACAAGTCGTTCGACGCCGACCCCGAAAGTTCCGACGACAACGATTTCCGGGCGCCGGCGAACTATCTCGAAGACAAGGGCGCGGACCCCGCGATTCAACTGGAAGAATCCGAGTGGGAAGAAGTCACCGGCGCGTCCCTGCACCAGGCGGTTGCGCAACTCGACGAGCGCAGCCGTGACATTCTGCAGAAGCGCTGGTTCTTCGAGGACGCCAAGGCGACCTTGCACGAACTTGCCGAGGAATACGGCATCTCGGCCGAGCGGGTGCGGCAGATCGAAAAAGACGCCATGAACAAGATCAAGGCGCGAATTGGTGAGGCCCGGTCGGCGCAGCCGACAAAAAGCATCGCTTTTTGAGGGGTGAGGACAAGCGTTTACGAAGCGCAGCTTCGTGCGCAGTCTGAACGACGCCAAGCTATGCTTGGCGGCTGGACGAACGGCTCGACATGGATGTCGAGACTGTGGTTGGCGAAGCCGCAAGTGTCGCGCCAGGGATGGCATGTACAGACCATGAATATTTTTTTATTACTCGCCGCCATAAACGGATTCCTTGCCGTCGCGCTCGGCGCTTTCGGCGCCCATGGCCTCAGCGCCAGACTCACCGCGGACCTCATGGCCACCTACCAGACCGCGGTGCAATATCACTTCTATCATGCACTCGCCCTCTTCGGAGTCGCCCTGCTGAGTTCGCAATTTCCCGCCGCGGCCCTGCCCAGAGCGAGCGGTTACCTATTCCTCGCCGGTATCGTGCTGTTCTCCGGCAGCCTGTACCTGCTGGCGCTGACCGGCGCGCGCTGGCTCGGAGCGGTCGCGCCGGTCGGCGGACTCGGATTTCTCGCGGGCTGGCTCTGCCTTTGCATTTTTGCAATCGGTCGGCAATTCCAGTCCGGCTGATCTGAAAGGCCTCCCATGGAACTGATCGTCAACGGGGAAACCAGGCGCCTGCCTGAACCGCTTTCCGTGGCCGAACTCGTGAACGAGCTTGGCGTAACCGGCCGCAGGATCGCTTTGGAACTGAACGGCGAAATCGTGCCGCGCGGCGAATTCGAAGCAACCATGCTGGCGCCGGGTGATAAACTCGAAATCGTGCAGGCAATAGGAGGGGGCTGAAATCAACGTCATGACCCAGGCCGCTGAAGATCCTTTTTTGATAGCGGGCGAAAGCTACCGGTCCCGGCTCATTATCGGCAGCGGTAAATACCGGGATTTCGACGAAAACCGGGCCGCGCTCGAAGCCAGCGGCGCCGAGATCATCACCGTGGCCATCCGGCGCGTCAATCTCGGCCAGAACGCGGGCGAACCCAGCCTGCTCGATGTCGTCTCTCCCGACAAGTACACGATCCTGCCCAATACCGCCGGTTGCTACAACGCCGAGGAAGCCGTGCGCACCTGCAAGATGGCGCGGGAATTGCTCGACGGCCACAAGCTGGTCAAGCTCGAAGTTCTCGGCGATAAAAAAACGCTTTTCCCGAATGTCACCGAAACCCTGAAAGCCGCGGAAATTCTGGTCGGGGACGGCTTCGACGTGATGGTATACACCAGCGACGACCCGCTCGTGGCCAGGGAACTGGAAGAGATCGGCTGTGTTTCGGTGATGCCGCTCGGCGCTCCCATCGGCTCCGGGCTCGGCATTCGCAATCCCTACAACATCCGCATGATTCTCGAGAACGCGACCACGCCCATCATCGTCGACGCGGGAGTGGGAACCGCTTCCGATGCGAGCATCGCCATGGAACTCGGCTGTGCCGGCGTTCTCATGAACACCGCAATCGCCGAAGCGAAAAACCCGGTGCTGATGGCCTCGGCCATGAAAAAGGCCGTCGCCGCCGGCCGCGAAGCCTTCCTCGCCGGCCGCATGCCGCGGAGGCTCTACGCCAGCGCCTCCTCGCCCGAAACCGGAACTTTCTTTCCCCCTCTGTGACCGCCGCACATGAAAGGCCGGCGCGCAGGCCGGTTCGAAGTTACGTAATCCGTTCCGGACGGCTGACCGGCGGGCAGCGGCGCGCGATCGAACAGTATTCCCCGCGATACGTCATCGAGTTCGAGCCCGGGTTGCTCGATATGCGTCAACTGTTTCCCCTCCCACAGCCGCTGACGGTCGAAATCGGATTCGGTTCCGGCGAGTCGCTGCTGGCGATGGCGCGCGAACAGCCGCAGGTCAATTTTCTCGGCATCGACGTCTACCAGCCCGGCATCGGCCGTCTGTTGCAAGGCATCGTCGAACATGACCTGGAGAACGTGCGGCTGATCTGCCACGATGCGGTCGAAGTTTTCGCAGACAACCTGGCCGAAGAAAGCGTAGACCGTGTGCTCATGCTTTTCCCCGACCCCTGGCCGCGCAAGCGCCATCACAAGCGCCGCCTGGTGCAGCCGGACTTCATGCGGCTCGTGCAGAGCCGGCTCAGACCCGGCGGCGAAGTTCACCTGGCGACGGATTGGCCGCCGTATCTCGAACACATGATGGAAGTCATGGAGCGGATTCCCGGCTTCAGCAACCGTTGCGGCGAAAATGCCTGCTGGGAAAGCCCCGAGCGCCCGCTGACCCGGTTCGAACTGCGAGGCAGGCGGCTTGGCCACGAAGTGCGCGACCTGCTGTATCGCAAGAGCGGAACATGAAACAGCCCCCCACGGACAAGTTGTACGCCGGCGACATGATGCCGGGCGATTTCGTCTTCGACGAAAAAGTGGCGACGGTGTTCGAGGACATGATTCACCGCTCGGTTCCGGGCTATACCACGATCATCGCGATGACCGCCCGCCTGGGGGAAAAGTACTTTCGGCCCGGCAGCCGCATCTTCGATCTCGGCTGCAGCCTCGGCGCGGCGAGTTTCGCCATCGCCCGGCGCATGCAAGGCCGGCCCTGCGAGATCATCGCCGTGGACAACTCCCGTCCGATGCTCGACGGACTCAAGGAAAGGCTTGCGGCGCTCGGCGGCGGCCCGGTGCAATGCCGGCAAGAGGACATCAGGGATTGCGCTGTCGAGAACGCGTCGGTCGTCATCCTCAATTTCACCTTGCAGTTCATTCCGCCCGCGGATCGGGCGCAGCTCCTGCGGCGGATTCACGACGGCATGACGCCCGGCGGCATTCTGATCCTGTCTGAAAAGATCGTCCTGGACGATGCGCGCCTGAATGATCTCTATATCGAGATGTATCACCAGTTCAAGCGGGAAATGGGCTATAGCGAGATGGAAATCAGCCGCAAGCGCGATGCGCTCGAGAGAGTGCTGCTGCCGGAAACTCTCGCGACGCACAAGTCCCGTCTCGCCGCGGCCGGATTCGAATCCGCGGAACAATGGTTCCAATGCTTCAATTTCGCTTCGATGGTGGCCTGCAAGCGGAAAGGCCGATGAATTTCTCCTCCCTGCTCGGGCAACTGGAAGGCACGGCGCTGTCTTCGCTGGAAGAGTTTCTGTCCGAAGAAAGTCTGGGCCGGATTCGCCACGGCGATATTCGCCGCCGCCTCGGGCAGATCGGTCAATTGCCGCAAATCCGTCCTTCCATGACTGATTTCAGGGAGAGAGTGCTCATCGGCGACCCGGCTGACTGCGATGAAGCAACACGCCCGCAACTGCGGAACCAGTTGCTCGATTTCATTCCCTGGCGCAAGGGTCCGTTCGAGGTCTTCGGCATCGAACTCGACTGCGAATGGCGCGCCGACATGAAATGGGCCCGGCTCGACGGGCAAATCGCTCCCCTGAAAGGGCGCAGGGTACTCGACGTCGGCTGCGGCAACGGCTATTACTGCTTTCGCATGCTCGGCCGCCAGGCCGGGCAGGTCATCGGACTCGAGCCGCACATCCCTTACGCCATGCAATTCTGGGCGTTGAAATCCTTCGTACCGGACGCGAACTGCTGGGTGCTGCCCATGGCGCTGGAAGATTTTCCCGGGCGCAGCGAATATTTCGATTCCGCATTCTCCATGGGTGTGCTGTATCACGTGCGCTCGCCGCTCGATCATCTCGTTTCGCTGCACGACAGTTTGCGCCCCGGCGGCGAACTCGTGCTGGAGACGATTTTCGTCGAAGGCGGCGAAGGTTACAGTCTGACGCCGAAGAATCGTTACGCGCAGATGCGCAACGTCTGGTTCATTCCCTCGATTGCGACATTGGAAGTCTGGCTGGAACGCTGCGGATTCGTCGACTGGAAGATCATCGACCGCAGCATTACCACCCCCGAGGAGCAACGCACTACCGAATGGATGCCGTTCGAGTCGCTTGTGAACTCGCTGGACAGGGAAGACTCGAAAAGGACGATCGAGGGCTATCCCGCCCCGATGCGGGTATTGCTGACCGCCCGGCGGCCGGACTGAAGGCGCCGCGGCCAGACAGAAAAAGCTACTTGATCTTGGCTTCCTTGTAGATCACGTGCTTGCGCACGACCGGATCGAACTTGCGGATTTCGATCTTGTCGGGAGTGGTGCGCTTGTTCTTGTCGGTGGTGTAGTAGTGGCCGGTGCCGGCGCTGGAAACCAGCTTGATCTTCTCTCTCATACCCGTATGCTCATATTTTGAAACCGCGTCCACGAATGTCGGCCAGCACCTTGTCGATGCCGTTCTTGTCGATGATGCGCATGCCCTTGGTGGAAACCCGCAACTTGACGAAACGCTTTTCCGACTCCACCCAGAAGCGGTGGCTCTGGATGTTCGGCAGAAAGCGGCGCTTGGTCTTGTTCTGCGCGTGGGAAACATTGTTGCCCACCAACGGCCGTTTACCGGTGACCATGCAGATTCGCGCCATCGTACTGGACCTCTTTTTTCGCTGGGTTGCCGCCGGCCGCCGGCCGGCTGTTTCGAAGAGGCGCGATTTATACCAGAACACCCCCCTTTGGAGCAAGCCGTAAACGGCTACATCAGGCCCCGCTCGGCGAGGGAAACGACCTGGGTGCTGCCGACGATGAGGTGGTCGAGTACGCGGACGTCGATGGTTTCGAGCGCGACGCGCAACTTGCGCGTGATGGCGATGTCGGCCTGGCTGGGCTCGGCGATTCCCGATGGGTGGTTGTGTGCCAGGATCACCGCGGCGGCGTTATAGGCCAGGCAGCGCTCCACCACTTCCCGCGGATAGACCGCGGCGCCGTCGATGGTGCCCTGGAACAGTTCGTCGAGCCGCAGGATGTGATGCTGGTTGGTCAGGAAGATGCAACTGAAGATCTCGCTCTTGCAATAGCGGAAGCGGGCGCGCAGGTATTCCCTGGTGGCCTGGGAACTGCTCAGTACGTCGCGGTCCTGCACTTCGGCGTACAACTGGCGGTGGCCGAGTTCGCGCATCGCCGCCAGGCTCGCGGCCTTGGCCGGACCGATGCCGGCCACGCGGGCGATCTGCCTGAAGTCTGTCGACAGCAGGCCCGCGAGCCCGTCGAATCGCTGCAGCAGGTCGCGCGCGAGGTCGAGCGCCGACTTGCGGTTTCCGCCGCTGCCGAGCAGCAGCGCCACGAGTTCGGCGTCGCTGAGATTCTTGGCGCCCACTTCAAAGAGTTTTTCCCGCGGCCGTTCCAGCAACGGCCAGTTCTTGATCGTCATCGCGTATCCTCCGTGTGCGAAACAGCTTAGAAGGGATTTTGCGGATGGCACTGTTTTTGACATAAATTTTTGGCATAAATTGATGAGGGCAAGTCTCCGGCAAATTGCTTCCGGCGGGGCTTGCTGCTAGTCTAGCCGTCCTCTCTTTCCAAGCCTCTGGAAAGCCGCGCCCGGATATGCCGACCTTGACCAACAAGCGCATTCTGCTGGGCATTACCGGCGGAATAGCAGCGTACAAGTGCGCTGAATTGTCCCGTTTGTTCACGCGGGCCGGGGCCGAAGTGCGCGTGGTCATGACGCGTGCGGCGCAGGAATTCGTCACGCCGCTGACGATGCAGGCGCTGACGGGAAACCGCGTACTGATGGATCTGCTCGATTTCGAAGCCGAGGCGGCGATGGGGCATATCGAACTCGCGCGCTGGGCCGATCTCGTACTTGTGGCGCCGGCGAGCGCCGATTTCCTCGCCCGCACCGCTCATGGCCGGGCCGATGACCTGCTTTCCACCCTGATCCTGGCGACTTCCGCGCCGATCGCCATCGCGCCGGCGATGAACCAGGGCATGTGGTCCGATCCAGGCACCCGGCAGAACCTGGACGAAGTCCGCGGCCGCGGCTATCACGTGTTCGGGCCCGCCGAAGGCGATCAGGCCTGCGGCGACGTGGGTCCTGGGCGCATGGTCGAACCCGCCGATCTGTTCGCTTCCTGCGCGGAACTGTTCTCCGGCGAGCCGTTGGCAGGAAGGCATCTGCTCATAACCGGCGGACCGACCCGGGAAGCGATCGATCCGGTGCGGTTCCTGAGCAATCACAGCTCTGGAAAAATGGCTTATGCGCTGGCCGCTGAAGCCGCGGCGGCCGGCGCACGCGTGACCCTCATCAGCGGCCCCGTGAGCTTGCCCACGCCGGATCGCGTTACCCGGATCGACGTCACCAGCGCCGAAGACATGCTGGCCGCTACGATGGAGCGTATCGCCGACGCCGACGCGTTCATCGGTGTGGCGGCGGTAGCCGACTATCGTCCCGCGAATCAGACGGCCGGGAAAATCAAGAAGGACAAGGCGAGCATGGCCATCGATCTCGTGCGCAATCCGGACATCATCAGCGAAGTCGCGGGCCTGAATCCGCGGCCGCTGGTGGTCGGCTTCGCAGCCGAAACCGAAGACGTGACCGCGAACGGCCGGGAAAAGCTCGAACGCAAGCAACTCGACTTGCTGTTCGCCAACAACGCCACGGAAACCTTCAACAGCGACGAAGTGGCCGCTACCGCCATCAGCGCGGAAGGCGAGGTCGAAATTCCCCGCGCCCGCAAGGAAGCCGTGGCGAGAAAAATGCTTGAGCTGATCGCCGAACGCCTGCCCGTGTCCGTTGAAGCCCCAGCCTGAAGTTGCCGGGGTATGAGTAAGCGGCCGGCCGCAAAGGCGTCAGTTCCAGCGGAAATCTTTCGCGCCTACGATATTCGCGGCATCGCCGGAGATGAGCTCGACGGCGATCTCGTTCGACGCATCGGCCAGGCCATCGGCAGCGAGGCGCTTGCGCTCGGCATCGATACGCTGCTCGCGGCAAGGGACGGCCGGCTTTCGAGCCCGGAATTGTTCGAGGCCCTCGGCGCCGGCATCCGCGCTTCCGGCTGCAATGTCGTCAGCCTGGGCATCGCGCCGACGCCGGTGCTGTATTTCGCCACGCACACGAGCCCCCATGACTCCGGCGTGATGATGACCGCAAGTCACAATCCATCCGATTACAACGGCCTGAAGCCGGTCTTCCGGCGCACAAGCATGGATTCCGACCAGATCCAGCAGATTCGCCTGCGTGTCGAACAGGATCGATTCGCTCAAGGCGCCGGACAAATCGGCGAATTGTCCATACTTGAAGATTACCTGCGCTTCATCACCGACAACGTGCGTCTGCAACGGCCGCTGAAAGTCGTCATCGATTGCGCGAACGCGGTTCCGGCAGTGGTGGCGCCTGCCTTGTTCGAACGGCTCGGCTGCGAAGTCGTGGCGCTGCATTCGGAACTCGACGGCAACTTTCCCAACCATCATCCCGATCCAACCGTCGGCGAAAACCTCGCGGAACTTTGCCGCGAAGTCGTGGCGGGCAAGGCCGACTTCGGCGTCGCCTTCGACGGCGACGGCGACCGTCTCGGACTCGTCGATGAGACCGGAACCGTCATCGAAGCCGAATCGATCCTGCAACTCCTGGCGGAAGACATCCTGCCGCGCTACCCCGGCGCCGACATCGTTTACGATGTCAAATGCAGCACTCGCCTGCCCCGCCGCATCCGGGAGTTGGGCGGCAAGCCCTGCATGCGCCGCTCGGGGCATTCCTTCATGAAACTCGCCATGCGGGAAACCGGCGCTCCGCTGGGCGGCGAGCTTTCGGCGCATATTTTCATCAAGGATCGCTGGTTCGGATTCGATGACGGCGTCTATGCGGCCGCCCGGGTCGCCGAACTGCTCGCGGCAAGGTCCGAGCCGGCAAGCGTGGCGCTCGGGGCCAGCCGCGAGGGGTGCAGAACCGAAGAATTGCGCCTGCCCGTGCCCGAGGCGCGCAAGTTTCCGCTGATGGACGCAATCCTGGAATTGGCGGATTTCGAGCGGGCGGAAATTATCAAAATCGACGGGCTGCGCGTAGAATACGCCGACGGTTGGGGCCTGATCCGGGCCTCGAACACCACTCCGGCCCTGCTTTGCCGTTTCGAAGCGGACACGCAGGAAAGGTTGGAAGCGATTCAGGCGGATTTCCGGGAACTGATCCTGCGCGTAGACGATTCGCTGCAACCGCCGTTTTGAACAACTGACTTGAACCGGAAAAATCGCGCCATGTCACTGAGCGTAAACAGGGCACGCACCATCGCCAGGATTCTGACCGAGTCGCTTCCTTACATTCGGAAGTTCGCGGGCAATACGGTGGTGGTCAAATACGGCGGCAACGCCATGGTCGACGAAGCTCTCAAGCAGAGTTTCGCGACCGACGTCGTGCTCATGAAACTGGTCGGCATTCATCCGGTCATCGTCCATGGCGGCGGCCCGCAGATAGGTAAGTTGCTCGAGCAGTTGAATATCGAATCGCGTTTCGTCGACGGCCTGCGCGTAACCGACAGCCGCACGATGGACGTGGTCGAGATGGTGCTCGGCGGCCAGGTCAACAAGGAAATCGTCAGCCTGCTCAACCAGAACCATGGCAAGGCCGTGGGTATCAGCGGCAAGGACGGCAACCTGATCCGGGCGCGTCGGCTGAAAGCGCGCAGCCAATTCAACAAAACCGCGGACGAAAGCGAGTTCGTCGACCTCGGCCAGGTCGGGGAAATCGTCTCGATCGACACCCAGGTGCTCGAAATGATGAAGGCGAGCGATTTCATTCCCGTCATCGCGCCGGTCGGCACCGACGAAAACGGGGTCAGTTACAACATCAACGCCGATTCGGTAGCCGGCTCCATCGCCGGCGTGCTCGGCGCGGAAAAGCTGATCCTGCTGACGAACGTGGCCGGTGTGCAGGACGACGCGGGCAATGTGCTCACCGGGCTCAGCGTCAGGCAGGTAGAAGAACTCGCCACCACCGGCATCCTGAAAGGCGGCATGTTGCCGAAAGTGGAATGCGCGCTCGACGCCCTGCGCTCGGGCGTGCATAGCGCCCATATCATCGACGGCCGCGTCGAACACGCGCTGCTGCTTGAAATCTTCACCGACGAGGGCGTCGGCACTCTCATTACCGGCTGATTCGAACGGCGCTCACCCGACGCCGAATTGCTCGCGGTAGGCCCGCACGGCGTCGAGGTGGGCGTGCAATTCGCTGCCGGGGTCTGCGCCGAGGTAGTCGATCACGTCCTCGAGGTTCACCACACTGACAACGCGGGTGGAGAATTCCTTCTCGATCTCGTGGATGGCCGACGCCGGCCCCGCGCCTCGTTCCTGCCGGTCCATTGCGATCAGGATTCCGGCGAGCTCGGCATCCCGTCCGCGCACGATGCCGACCGATTCGCGCACCGCGGTGCCGGCGGTGATGACGTCGTCTACGAGCAATACCCGCCCGGCCAGATCGGCGCCGACGAGCAGGCCGCCTTCGCCGTGATCCTTCGCTTCCTTGCGATTGAAGCACCAGGCCGTATCGAGTCCATGATCCCGGTGCAGCGCCATGGCGGTGGCCGCTACGAGCGGGATGCCCTTGTAGGCCGGACCGAACAACATGTCGAAGGGGAGGCGGGAATGCACGATAGCTTGCGCGTAACTGCCGGCCAGGAAGGAGAGCCGGGCGCCGGTATTGAACAGGCCGGCGTTGAAGAAATACGGGCTGACTCGGCCGGACTTCAACGTAAAACTGCCGAAGCGCAATATTTCCTGGTCGATGACGAATTCGAGAAACCGGCGCTGAAAGTCCTGCATGGGCGCATTATCCTGTAAGCGGCAGACATGAAACAAGGCAACGCGCGGCGCGCCAGTGCGCTAGAATTGGCCTGCGCTACGGGGGACAAGCAATGCTAAGCATGACAGCGTTCTGCCGCAAACAGGCCGAACTCGAACGAGGTACGCTGATCTGGGAAATCCGTTCGGTCAATCATCGCTATCTGGAGACTTCGATTCGTCTGCCGGAAGCCTTCCGCAATCTGGAGACCGCAATTCGCAAGACCGTCCGCGGCCGCGTGAAACGGGGCAAGGTCGATTGCACGTTGCGGTTTCGGGAATCCGAAGCCCTGTCGAATGAATTGCATCTGAATTCCCGGCTGCTGGAAAGTCTGGCCGCGGCCAGCGAAAAGATTCACGACTCGTTCGGCGACTCGCGCCTGCCCTCCAGCCTTGATATTCTGCGCTGGCCCGGGGTCATCGAGACCGAAGCGACGGACGACGGCGATCTGGAACAGGAAGCCGTATCGCTGTTCAACGGGGCGCTCGATGAGTTTCTCGCCGGACGCGCCCGGGAAGGAAACGAAATCGAAGCCGTAGTGCGCGAGCGGGTCGCCTCGATTCGAGAGATCTTGAACGAAGTGCGCGTCTCGCTGCCGGAGATTCTCGCTGGTCAGCGCCAGGCGCTGCTCGACAACATCGCCGAGTTGCAGGTCAGTCTCGAACCGGGACGGGTAGAGCAGGAAGTCGCCCTGCTCGTGAGCAAGTCCGACATCGCCGAGGAACTCGACCGGCTCGACGCCCACGTAAACGAAATCGAGCGGCTGATCGGCGCTGGAGAGCCGGCGGGCAGGCCGCTCGATTTTCTGATGCAGGAACTGATGCGCGAAGCCAATACCATCTGTTCGAAATCCGCGGCGATCAAGACCACCCGCAATGCGCTCGATCTGAAAGTACTCATCGAACAGATCAGGGAACAGGTACAGAACATTGAATAGCGATACGGATCGACAGGGCGGCAACACGGGAATTCCGGCGCTGCCGTTCGCGGTGCTCTTCATCGTGGCCCTGACCGTTCTCGGCATGGCCGTTCGCTACGGATTGTACGGCCATCTGAGCCTGGCCTATTGCGTCTTTGCCGCGTTCTTTTCGGCCAATCTGCTGATCTGTCTCTGGGAAGTCAGTCTCTACCTGGCGCATGACCGAATCGAGCAGCGGGCCGAACATTGGCGGAACCTGCACCGGGAAACCGGGGTCTCGCCGGCAATGGCTTTTCTCCGCTCGAAAGTCCCGCCCGGCAAAATCCTGTCGCCCGCTTTCTGGATCGATGTCTGGGCGTCGTACAGCCACTACGACGACGCTTACAGGGACCGGGGCTCCTTCGGCTTCAACGTGGACATCGCCAACGGTTTCACGAGCTGGATTCCGACGCTGATCCTGTATGCCGCCTATACCGTGAATTTTCTGCCCGCTGTCGCCGCGGGCATTATCGGCGTGATGCTGTTCTGGGTATGGGTCTACAATACTACGCTCTACTGGATCAGTTTCCGTGTAGCCGGGCGCCACAGATCGATCAGCCCGTTCGACATGTGGGTATATGTTTTCAGCCTGAACTTCGTCTGGATCGCGATCCCGATGTTCGGCGTATATGTTTCCGTGCGCCTGATTCTCGACGGCAACTACCAGGTGCTCGGATTCTGACCTTGCAAGCGAGGTAGAGGTAAATGATGCGTATCTTGTTGTTCCTGTTAACCAATTTCTCGATATTGCTGTTGATCAGCGTCACATTTCGCGTATTCGGCATCGAACAGATGCTGCTGTCGAGCGGCGCCGGTCTCGATATGAACGCGCTGCTCGTGTTCTCTTGCGCGTTCGGATTCGGCGGCGCCTTCATTTCACTGGCCTTGTCGAAGTGGATGGCCAAGCGGTCCATGCGGGTGCAGATCGTCAAGACGCCGTCGACCCAGCAGGAACGCTGGCTGTTGCAAACCGTCGAGCGCCAGGCGCAACGCGCCGGCATCGGAATGCCGGAAGTAGGCATTTTCCCCTCCGATGTCGTCAATGCCTTCGCCACCGGCATGCGTCGCAACAATGCGCTGGTGGCGGTCAGCAGCGGCCTGCTGCGCCAGATGACCCCGGACGAGGCCGAAGCCGTACTCGCTCACGAAGTCGCCCATGTCGCCAATGGCGACATGGTAACCATGGGCCTGCTGCAAGGCGTGCTGAACACCTTCGTGATCTTCCTCTCAAGAGTCATCGGACACGTCGTCGACCGGGTCGTATTCAGAAACGAGCGAGGATTCGGCATCGGCTATTTTGTCGTTTCCATCGTCGCTCAGATCGTGCTGTCGATACTCGCGACCATCGTCGTCATGTGGTTCAGCCGCTGGCGCGAATTCCGCGCCGACGCCGGCGGCGCCAATCTTGCCGGCCGGCAAAAGATGATCGCGGCCCTTCAGCGCCTGCAACAGAATCAGGCCGAAGACCTGCCCGGCGAACTCGCCGCCTTCGGCATCAACGGCGGCCGCCCGACCGGACTGCGGGCGCTGTTCATGTCGCATCCGCCGCTGGAAGACAGGATAGCCGCGTTGCAGAAACCCGGAGCGCTGTAGATCTGGATCCAACATGACAAGCGGCGCGCTTTTCATCGTCACCGCTCCTTCGGGGGCAGGCAAGACCAGCCTGGTCAGGGAACTCGTCAAGGACGACGATTCGCTTTGCATATCGGTCTCCCACACGACCCGCCCGAGACGCGAGGGAGAACGCGACGGCGTCGACTATTTCTTCGTCGACCGGGACGAATTCCAACGCAAACTTGCGGAAGGCGCCTTCCTCGAACACGCCGAAGTCTATGGCCACTACTACGGTACTTCGCACGAATGGGTTCGCCGTCAACGCGAACAGGGCCTCGACATAATCCTCGAAATCGACTGGCAAGGCGCCGAACAGGTCCGCAAACTCGACCCCACCGCCTGCTCGATTTTCATCCTGCCCCCATCCGTCGAAACCTTGCGCCAACGACTCGAAACCCGGGCTCTCGACGACGAAAAAACCATCGACCGCCGCATGCGCCAGGCCCAACGCGAAATCGCCCAGGGAGAAAAATCGGATTACCGCGTGGTCAACGACGAATTCGAACGCGCCCTGGCCGACATACGCGCCATCATCCGTTCCCGCCGCCATAAGTCGAAAAAGCGGTTGGGATAGCGCCGAAGAGGCGCCTGTCAAAATAGTTTCACAAAAACACCTCATTTCGCCGCACTAACAGCCGATACTCGTTGTCACTTTGGCTGGAATTCTGAAAGGGAATTCAAATGAAACACTTCTTTTGCGCGTTCGGCGCACATCCTTCATTCAAGCTTCTGCGACAATTTTTCCTGCCGTTACTACTATCGCTTGGCCTGCAAGTCCATGCGCAGGCGGCATCCAGCCAAACAAGCTTTCTCTGGAGCGAGACGTCTCCCGCGGGGCTCGCCGGACTGACGACTAGCCGGCTGACAGGCTCCACGCCGCTGTGCTCGGCATATACGGCAGCGCCAACCGACGCGCAGAGCCTCTCCGCCGGGACGCACACGTTTTTCGTAACCGGAAGCACTTCGGGCACGATCTGGGGAACCGGAATCTATACGGACGACAGCCGCATCGCAACCGCTGCCGTGCACGACGGTCATGTGGCTGCCGGCGGAAAGGCGGTCGTCCGGCTCACCAAGTCGGGCGGACGGACATCCTACACTGGGTCGACAAAGAATGGCGTGACTTCCAGAGACTATGGTTCCTGGACCGGCAGCTACACGCTGGCTTTCGTCAGCGCATGCACCACCTCGACAACCACCACGCCCAAGCCAAAACCCGACCCAACCCCGACGCCCACGTCGTTGAATTGTTCTTCCTACACCGCGGCGCCGAGCAATGCGACCAGCCTGTCCAACGGAACGCATTCATTCGTCGTAACCGGAAGTTCCACCGGTTCGGTCTGGGGCACCGGCACATACACGGACGACAGCCGCATCGGGACCGCCGCCGTGCACGACGGACATGTCGCCGTCGGCGGAAAGGCGGCAATCAGTCTCAACAAGTTCGGCGGACAGTCCTCCTACACAGGTTCCACGAAGAACGGCATCACCACGAGCAGTTACGGTTCCTGGACGGGAAGCTACACGCTCAGTCTGGTGGGAGCTTGTTCGACAACGACGACTCCGGAACCGACGCCGGACCCAACGCCGGACCCGCCCGCTACTCCATCCGCGCCGGATACCGACGGCGACGGCACGATTGATTCGGAAGATACCGACGACGATAATGACGGCATGCCCGACGTCTGGGAAATCGAAAACGATTTCAATCCTCTGAGCGCTGCCGATGCGGCCTTGGACGCGGACAGCGATAACCACAACAATCTGGCCGAGTTCAACGGGGGCTCGGACCCGCACTGGACGCTGAGCACGCCGGGCAACCTGCCGGAAATCCTTCCAGGCTTCAACGACAACTATACGGCACAGAAAGGTCTGATCGACGGCGACACTCTGCCCGACATCCTCATCCGCAATCCCGTTCCCGGCGTCGTGCCGGCGGTCTCGGATTTCGTGTTGATACAGAAAGCGGCGGGCGGTTTTTCGCTCGAAGACGCCGCCGACCACACGATTCCCTCGGCGTCGAATCTGACTTCGGTCGATTCGGCGGTGCGGCTGCGCGACCTCAACGGAGACGGGGTGATCGACATGCTGCTGGCGGGTCTCGACACCCACATCGAAGACGCGGCGGACCAGATCGTATTCAGCGGTCACGAAGACATCTACGAAATCCCCGGCGCCCATGTCGCCGCGGGCAAAAGCTTCAAGAAGTACTTCTCCGACCTGGCCAAATGGGTCAGGAATCCGGCCTATCTTGAAGGACCGCTGTCCACGGGACAGAAACTGCCCGTCGTGAAGCGGGACGAGAACCCGAACGAAGAAGAGTTCTTGCTGGGCTCATCCGGGTCGACGGCGTATTCCGTTTACGGCACGACAACCATGGAAGAACATTACTGGAACCAGCACATCTTGAACTGCATCGGGTATTCTTCCGTGTTCTGTTTGACCTTGGGCGACAACGGACAATTTCTGGGTCTGCAATCGCTACTCTACAAGGGCATTTTATTTTCCTCCGGAAGGCCTTACGAAATCGTGGTTTCGATTCCTACCGGGGCGCCGCAAGTCCCGCCGGATCTGGAGATGTACAATACCTCCAAGTTCGACTATGACGCACGGCTGCTTGCCATAAACTATCTCAGACCACTACTGTCCGGTTAAAACTCGAATAATTTCAACTGCTTGGCGTCCATGTTGT
>VYCF01000077.1 GCA_009844085.1 Gammaproteobacteria bacterium | reverse complement strand
GCAACGCCCACGCCAGGACGAAACCGGGCGCGACTTATTCAGAGCTTCCCTAGTTCCAGCCAGTGGACAGATGGTGAAATGGGCAAATCTATGAAAATCAACAATTCACAAGTGATGATGGTCCTGGTGCTATTGACTGGCGCTGTTGCCGGTCCCGCTTTTTCTCAGGATAGTCAGGTCAACGCAGAGCCCGAAGCTAGCCTGCAAGCACATGCAGGTGATGAGTCTGTGCAATTGCCTTATGTCACCATCGAAGAAATCCGGGTTACGGCCGAGCGCTCGGCTTTCGTTCTGCGTCAGCAACTGGAAGTGGCCAGGGAAGATTTCTATGCCAGTTACAACGACGTGAATGATGTCGATGAGTTCGACATCAACTGCAAGAAGACTGACTGGACCCATACCCGCATCCAGGAACAGATCTGCCTGCCGGTGTTTTTCGAAAGGGCGGTGGCGGATGAAGCCCAGATGGGCCTGATCAACGGTGACTTTGTCATGATCGCCTTGTCATCCCTGGCCAAAGCTGAGAGACGGAGGTTTGAGCAATTGCAGAACCATGTCCTGCAAGTGGCGCTGGAATATCCCTACCTGGCGAATTCCATGCTGGAAATGGGCAAGATCCAGGCAGCGCTGACCATCAAGAAGGAGGAATGCATGGCCAGGCCCGGGTTTCTCGGTATCTTCCGCCTCTGCCGCTAACAGATCATGGAACAAATCATGGGACACCCATTGACGGCACTGGATCCAGCCAGGGGAAAGGCGGCGAAATGTTATACAAGTCCAAAATCGATACTTGGCTGGTCTTGATCATCGTAGGCCTGCCGCTGGTCCTGCTTTACTGGATCGTATTCGCGGAAGTATCCGGCTCAGTCGAGTTGACTATTGTAGTTGCGGCGTTTGGCGCCGCCTTGCTCCTGCCCGTCTGGATACTGGCAGCAACGGACTACAGGTTTCGAGACGACAGCCTGCACATCAGATCGGGCCCATTCAAATGGACGATTCCCCTGGACGACATTAGTCGCATCGAAAGATCGCGCCTCATGATTTCAGGCCCGGCGCTTTCTCTGGACAAGCTCCTGATCCATTACGGTAGCCACCGCTATGTCGTGATCTCGCCGAAAGACAAGGAAGGCTTTCTGTCGGAATTCGAATCCAGGCGGAAATCCGGTTCAACCTGAACTTAACTGATCGAGAAATTGGAGTATCGTACCTGAGGTCGGACTTTAACCGGCACGCTACCCGTCAACGTGGCTTAATCATCTTGTCGTTCGAGTCGAATCCGCAGCGTTGTGATGTAGAATTGCGAGGTTCCCTCGAAACCGGAATCGGAACCTGCCAGCAGCCATAACACGCCATCGCTATCCGTGCTGATCAACAGCTCTTCGCCATAGGTGGATAAGGACTTCAACTCCCAAGGCGGCGCAGTTCCCGAACATTCGAAACTATTGGTCAAATTCCCGACGACCAGCCCGTTTTCACCGCCGTTTGTCTGATTTCCAAAATCTATGTTCAATCGGAAATAGTTTTCGGGTTGTCTCTCTTCAGCCACAGGTTCTATCGTGGAGGCGCCAAACTTGATCGTAACGCTTTCTCCGGGAGCGCCGCCGATACCTACACATCCAAATGGCGTATTGGTGGCGATATCCCCATCCACCACGATACTGTAAGTCGTATTGGGAGCCAATCCGCCGACAGCTTTCTTGACAAGCATTGCCAGGTCATCGGACCGATTGGATCCGGTCAGACGAAGTCCGCTAAATCCCTGCAACGGGGCTGGCAATACTTCTCGCCGGAAATCGAGTTCGTAGATTGATTCTTCGAAATTCACGGGCAAGTCCGCAAATACCGGTTGAAAATCCAGTTCACCGCTTTCAAATGAAAAAACTATCTGTTGTCCAAACTCCTCCTCGGCGAAACACTGTTGTCCCATCAACGATGAAAACCGAATCAGCTCCAGCGCACCGTTACCAAATCCGGAATCGACGGAACTCCAGTTTAGCGATGCGCTGTTGCAACTCTGAAATTCAATAGTTACCGAGCCCCAGTTCGAGACTTGCGGATCCGCCTGGCTCCAGGCGGAAGGAGGACGCCCTCCGGAAAATTGCAGGAGTTCGGAATTCAGGACCAATCCCGAATATGTGCCTTCGCCAAGCAGCCACAAGGGTTGACCGAAACTGTTATAGGTGTACCAACTGACAAACGCTTTGGCGCCATTGATTACTTCAATCTGCAGCCCGTGCGCAGGTTGATCGGGGTTGTACCAGAATCCACTCAAACCAACGCCAATGTTGGGGAGATTTATCGAATCGGATTGTGCAAGCGCTTGTGGAGCCAGCAGTATCAGCGTGAATGAGAAGAGAAATTTCATTTTTCCGAACAAGCCTTTCGAGTGCGGCATGGCCGCCAAAGCCGTCACAGATTCGACACAAGGTGATTTGGTACCGGAGGCCGGACTTGAACCGGCACGCTATCGCTAGCAATGGATTTTGAATCCATCGTGTCTACCAATTCCACCACTCCGGCACACGGCAGACCGGGACGGGGTGCCCATGTCCCGGCGCGGGGAATGGTATATTAATCGCCCTTCGCGGTTCAATCGGGCCGCGCCTTCCATGCAGGAAAAATCTGCCGCCGCCGGGATGATTGATGAGCGAATTGCTGTCCGATTACGACTACGATCTGCCGCCGGAACGGATCGCCGAGCGACCCTCGGCGGTCCGATCGGCAAGCCGGCTGTTGAGCCTTGATCGAAATTCGGGAAGCGTCCGGCATCGGCGCTTCGCGGACCTGCCCGAACTACTGAATCCGAATGACCTGCTCGTATTTAACGACACCCGGGTGATTCGCGCGCGGCTGCACGGCCGCAAGGACAGCGGCGGCAAGGTGGAAGTGCTGATCGAGCGGATTCCCGAAGCGCGCCGGGCGCTGGCCCAGGTGCGCGCAAGCAAGTCGCCGAAGGCAGGCGCCCGTCTGCTGCTGGAGGGCGGGGCCGGAGAGCAGGTTGAAGCCGAGGTGCTCGGCAGAGACGGCGCCCTGTTCGAGTTGCGCTTCTGGGAGGACATCGCGGGCGTGCTCGAACGCATCGGCGAAGTGCCCTTGCCGCCATATATCCGCAGGCAGGCAACCGCAGCAGACGCCGAACGCTATCAGACAGTTTACGCCAGCCGCGACGGCGCAGTTGCCGCACCTACCGCCGGCCTGCACTTCGACCGCGAATTGCTCGAGCGCATCGCGGCGAAGGGCGTGCAGTCGGCTTTCATCACCTTGCATATCGGCGCCGGCACATTCCAGCCCGTGCGCGAAGAGCGAATCGCCGATCACCGCATGCATGGCGAGTACGTGGAAGTGCCGGCGTCTACCTGCGCCGCCGTAAACGCATGCCGGGAACGGGGCGGGCGCGTCGTCGCCGTCGGCACGACGGTCGTGCGCTCGCTCGAATCCGCCGCCGGGGCAGGGCGCTTGGGCGAATACCGTGGCGAAACCGATATCTTCATTTACCCAGGCTTCGAATTCCTCGTGGTGGACGCCATGATTACCAACTTCCACCTGCCCCGGTCGAGCCTGCTGATGCTCGTCAGCGCCTTCTGCGGCAGCCGGGAAATGCTGCTCGACGCCTACGGGCAAGCCATCGCCGGAGACTACCGCTTTTACAGTTACGGCGATGCGATGTTCGTGTCCTGAAGGCATTGTTGATCTATCCGCATGAATCGGAAACAATGCGCCTGCCCGGAACAGGGCTGAAGAGGAAGCACGTATGAAAGAACCGGTTCGGGTCACGGTCACCGGCGCGGCGGGCCAGATCAGTTACGCCCTGCTGTTTCGCATCGCCGCCGGCGAAATGCTCGGCAAGGACCAGCCTGTCATCCTGCAATTGCTCGAAATCACGCCGGCGCTCGAAGCCCTGGCCGGCACGGTGATGGAAATAGAGGATTGCGCCTTTCCCCTGGTGGCCGGCATCGTGCAGACCGACGATCCGGACATCGCCTTCCGCGATGCCGAGTATTGCCTGCTCGTCGGCGCGCGGCCGCGCGGGCCCGGCATGGAGCGCAAGGATCTGTTGCAGGCCAACGCGAAGATTTTCTCGACCCAGGGCGCGGCCATCGACCGCTGGGCCAGCCGCGACGTGAAAGTGCTGGTGGTGGGCAATCCCGCCAATACCAATTGCCTGATCGCGCACCGCAATGCGCCGCATCTCGATCCGGCCCAGTTCACCGCGATGACGCGGCTCGACCATAACCGCGCGATCGCCCAACTTGCGGAGCACACGCACAGCCACAGCACCGACGTCGAAGGCATGATCATCTGGGGCAATCATTCGGCGACGCAGTACCCGGACATTCATCATTGCAGCGTCGCCGGCAAGGACGCGGCCGGGCTGGTGGACCAGGATTGGGTGGAAAACAAGTTTATCCCCCGGGTGCAGCAGCGAGGCGCCGCGATCATCAAGGCCAGGGGCCTGTCGAGCGCGGCCTCGGCGGCGAACGCGGCGATCGAGCACATGCGCGACTGGGCGCTCGGCAGCGGCGGAAGCACGGTCAGCATGGGGATATGCAGCGACGGCAGTTACGGGATCGAGGAAGGGCTGATATATTCCTTTCCCGTGATCTGCGAAAACGGCGGCTATGAGATCGTGCAGGATCTCGAGATCAATGAATTCAGCCGCAAGATGATGGCCGCCACCGAACGCGAATTGCAGCAGGAACGGGACGCCATCGCCGAATTGCTGTAAAGCGAAACGACCGGTCAGGGCCGAACCCATGGGCAAGCGAGGCTTGATTTCCCTTTTGCTGGCGCCGCTCCTGCTGCTGGCGGGATGCGGGCAGGAGGCCGCGCAGGCACCCGATTGGAATCTGTATCGCGGCGATCTGGCGGGAACCGGCTATTCTTCCCTGGGCCAAATCAACCGCGAGAATGTCGAGTCGCTTGGCCCCGCCTGGGAATATTCCCTGCGCGGCGCCGATGGCGGCGCGAATTCCCAGGCTACGCCCATCGTCGCCAACAATGTCATGTATTTTCCCGCCGCGGATCGTATTGTGGCGCTCGATCCCGTCTCCGGCCGGGAAATCTGGGTGCGGCAAATCGAAGAAGGCAGGCCGTCCCGGCGCGGCGTGGCGTGGTGGCCGGGCGACGGCCAAAATCCGGCCCGAATCCTGTTCATGGCGGGCAGTAATCTGCACGCAGTCGACGCGAACTCCGGCGCCGACTCGGCCGGTTTCGGCAACGGCGGCGTTGTCGATATCGGCGTGCCGTACAACTCGGTGCCGCTGATTATCGATGGCGTCGTCATCGTCGGCGCCAACACGCCTCCCGGCCAGCCCGGAGGAATCGGCAATCCCCGCGCTTTCGACGTGCAAACCGGCGATCTGTTATGGGAGTTTGCCTCGGTCGCGCAACCGGGCGATCCGGCCAATGCGACCTGGGCCGGCGACAGTTGGCGCGGGCGGCTGGGCGCCAATGCCTGGCCCTTCTATTTCACTGCCGACCCGGAACGCTCCATGGTCTTTCTGCCGCTCGCCTCGCCGATTCCCTTCGCCTGGGGCGGCGACCGGGCGGGAGACAACCTGTACGCCAATGCCATCGTTGCCGTGAATCTGCATACCGGCGAATACATCTGGCATTTCCAGACGATTCATCATGACTTGTGGGATCACGACCCGCCGGCGCCGCCGAGCCTGTTCGAGTTGGAGGACGGTACGCCGGCCATGGCCTTCACCACCAAGTCCGGCTACCTGTTTCTGCTGAATCGGGAAACCGGCGAACCGATTCTCGAAATCATCGAACGGCCGGTGCCGGCCAGCGAGGTTCCGGGCGAGCAGACTTCGCCCATCCAGCCGGTTCCTTCCGCTCCGGCCGATCTCGCCCGTACCCGATTCGGCATGCAGGATCTGGTATCCGCCACGGATACGAACGCCGCGCACGCAGCCGCCTGCGGTGAATTGCTGGACAGTCTGGGAGAGGTGATCAACCTCGGACCCTATACGCCCTGGGTGCATCGGACGCCCGATGCGCCACAGCGCACCACCTTGCTGTTCCCCGGCCTCGCCGGCGGACCCAATTGGGGCGGCGTCGCCATCGACCAGGCCACCAATACCGGTTTCGTGTTGGCCGCCAATCTCGGCACTTTCGGATGGCTGGAACAGGCGGAAGATCAATCGTGGGTATTGACCACGCCGCGCCCCCCGGGCTTCGACGTGGCGATGGACGATTCGCGCTGGCCGTGCCAGAAGCCGCCCTGGAGCCAACTCAGCGCGGTAAATCTGGCGAGCGGCGAGATACTCTGGCAGCGGCCGCTGGGAATCACCGAAGGATTGCCGGAAGCCTTGCGCAACACCGGGCGGCCCGGACGGGCCGGCGCGGTCGTTACCGCCGGCGGGCTGTTGTTCATCGCCGCGACTGACGACAACCGGTTCCGGGCGCTGGATGCGGAGTCCGGGGCGGAACTCTGGCAGTCGTCGCTGCCCGGCCGGGGCAACGCCAATCCGATGACCTATATCGGCGCCGACGGAAATCAGTACGTTGCGATCGCCGCAACCGATACGCTGCTGGCCTTCAGCCTGCCCGACTGAATCCGCGTCCGTCAGGCCTGCCGCGAAATGTGCTCAAGCGGCAGTTCCGTCGTACTGACGACCTTGCGCAAGACGAAGCTGGAATGCACATCGCTCACTCCGGGGATGCGGGTGATCTTGTTGAGCAGGAATTCCTGGTAGTAATCCATGTCCGGAATGACGACCTTGAGCAGATAGTCCGCCGCCTGACCGGTGATCAGCAGGCATTCAATCACTTCCGGACAATCGCTGACCGCCTTCTCGAACACCTCGAAGCGCTCGGGAGTGTGCCGGTCCATGGCGATCTGGATCAGCGCCGTCAGTTTCAGGTCGATTTTGTTCGGGTCGAGCAAGGTTACCTTGCGGACGATTACGCCCGCGTCCTCGAGTTGTTTCACCCGGCGCGCGCATGGCGTGGCCGAAAGACCGATGCGCTGGGCAAGTTCGAGATTGGTAATGTTGCCGTCCTGTTGCAAATGGCGAAGAATGCGCCGGTCCAGCTTGTCGAGTTGCATGAAGCCACCTCCGGGCAACAAATCTTTCAGCGCCTAAAAATTTAACAGAGTTCACCACAAAAATTAACTAAATTGGTGAATTAATTTAAGAAAACGCAAAAACAGTAGAAATTGTAAATAGAAAAACCAAGGCGCTTGGGCTATAGTCCCCGACAGAAAGCGACCGGAGCTTGGAGTCAGCCACATGTTCGACCATACCCGATACAAGCCTTTTCCACCGATCGGGCTGCACGACCGGACCTGGCCCGACCAGGTTCTGACCCGTGCGCCGCGATGGTGCAGCGTCGACCTGCGCGACGGCAACCAGGCTCTCATCGAGCCGATGTCGGTGAGTCAGAAAAGGAAGATGTTCGATCTGCTCGTCAAGGTCGGCTTCAAGGAAATCGAAGTCGGCTTTCCGGCCGCCTCCCAGCCGGATTTCGATTTCGTGCGCAGCCTGGTCGAACAGGACGCCATTCCCGACGATGTCACGGTGCAAGTGCTCACCCAGGCCCGCCCCGAGTTGATCCGGCGCACTTTCGAGTCCCTGCGCGGGGCGCGCAAGGCGATCATGCACGTCTACAACTCGACTTCCATCGTGCAGCGGGAGAAGGTATTCAAGACCGGCAAGGCGGGCATCGTCGACATCGCCGTCGCCGGCGCCGAGGAAGTGCGGCGTTGCGCGGAAGAAGCTCCTGAAACCGAATGGGTCTATCAATATTCGCCGGAAAGTTTTACCGGCACCGAAATCGATTTCGCGGTGGAAGTCTGCGACCGGGTGATCGACGTGTGGGAGCCGACGCCCGAGCGTCCGGCGATCATGAACCTGCCGTCCACCGTGGAAATGGCGACGCCCAATATCCATGCCGACCAGATCGAATGGTTCTGCCGCCACGTTTCCCGGCGCGACGCCGTCATCGTCAGCCTGCATACGCATAACGACCGCGGCTGCGCCGTCGCCGCCGCCGAACTCGGCGTCATGGCCGGCGCCCAGCGTGTCGAAGGCACCTTGCTCGGCAACGGCGAGCGCACCGGCAACATGGATATCGTCGTCATGGCGATGAACCTGTACAGCCAGGGCATCGATCCCGAACTCGACCTGGCCGACATGGACCGCATCGTCTCCATCGTGCGCGAATGCACCCAGATCGACGTGCATCCGCGCCAGCCCTATGCCGGCGACCTGGTCTTCACCGCCTTCTCCGGTTCGCATCAGGACGCCATCAAGAAATGCCTTGACCTGTACCGGGAGGGCGAACCCTGGGAGATCGCCTATCTTCCCATCGATCCGCGGGATCTGGGACGGACCTACCAGGACGTCATCCGCGTCAACAGCCAGTCCGGCAAGGGCGGCGTAGCCTATGTGCTGGCGAACAAGTTCGGTTTCCAGCTTCCGCGCTGGCTGCAGATCGAATTCAGCCGGGTGGTGCAGGACGCTGCCGAGGAGACCGGAGGAGAAATTCAGCCCGACCGGATCTGGGAATTGTTCAATCGCCATTACTTCGACAAGGAAAAAGTCATCAGCCTGCAGAATTACTCTATCGAGAGAAACGAAACCGGCGAGGTATTCAGCGGGGCAATCACTTATTTCGGCAAGAGCATGCAGGTCCGGGGGCAGGGCAACGGCGTGCTCGACGCCCTGGTGCAGGGATTGCAGAAGGTGGTCCAGATCGACTTCGAAGTCATGGATTACGGCGAACACGCGCTCAGCCAGGGCGCCGACGCCGAAGCCGTCACCTATATCCAGATCAAGAGCCAGGGGAAACGATACACCGGCATCGCCATAAGCGAAGATATCGTCAGTTCGTCGCTGGACGCGCTGATGTCGGCGGCCAGCCAGTTGCTCACGAGGCAACGGGCCGCCGCCTGAGCCGGTGTCCCCTTTTTGCTCGCAAGGCGCAAACTTTTCCGATCGATGTTTCGACATTAGAACTATATGCGCGTGAGCAGCAGCGACGAAAAACTGGTGGCGGGGGCGCTGAAAGGCTCCGCCCGGGCCTGGCGGCAACTCGTGCAACGCTACGAAAGCCGTGTCTACAACCTGGGCTACCGGCTTACCGGAAACGGCGAGGACGCGATGGATCTCATGCAGGAGACATTCCTCGGAGTCCATCGAAATCTGCACCGCTTTCGCGGCGAAGCCAATTTCCGCACCTGGCTGTTCCGAATCGCGCATAACAAGGCCGTCGATCTGAACCGCAGGAAGAAGCTGCTGTCGCTTACCGGCGGCCTGGACGATGGTGGTGAGTTCGCCGGCGGCGAGTTCAGCGCACGGCCCGAGACCGAACCCGATCACGGCCTTGCCGAAAGGGAAAGGAACCGGCTGGCGCTTCAGTTGCTGGGCCGGATTCCGCTGGAACAGCGGCTGGTAGTGGAACTGAAGATCTACCAGTCCCTGACGTTCGAGGAAATCGCGCACATGCAGGAGATTTCCGTCAATACCGCAAAAACCAGATTTTATGCCGCATTGAAGAAAATGCGCCTGATACCGGAGGAAGAAAATGCCCTGCTCGAGAACTGATCACTTGCTGCGGGAATATTTTTCCGATGATTTGAGCCCCGTTATGCGGGCCGAAATCGAAGAGCATGTAACCGCCTGCGCGGACTGTGCCGCGCAATTACGGGAATTGACCGGCGCGGCGCGCGAGCTCCGCCGCTGGGAAGATATCCCCACGCCACGCTGGGACCGGCACATGGCGCTGTTCCGGCGCGAACGCGGCGCGGAAAAAGCCCCGGGTTGGAAACTTGCCTGGCAATGGATTCCAGCCACGGCCTGCGCGCTCATGCTCGGGCTGATGTTGCTGAACGCGTCGGTTGTCTACCAGGACGGCGCCCTGGAGATCAGTTTCGGTTCACCGGGACTGGCGGCGGTCGACCAGCGCCTGGCGGAATTCAATCGGCTTCAGGCCGACGAACGCGAACAATTCGCCGACATGCTGGCCCGTTTCGAGCAATTGCGCATGCAGGATCTCGAAACCATGCAGGCAGGTTACGAGTTGCTTGCGGACCGCGACTACGAAACCGTGCGCTCGCTGCAGCAACTGGTCAGCCTGGTCGGTTCGACGGGAGTGGCAGGATGGTAAGAAACACATTGTGGCCCGAATTGTGGACAGTGACGCTTGCCGCGTTCCTGGCGTTCCCCGCCGTCGCCCAGGTAGATCCCTATGACCCGCTCAAGCGCAATGTCGAAGCTTTCACCGGCATGCTCGAACAGGCGCTGGAACTCGATGGCGGCCTGTTCGGACTCGGCGGCGAACGCATAGACAGCTTGTACCTGGCAGGTCATGGCCTCGTGCTCGAAGTGCGCAGTAACCTGGCGAACGCGCGCAGCCAACTCAACCTGGTCGTGCTGAACAACTCGGTATTGGCCTTGCGGCAGGGCGACAATCCGTTCGCGATGCTGGCGCGGCAATCTGAAGATGAAGCGGAGGACGCGGTTGATACGGCGATATCCCAGGCCGGCGAATACGCCCGGATTCTGCGTGACGCCGACGGTGTTGACGACGATTCCTTCGAGCAATTGCGCGTCGAGATCGAAAGCCTGCGGCAGGAAAACCGGGACGGTGTCGAGCGCTTGCGCGAATTGACCGAAGAATTGAGCGCGAGCGCCCTTGAGCAGGGCGAGCGCTTCGAGCAGGCGCTGAGCGAATTGACCGCGGAAATGGGGCAATTGCGGGAACGGGCCGAGGAAATGGCCGATGAATTGCGCGAGCAAAGCGAAAGCGCCCAGCTTGAGCGCGCCGAACGCTGGCAGCAGGACGTGGCGAGCCTGGAACTGGGGCTGACCGGGGCGATGTGCGAGTATGGCGCCAGCCTGCGCGAGTTGCCTGCGAACGAAAATGTCACCGTGATCCTGAACGGACTGGGAGACGAATCTTCCGGCGGCGGCCGCGCCGATCTCGTGCACACTTTCAGCAAGTCAGACCTGTTGGCTTGCGCCGAAGGCGCTATCGATCCAGCCCTGCTCGGAGAGCGGTCTGGACGCTACAGCTACTGATTTTCGAAATCGATTCCGGCTCCGATTGCCGGCCCGCAATGCGGCCCGGCAATCGGCGTAGTCATGCGCGGGATTATCTTTTAGAATGACGCCGAACGGCCAAACTGCGAGCCATATCGAAATCTGAGGAAAACCGGATGCAATGTCCCAAGTGCAATTCGCCGATGAAGGAAATCAAGATAGAAATCCTGCATGGCAGCGTAGTAATCGACAAGTGCGAAAGCTGCCAGGGCCTGTGGTTCGACCAAGGCGAAGCCGAGGCTCTGAAGGGGCGCTGGATGGCGGATTTTCTCGATTCGGGGGATCCGGAGGTAGGCAAGAGTTACGACTCCGTGCGCAACATCAGTTGCCCGCGTTGCAGCAAACCGATGAAGCACATGACCGATCCGAACCAGCCTCATTTGCGTTATGAAGTCTGTGATAAAGAGATCTGCGATAAACATTGCATCTTCATGGACGCTGGCGAGTTCACCGACTTCAAGCACGAGACACCGCTCGATGTTTTCCGGGGTCTGATTGCCCTCGTCAAAAAAGGCTGAGGGCTCCATAAGTGAGCGACCGCGCCGATTCCGGCGGCAGGACAGGGCGGTTGATAGACGGTTGCATCGATTGCGTCGATCGATGCGGCGAATTGCTCAACGGCATGCCGGGCGAGGTCTTCGCCAGCCGCGGGGACGGGAATTCTTCCATCGGCGCCCACGTACGCCATATCGTGGACCGCTATCAATGCGTCCTGAACGGCCTCGCAGTCGGCTGCATTGATTACGATGACCGCAAGCGCGGCACCAGCGTGGAGACCGATGTGCGAGTGGCCGCGGGCGCCCTGGCGGAAACCCGCGGCCGCTTCGAAAATCTCGACCTCGATGCATGCGGCGCCGAAATCTCGGTCCGGGAACTTGTCCACTACAACGGTGAGCCCACCGTCGCGGCAAGCACTCTTGACCGCGAATTGATGGGCCTCATCACCCACAGCATTCATCACCTGGCGATCATAGCCATGATCGCCAGGTCAGCCAGCTTCTCCGTACCTCCCAACCTCGGCAAGGCCCCTTCCACCATCGCCGCCGAATAATACTTGACCAGCGATTCCCGCTGAAAATCGTATTCCAATAGAATCAATGGGTTGCGACAA
>VYCF01000059.1 GCA_009844085.1 Gammaproteobacteria bacterium | reverse complement strand
AACATGGACGCCAAGCAGTTGAAATTATTCGAGTTTTAACCGGACAGTAGTGATCTTTCATATCTTCCTAGCCAACTTGTCTACCAATGTCCCCGTCAGGGGTAAGGCTGCGGATCACGGGTCAGGTCTTCATACTTGAGTTCCCGGTCTGTCCAGCCCAACTCTTTTGGTAGAGTTCGGTACCTGTCTGCACCCAGAAGTGGCAAAGAATGCAGATAGGGTGGCGTTAGTTTGGTGCATATTACCTTGGTCAGGCACACATCCTTAAACGATGGAAGAGTGAAATCAAAAAATATCGGATCAAGGTCATACTTTTTGACAAGTTCCATCATTCTGTCATAGTTTGAACCCTTGTCGTTTGGTGCGTTCTGCAACTCAGAAAGCTTTTCGACCTCGGGTCCATTCAGGTACCAGTCCAATTTCCTTGCATTAGACGGATAACCATAATGCCCAACCACCTTATAGAAAATGTCAAACTTTTCGACGGGAGTATTTTCCTCAACACCAAAAAGCTCTCGCACTCGATCCGAGTACCCCCATTCGGGACAGTATAACTGGATTCGGCAAGAATTCTCTGCCTGTACCAGTTCACCAAGTGCCGACAAGATCGCTTCGTTAATGTCAAATCCACCACCACCTCCGGCCAAGTAAGACCAACTGCTGAACCCCTTGATAAAACCGATGGCGGTAACAGTATGAAATCCCTTGAACTCGGTCGGATGAAGGTATAATCGTATATTGTCGACTGTTGAAGCTGCGTGATTGAGCACCTTTCTCGTTCGGTGATCATTTGGTTCACAATCGATATCAATTTGCTTGGGCGGATGGCCGCAATTCCAGTGAACATTTACGGCATCACGCTCCAACACTTCAGAAAGTCCATGATAGATTGCAAGTTCTCTGCTTACATGTGCGGAGAGTCCGCCACTGGTAGCATAGCCAAGCAATTTTTCCCTCGGATGAGCCAAATAAAATGGTAGGCTAAGCTGAGCAGGCACCCAAATGGATTCACTACTCTGTAACAGTCTCTCCCCTTCAATCCACCCTAGAAATACATCCTTATCGAACGGATGGTAAGCCAAGCCATTCTTGCCATATTGCTGTTTCGCGAACAACGGAAACTTCTTTGGTTCGATGCAATTGTATCCCTTAGCCTTTAGCTCATCGTAGGTGCCGAAATGAACTTTATTGTCATAGTCGAAATTTGCCAAGCTCCCAATGGCACGCTCAATGATCTCTCCTAACGACGATGCCACCATGGAATGCAGTTCGAACCCTTTACCGCCACCGAAAATGGTCGACTGGATCGCACTGCCAAATGAGCTTCTCCCCAGTATATCTCGGGCGATTTGGTCAAATTCATAGTATTCGGTATTTCCAGAGTACATTGGTAAACCACCAGCTGCTCTGAAAAAACTCAGAATTCGCTTGATTGGACCGCGAGGATAGTAATAGGAATGAATCTCTTCATACCCTTTACTCTCGCTATACCCCGTCTGGTAGGGGAGCAACATATGGGTCGTATTGACCGCATTGGTCTCTATGCAAGAAGACATTTCGACCCTCCTTCCCTTTTTTCATTAACTTCCACTGATCTTTCCTTTTCTTTCCTATTTGGCTTGACCAACTGTCAGCAAAAACTTAAGGCACAAAATTTAGTCATATTCCTAGCATTGGAGCGAGTGATTCCTGCTTAACTACCTTGGGCATCAGGATTTCCCTAACCCACAAATTATCGGGATTGACGGATACAGCAAACTGTAACGACGCCTTTGCCTCATCGTGCCTATTATCAAGTGAATAGATGATACCCTGCCATGTGTATGCTTCATCCAAGCCCCAGATGGGAAGCGAATCGTTGTCTTGCCGTGAAGCTTCAAACAACTTAATCGAGATGTCCAGTTTTTCAAGCGCAGGCTTCTTCCCACCCCCGAATTGCGGCGGGGCGAAAAGTAAACTGATCGCATTGATGAGTAAAAGACGAGGATTATTGCTCGTAAGCCTAGCACTTTTTACAAGGGCGTCATTACTAACTTTGGAAAGCGCTAGGACTTGTTCTGGGCGCATTGGTATTAATGCGCCGGCGCATGCTGCCTGCAGGATGTATCCCTCGATAAAATCCGGGCTCTGTAATGTCAACTGCAATGTTTGGTCTATGCATGTTCGCAAAGCTTCAGCGCCCTGTTGTCCCAGCACTAAGCCCTGCCGATAATAGGTCATGGCCACGTAGTACCTCACCAAATTGGTGTCCACCGCCTCTACTCTGTCATTTTCTACACTTGCTAAGAGTTCAGATCGGATAGTGTAAACGTTTTCAATTTCACCAAGAGAATAGGCTTTGTTCAATCTCCTAGAGATATCAACTAGCCAGTTATTCGATTCAAAACTTTCTGCTGCCATTGTCACGGTTACATGTAAGGCGAAGTTAAGAATCAATAAGAACCTTATTGATGATTTCATAAAATTGACTTTAACCCATTTCTGTCCGAATAAACTCAATTTCTTAGCCTCAATACCATTTCTCGAAGCTCAATCAGCTTCCGAAAAACCTTTGTTCAAAGAAAATTTCCCGCACAACTTAACCGAGAATATCCTTAGCAATGTGTGGGCCGACGCATTCTGTGTGAGGCGCTTCTTGACTATGCCTGCGTATTCTGCCGCCCAACCCAGATCTGCACCTTCAAGGTGTTCACGAACGTGCCTTGGAACTGCTTGGTCCGCAGATATTACTTGATCTTCTTGAAGAATAGTTCGGCCTGGTAGCATATTCTGTGCAATTCGCAAATGGCCATTGTCGGCGGGCCAAACAGGTTGATCAGGAAGATGAGCGCTCCTTGCGATTTCATGTTTTGAAATTGAACGCATCACAATCGGCAGGAATAGTGCTTGATGTGGTACAAGTTCGCCAGCGCTATGATCTGACAGCAGATGATTTCCCGCTTCCGGTCGTTGGGTGCTGAATTCAACTGGCACAGGCGGCGTTGGAATTGGTCTGGGTGACGGAGAACGTGCCACCTTGGTGTAGCTTGCCGCTGTAACCTTGTAATATTGCCGTGCGGATTGAGGGGTTGGTGTAACTTCATCGCAGGCTTGACCCTGCGAAACAGCACCTATACAAACAACGGTCGCCGGTCGCCGGTCGCCGGTCGCCGGTCGCCGGTCGCCGGTCGCCGGTAATTATGATGCAAATGTGTCATTCTCAAATGTCAAGCCTTTTTTGCAACGATTTGTGACGAACGCTAGACAGCTACTTCAGGCCAATTTCATTACCCAGTGCTGAACTTAGCACCGAGAAAATTTTATTGTCAACTGTTTATTTCGAAAAAATTTTACTTGGCTGACGGGCGCAGAACAGGTTGCGGTCGCCGAAGGCGTTGTCGACGCGATTGACGCAGGGCCAGAACTTGTCGACGGTGTCCTGGCCGGCCGGAAACGCCGCCTGGCGCTTGCCGTAAGGCCGCTGCCAGTCTTCTTCGAGCAGGTCTTCGAGCGTATGCGGCGCGTTTTTCAGCGGATTGTCCTCGCGGCTGAAATCGCCCGCTTCGATGGCTGCGATTTCCTCGCGAATGTGGATCATGGCGTCGATGAAACGGTCGAGTTCGGCCCGGGACTCGCTTTCCGTCGGCTCGATCATCAATGTCCCCGGCACGGGGAACGACATGGTCGGGGCATGAAAACCGAAATCCATCAGCCGCTTGGCGATGTCCTCATCGGTGACGCCGGTGGATTGCTTGAGCGGGCGCAGGTCGATGATGCACTCGTGCGCCACCATGCCGTTCTGGCCGGTGTAGAGTACCGGAAAATGCGCGCTCAGCTTTTGCGCCATGTAATTGGCGTTGAGAATCGCAACGACTGTCGCCTTGCGCAATCCTTCGGCGCCCATCATGGTGATGTACATCCAGGTGATCGGCAGGATGCCGGCGCTGCCCCAGGGGGCCGCAGACACCGCGGTATTCCCTGCATCCGGCCCTTCCAGCCGCACCAGGCTGTGATTGGCGAGATGCGGGGCCAGATGCGCCTTGACGCCGATTAGGGTGGAGTTCGCCAGCCCTGCCGATTCGCATTCGACCGATTTTTATTTGTGATGTTTAGCAGACCTTATATAATTGAGTCGAATTCAACAAGAAGAATCTCGGAACCCGTAATCTCCTAGAGGGGGAAGCTAATGAAGACCCGAATTCCGTTTAATCGCCAGCCCGGAGTAGTTCTGCTGGCCGCCGCCATGGTCCCGTTTTATCAACAGGCATTCGCCCAGGAAGACGTCATTGAAGAGGTGATCGTCACCGGTTCGCGCATCGCGCGAGACCCTAACCTCACCGGCGCCTTGCCGGTGCAATCGCTTACCGCCGAGGATATTCAGTCCTCGGGTGAATTCGCCTTGTCCGATGTCGTCAATGACGTGCCGGCGCTGCTGGTGTCGCTGACGCAAGAACAATCCGTGGACGCTGCGGGCGCAAATGACGGTGCCAACCGGCTCAATCTGCGCGGCCTGGGGCAAACTAGGACGCTGGTGCTCGTTGACGGACGCCGTCATGTAGGCGGCGCGCAAGGTTCATCGTCGGTGGATATCGGATCGATTCCCTATGCCCTGGTCGAAAGGGTCGAAGTGCTGACCGGCGGAGCATCTGCGGTTTATGGCGCCGACGCGGTTACTGGCGTGGTGAACTTCGTCCTGCGGGACAATTTCGAGGGACTGGAGATCGACGCCAGCTACAGAACTTCCGAGTACATGGACGCACAACAGGCGGCCTTCTCACTTGTCTACGGCGAAAATTTTGACAACGGCCGCGGTAATATCACCTTTTCCGCGGATGTGCGCCAGGATGCGGGCCTGAAGGTGCATGAGCGCGCCGACGGACTGGACGCCGGCTCGTCAGGCAATGGATGGGCTCATCCCGATCTGCGCTTTCAGAAAGGCGATATCGGTCCTAACACGCCCAATTTCGCGACTTTCTACGATTATGCTACCACCGGGCTGTACCACTATGGCCTGAACATTCCCAAGAGCGCCGAAGACTTCATCTCGGATTACACCGACGAATTTGGCATAGCGCCCAACCTTACCGCCGCCGAGACCGCGCTGATCAACCGCGCCGCAAACTCGCCGGCACGGTCGGCGCAGGCGCGGTCCAATTTCACGATCACGTCGGGCTGGGGCTATATCATTCCGGGTAACGGTTTCAATTTCTCCGGTTTCGACGTGGAAACCCCGGTCGATCTCGACGGCAACGGCACTCCCGACTGCCTCGACTCGTTCACCGGCTACAACTCCTCGTTTTCTCGCGGCGCTTTCGGCGTTGCCGGCGGCTGCTGGAGCATTCAGGAGGACGGCTCAATCCGACCAGTTCGCGACCATATCATCGCCTCCAACTTCAACGGATTCGGTGGCGACAGCTATACCGCCACCCAAGAAGGTCTCGACGATATAGTGCTGCCGGACGAGAAAATCTCGCTCAACCTGTTTACGCATTACGACCTTACCGACACCGATACGGCCTTTCTGGAATTGAAATACGTCACCCAGGAAACCGATGCGGAGACCCGACCCTCGTCTTTCTGGGACTTGTTGTGGGGAGCGCCCGACAACCCCTTCCTGCCCGAATTCATCCGCCCCGTGGCGGAGCAGACGGGCGGCGTAGGCCTGACGGTAGACCCGCTGCATTTCGATTCGTCCAGCGTCACCAGTCGCGATACATGGCGCATCGTGGCCGGCCTCGAAGGCGAGTTCGAAAACGGCTGGACCTACGAGGCGAGTTTCAATTACGGCCGCTTTGATTGGGAAAACACGGTGACGGGCGCGGTCATTATCGACCGCTTCTTCGCGGGGCTCGACGCGGTGACCGACCCCGCCACCGGACAGGCCGCATGCCGGGCGGACGTCGACCCCACCGCGCCAGCCCAGAACACGCCGTTCGGCATTCCGAGTTGGGACAGCGGATATTTCTCCTTTACACCGGGCAGCGGCGACTGCGTACCGCTGAATCTTTGGGCGGGCAAGCCGGGAGTCACCCAGGAAATGGCGGACTGGGTTACGTTTACCGAAATGTCCGAGTTGACCCTTGATCAGACGGTTTTCTCCGCCTCGGTCGTCGGCGACAGTGCGCAATGGTTCGAACTGCCTGGTGGCCCGATCGGTTTCGCCGCTGGCGCCGAATATCGTGAAGAGACTTCCGACGCTGGCTTCGATCCTTATCAGCGCGGCGTCATTCCGTCCGGTTCGCCGTTTCCAGCAGGCACTTTGATCAGCGACGTTTCGGACAATGGTTCGCTAGGATTCGATCCTTCGGTAATCATAAGAAACGAAACGGGCGAATACGACGCCACTGACGTTTTCCTGGAATTCTCCCTACCGATCATGGCGAACACGCCGTTTTTCGAAGAGTTGACGCTCGACGTCGCGGGCCGCGCGTCGGATTACTCGACTATCGGCAATACGGAGTCCTGGAAAGTCAACCTGGTCTGGGCTCCGATCGAGGACATCGCCCTGCGCGGCAGCGTGTCCCAAGCTGTGCGAGCGCCGAACATCACCGAACTGTTCGGACCTGAAGTCGGCGCAACGGCGCGCCCGGCCGACCCTTGCGACATCGTGAACATCAATTCGCTGAGAGAAGCCGATGCGAGCAAGGCCCAGAACAGCATTAACAACTGTACGGCTGTTTTTCAGAGTTTCGGTCTCGATCCTTTCGACGCAGACGGAAATTACGCCTGGACCGATCCGCTGTCCGCCCGATTCTCCGGAGTGCAAAGCGGCAACCGCAATCTGAAAGAGGAAACCGCCGACACGACGACTTACGGTTTCGTATTCTCTCCAAGCTTCCTGCCCGGCTTCACCCTGACCGTGGACTACTGGGATATCGTCATCGACGATGCGATTTCTTCGGTCTCCGCTCAGGATATCGCCAACGGCTGTTACCAGGGCGCCTCGCTCAACGACGCCTTCTGTAGCCTGCTGGGAAGAAATATGGACGTGAATTCGCCCCAGGCCGGCGGCTTCAACTTCATCCGCTTCACCGACATCAACTTCGCGAAACTTGAGACCGATGGCATCGACGTGGCCGCAGCGTACAATTTCGATATCGGAGCGCACAACTTCAATGTCTCGGTGTCTGGAACCCAGGTCAATGCACTAGACTTCTTCACCAATCCGCTTGATCTGACAGAGGTCAACCCGGAACTTGGTGAAATCTTCCGTCCCGAGCAGGCCGGCAGCGTCTTCCTGACTTGGAACTGGGGCGACCTGCGAGTCGGATGGCAGTCCCAATACCTCGGTGACATGCTGTTCGGCGCGTCGCGGGCGGAAATCGAGACCGTCGATACGCTGTTCGGCCCCGCGGCGTACATGGGCAATACCTGGATTCACGATTTGAACGCCCGCTATGACGTCAACGACGAATTGACCGTTTATGGCGGAATCAATAACCTGACCCAGACGTCTCCGTTCATCTCGGAAAACGCCTTCCCGACGAGCCCTCGAGGGCGCGTGATCTTCCTGGGAGGAACGTATAGCCTGTAACAGGGCTCAGACATAGCGAATGGAGCCGGCGGAGGCCGGCGCCTGGAGCGTTGCAATGGCAAAACTGTCCAGATCGAGCCTGGAAAAGATCGTATTCGCGTGCTTTCTGGCGCTGCCGGTGATCTTTGTCGTCGCCCAGGATTTCACGCCCAGCATATTCGAGCGCGAAGACGGGTCGATTCCGATGAATACCGAGGATCCCAGCTTCGATCTCTGGAGCCAGTTACGCGACACGAGCGGCGATCCCGAACGCGAACCGGGGCCCTTTTATCCGGGCCGGATGTACGCCTTCGGCGTGCAAACCTTTTTCCAGTTGCCGATCGCCATCACTCCTGAAGACCTGACCGCCGGCGAGGTCGATGTGGCGGTCATGGGCGCGACGATCGACATGGGCGTCGGCTTTCGCGGCGCGGGCCAGGGGCCCGACGCGATGCGCTACAGCCACGGCATGTTCGATGTCGGCGACCGGCCCCATATGCACACGGGAGTCGCCTGGCAGGAGGAATTGAACGCCGTCGATTACGGCAATGCCCCCGTCGACCGGTTCAGCGTCGAACGCAGCATGCCCTACGTGCGCGCCATGGTGCGCGAGATCGCCCAGACCGGCGCGATTCCGGTCATAATCGGCGGCGATCATTCGCTGGAATATCCCGATGTGGCCGGCGTCGCCGATGTCTACGGCAAGGAGAACGTAGGCGTGATCCATTTCGACGCGCATTACGACGCGGCCACGAGCGGCTATGGAGGCCACCTCATCTCCCACGCCCAGCCGATCGCCCGGCTGATCGAGGAAGGTCATATCCTCGGCCGGAATTACATCCAGGTCGGCCTGCGCGGATATTGGCCAGGCCCGGAAGGATTCGAATGGATGCGCGAGCACAACATGCGTTATCACACCATGGTCGAAATCGAGCGCGACGGCTGGCCCGCGGTGATGGAGCGCATCCTCGCCGAGGCCAACGACGGTCCCGAGTACCTGTACGTGTCCTTCGATATCGACGTGCTCGATCCGGCCTATACCCCCGGCACCGGCACGCCTGAACCGGCGGGCCTGACGCCGCGCGAGGTTTTCCCGCTCGTGCGCGCGCTTTGCACGGAGAACAATCTCGTCGGCTTCGAACTCGTCGAACTCAATCCGCTCGTCGACCCTGGCTACACCACGGTCATGAATTCGAGCCGCATCGTGCAGGAATGCCTCACCGGAATCGCCATGCGCAAGGCCGGCATCACCGACGGCGACTACCTCAACCCTCTCACGGTGGACGACGACGTTCCCGGTCCAGCGAACTGATCAGCCGCTGCGCTTGACGAGTACGATTTCCTGTTCGATGAGTTCGGCGATTGAGGCTTCGTCGAATCCGAACTCGCGCAGGATTTCGCGGCCGTGCTCGCCGTAGCGTGGCGGCAAGCTGCGCAATGAGCCCGGCGTGCGCGAGAACTTGATCGGCGTGCCCGTCATCTTGTACCAGTCCTTTTCCAACGTCATTTGCCGATGCGAGGTATGCGGATGATCGACCACCTGGGCCGTGTCGTGGATCGGCCCGGCCGCGAGATTCGCCTGGGCCAGTCGGTCTCCGACTTCGTCGCCATCCATGCGGACCAGGCGGGATTCCAGTTCCATCTTGAGTTCATCGCGATTGTTGACGCGGTCGATGTTGTCGCGGAAACGCTCGTCCTCGACGAGTTCCGGACAGCCCAACTCCCGGCATAGCCTGGCGAAAGCGCGATTGTTGCCGGCGCCGATGAAGATATCCACGGTGCGGGTGTGGAAGGTGTCGTAGGGACTGATGTTCGGATGCGCGTTGCCTGTCGGGCGCGGGATCACGCCAGACAGATTGTAGTTGACGATATGCGGATGCATCAGCGAGACCGCGCAATCGTATAGCGTCATGTCGAGATATTGACCGCGGCCGGACTGATTGCGCTCAAGCAGGGCCATAAGGATCGCAATGGCGCAATACAGACCGGTGCCCATATCCACCATCGCCAGGCCATGCCTGGTCGGATTGCTGTCCTCGTTTTCACCGTTAATGCTGAACCAGCCGGCCATGGCCTGGATGATTGCGTCATAGCCGGGAAAGCCGCCCCAGGGGCCATCGTCGCCGAAACCGCTGATGCGGCAGTGAACGAGACGGGGAAACCGGTCCCGCAGATGATCTTCATAGCCCAGGCCCCAGCGTTCCATGCTGCCGGGCTTGAAGTTCTCCACCAGCACATCGGCTTCCTGCAACAAAGTCAGCAGTACCTCCCTCCCCCGCTGATTGGAAAGGTCAAGTCCGATCGAGCGCTTGTTGCGATTCAATCCGAGAAAATAGGCGGCGTCGCCTTCGTGAAACGGAGGGCCCCAGTCCCTCGTTTCATCGCCGCGGGGAGGTTCGACCTTGACGACTCTGGCGCCGTGGTCGGCGAGAATCTGCGTGCAATAAGGCCCGCCGAGTACACGCGACAAGTCGATGACCAGCTTTCCTTCGAGCGCGCCGCCGGAATCGCTTTCCATGGAAGTATCAGAATTGGCCGGAAAAAATTGAGGCGCTAGTGTACACGATCGCGCATCAGACGTACTCCTGCAATACGTCGACAGCGAGACCGTCCCGGGCGACGATGCGCTTCAGGGTTCTCAAGGCTTCGAGTTGAACCTGCCGCGTCCGTTCCCTGGTCAGGCCCACTTCCCGGCCCACCCGCTCCAGTGTGTCTACATCGTGCCCTTCGAGTCCATATCGCCGCAGCAGCACGTCCCGCTGTCTCGGCGGCAGCTCCCGCAGCCAGGCCGACATCCGCTCGCGCAATTGCTTCCTGCCATGACAGTTTCCCGGCTCGGGCGCGGTCGGCTCCGGCAACATTTGCAGCAAGGGAGGCGCGTCGATTTCCTTCGAGATCGGCGCGTCTATCGAATAGACCCCCGCGTTCAGCGCCATTATCCATTTCACCCTGGCGGGGGATCTGCCGGTGCGCTCGGCGACTTCCTCCACCGTCGGCTCCCGGCATGTGACCGCCATGAGATCGCGTTCGGCGCGTTTGACCACGTTGAGTTCCTTGGCGATATGGACGGGCAGACGGATCATCCGCGCCTGGTACATGAGCCCGCGTTCGATGTAATGGCGAATCCACCAGGTCGAATAGGTAGAAAAACGGAATCCTCGTTCGGGATCGAATTTTTCGACGGCGTGCATGAGTCCCAGATTGCCTTCCTCGATGAGGTCGAGAAAGGACAGACCGCGCCAGCGATAGCGGGTAGCGATTCTGACCACGAGGCGCAGGTTCCCTTCCACCATGCGGTTCCGGCAATCTTCGTTCCCTCGCACGGCCGCGCGCGCGTATTCGACTTCCTGTTCGGCGGTCAACAGCGGCTTGTAGCCGATTTCCGACAGATAAAGCTGGGTTGAATCCGGGGCCGGATCCGTGGCTGCCGGACGGGCGTATTCCACCGTGCGATCCGGTCTCTCTCCCTGCGCCGCCGAGAAAACGGCGTGGATATGATCGAAGTCCTGGATTTCCCGGCATCCCTCGCCGGACAGCGTATTTTCGTGCATTCGGAATGTCCCTCTCCGCCGCCGGCGCGACCCGGCGGCGAACCCAAAATTCAGTAATTGATCTGATTTGCGAAGCCGGTCTTTCATGACCGGCAAGGGAAGTATAGAAAGGGAGAAGAAAAGTGCTTAATCGGGCGGACGGATCGTTCGGCCGGGGCCGGAGAGACCGTCCGAACGGACGGTCTCCCGGTTCCGGGGCGCGCCTCAGCGCTCCTGATATCGCTGCAAGGTCTCCGAAACCACCGCCACAACGCGGCGATTGGCTTCGCGGCCGGCTTCGGTTTCATTGTCGGCCACGGGAATTTGCTCTCCGAATCCCTGCGCGGTGATGCGTCCCGGCGAGATGCCGAAGTCTTCGATCAGCATGTTGCGCACCGCGTCCGCGCGGCGCTGTGACAGGTCCAGGTTGTAGAGTTGCGTGCCGACGTTGTCGGTGTGGCCTTCGAGTTGCAACATGACGCCGTCGTATTCGCGCAGGAATTCGGCTAGATCTTCGATCTCGGGAACGTCCTCGTCGCGAATGACGGACTCGTCGAAGTCGAAATTGACCTGCAATTCGAAACGGGCGATTTCCTCGATCAGGATCGGACAGCCGTTTTCGTCCACCGCGTAATTGGACGGGGTATTGGGGCAATCGTCGTCGGGGTCCGGCACGCCATCGCCATCGGAATCGGGCGGCGGCGCCACCGCGACGGGCTCGGGCTGCGGCGGAGGCGGGGGTGGATTGCGTTCGCCGAGGTAGTAAACCAGCCCCGCATTGAAGCCGATGTCACCGTCCCGGCCCAGATAGTTATACCTGCTCATGCCGGCGCGCAAAACCACCTGGTCCCGCAATTCGAATTCGAGGCCCGCCCCGTAGTTGAGCAAAGTGTCGTTCTCACCATCGATGTTGATGTTGCCGACAGCGCCGCTTACATAGGGCCGCAGCCGGTCTCCGGGTTGTCCCAGGGTGTAGCGCAGGCCCACTTCCCAGGTATCCAGATCGGCCTTCTTCTGATCTCCGGCGTAGGTCGGATCGGCTTCCATGAAACCGAGTTCGGCGCTCCAGTGGCGGTCGAAATCGACGCCCAGGCTGAAAGTAAACCCGACTTCGTTGTTTTCGAGCATGTTTTCCTGGTCGAACTCCAGCAGGTTAAGACCCGGTGAGATGTAGTAAACCGGCTCCTGCGCCTGGGCGCTGCCCGCCAACGCGATGCCCGCCACGGCCAACACCGCGCAAAGCAGGTTTCGCAAAATTTTTCTGTCGTTCATTTACTTGCTCCCTTGTAGCGCAAATCAGTTTCAGGAACAGAAAATATGACCTGAATTCGACTTAATCAATCGATTATAGGCGCTATCAGCGCATTGTCCAAAACGACCCTGATTCCGGCAGCTTCTCCCGGTAACTCGGCTGGCGATTGCCTGAAGCCGGACCGGGCCG
>VYCF01000039.1 GCA_009844085.1 Gammaproteobacteria bacterium | reverse complement strand
AAATGAAGCGGGGCGGACCATCCCATCAGGGACGTATTTACGGCGTCCGCTGAACCCCCCGCCACCCGCCGGCGACGGATCGAAGCCACCTATATACAAATTGCCGCAATGATTCATATTGAGCCTGCCCGGACCTTCTGGTACGCTGTAGTTCCATCTGAAGGCACCGGCGCACCCGCCGGTTCCGGGAATTCGGGTGGGCCCCAATGACCCGTTACATTTTCATCACCGGTGGCGTGGTCTCCTCGCTTGGCAAGGGTATAACCTCCGCGTCGCTCGCGGCCATTCTCGAAGCCCGGCGAATCGATATTTCCATGCTCAAGCTCGATCCCTACATCAATGTGGATCCGGGCACCATGAACCCCTTCCAGCACGGCGAAGTGTTCGTCACCGACGACGGCGCCGAAACCGACCTCGATCTCGGCCATTACGAACGTTTCAGCCGCACTACCATGCTGCAGAAGAACAATTTCACCACCGGCCGGGTATACGAGGAAGTGCTGAAGCGCGAACGGCGCGGCGACTACCTCGGCGCGACGATCCAGGTGATTCCCCATATCACCGACGAAATCAAGCGCCGCATCATCGAAGGCGCCGGTTCGGCCCAGGTCGCCCTCGTGGAAATCGGCGGCACCGTGGGCGATATCGAATCCCAGCCTTTTCTGGAAGCCGCGCGGCAGATGCGCGTCGAACTCGGCGCCCAGCGCGCCCTGTTCATTCACCTGACCCTCGTGCCCTATATCAGCACCGCCAGCGAGATCAAGACCAAGCCGACCCAGCACTCGGTCAAGGAGTTGCGCTCGATCGGCATTCAGCCCGACGTGCTCATTTGCCGCTCGGAGCATGAAATCGACGAGTCCGCGCGCCGCAAGATCGCATTGTTCACCAACGTCGAAATTCCCGCGGTCGTCTCGCTGCCGGACACCGACAGCATCTACCGCATTCCCGCCATTCTCGGCGAGGCCGGGCTCGACGAGATCGTCGTGGACAAGTTGTGCCTGCCTTGCCCCGAGGCGGATTTCAGCGAATGGAACAAGGTCGTCGAGGCCGAACACAACCCGCTGAACGAGATCAACCTGGCGATGGTCGGAAAATACATGGAACTGCCCGACGCCTACAAATCCCTCAACGAAGCCATTACCCACGCCGGCATCCACACGCGCACCCGGGTCAACGTCTCGTTCATCGATTCATCGATCATCTCTGAGCAGGGCACCGGCATTCTGGAAGTCCACGATTGCATACTCGTGCCGGGAGGCTTCGGCGAGCGCGGCTTCGAAGGCAAGATTCTCGCCTGCAGGTATGCCCGGGAGAACAATGTCCCATATCTCGGCATCTGTCTCGGCTTGCAGGCCGCGGTGGTGGAATTCGCCCGCAATGTCGCCGGGCTGAAAGACGCCAACAGTTCCGAATTCGAGCCGGACACGCCGCATCCGGTGATCGCCCTGATCACCGAATGGATCACCGCGGAAGGCGATGTCGAAAGCCGCGATGAGGCGTCCGATCTAGGCGGCACGATGCGTCTCGGCGGGCAGGAGTGCATCGTCGATCCCGATTCGACGATTTTCGCCTGTTACGGCAAGGAGCGAATCAAGGAAAGGCATCGTCATCGCTACGAATTCAACAACAACTACCTTCAAGTGCTGCAGGACGCCGGGCTGAAACTGACGGGTAAATCCATCGACGACAAACTCGTCGAAGTGATCGAGGTTCCCGGTCACCCCTGGTTCGTCGGTTGCCAGTTCCACCCCGAGTTTACTTCGACGCCTCGCGACGGCCATCCCCTGTTTTCGGGCTTCATCGGGGCTGCGGTGGACTACCAGACGCGGCGCCGACGGCCGCCGGCGGTGACGCACGAAGCCGATTCCGGAGCCGCGGCGATGTCCGCGGCTCGAGCCTGATTCGATCCTGACAATTCGGTGCCGGCGATGACCGTCAAAGAAGTGATCGTGGGCGACATCCGTCTGGCCAATAACCGGCCGTTCGTGCTTGTCGGCGGCATGAACGTGCTCGAAACCCCCGAGGTCGTCATGCGAGTGGCGGAAGAATTCCAGCGCGTCACCGGCGAACTCGATATTCCCTGGATCTTCAAGGCGAGCTTCGACAAGGCGAATCGCTCGTCGATCGATTCGTATCGCGGCCCGGGGCTGGAGGCCGGCCTGGCCATGCTCGCCGAGGTCAAGCGAAGCCTTGGCGTTCCCATACTCACCGACGTACACGAGCCCGGCCATGCCGAAGCGGCGGCCGAGGTGGCCGACGTGCTGCAATTGCCGGCGTTTCTCAGCCGCCAGACCGATCTCGCCACCGCCATGGCGCGCACCGGCGCCGCCGTCAATATCAAGAAAGCCCAGTTCCTGGCGCCGGCGGAGATGCGCCATATCCTCGAAAAATTCGAGCAGGCGGGAAATTCCAGGCTGATGTTGTGCGAGCGCGGCACGGCTTTCGGTTACAACAACCTCGTGGTCGACATGCTCGGATTCCGGGCGCTGAAGGAATTCGGCTACCCCGTACTGTTCGATGCGACCCATGCATTGCAGATTCCCGGCGGACAAAGTCATGGCGCGGGAGGGCGCAGGGAGCAATTGGCAGGCCTGGCCGGAGCGGGATTGATGCAAGGAATTGCCGGCCTCTTCATCGAAGCGCATCCGGAGCCCGATCAGGCGCCATGCGACGGGCCTTGCGCATTGCGCCTCGACCGGCTGGAAGATTTCCTCAGGCAAATGCAGGCGGTGGATCAACTCGCCAAGTCGCTGCCGGCAATCGACACATCTTGATAAACAACACGAGAAATACGCAATAAGGGACTGATATGCCAGCAATAAAGAAAGTTCACGCCAGGGAAATCCTGGATTCCCGGGGCAATCCCACCATCGAAGCCGAAGTGCGGCTCGAAGACGGCGCCGGCGGCATCGCCTGCGTGCCTTCGGGCGCTTCGACCGGGTCCAGGGAGGCGCTTGAACTGCGCGACCAGGATCCGGAACGATATGGCGGCAAGGGCGTGCTGCGCGCGGTGGAAAACGTCAACGGGGAGATTCGGCAAGCGCTTGCCGGGGCCAACGCCGCCGACCAGCAAGGGCTCGACCGCATCATGCTCGACCTCGACGGCACCGAGAACAAGTCCCGGCTCGGCGCCAACGCCATCCTGGCGGTTTCGCTGGCGGCCGCGCGGGCGGCTGCGAGCAGCCGCGGCACTTCGCTTTTCAGGCATATCGCCGGGCTTGCCGGCAACGACGAAGGCCTCAGCCTGCCGGTGCCGATGATGAACATCATCAACGGCGGCGAACATGCGGACAACAACGTCGATATCCAGGAATTCATGATCCAGCCCACCGGCGCCGGCAGTTTCCCGGAGGCCTTGCGCTGCGGGGTGGAGATTTTCCACGCGCTCAAGTCCGTGCTGAAAAAGGACGGATTCAACACCGCGGTCGGCGACGAAGGCGGATTCGCGCCGGACCTGCCGTCCAACGCCGCGGCGCTAGAAGCCATCGTCAACGCGATCGAGCTGGCCGGCTACAAGGCCGGCGGCGACGTGCATCTCGCGCTCGATTGCGCCGCCTCGGAGTTCTATCGCGACGGGCGCTACGAATTGTCCGGCGAGGGCAGATCCTGCGACGCCGATGAATTCGTCGATTATCTGGAGCAACTTTGCGCCGATTATCCGATCCTGTCGATCGAAGACGGCATGGACGAAAGCGACTGGGACGGCTGGGCTAAACTGTCGGCCCGATTAGGCGATAAGATTCAATTAGTTGGAGACGATTTATTCGTCACCAACACGAAAATTCTGAAAAGGGGAATCGACCAGGGCATCGGCAACGCCATCCTGATCAAGTTCAACCAGATCGGCAGCCTGACGGAGACGCTGGAAACCATCGGCATGGCCAGGGAGGCGGGATACGGCATCGTCATATCCCATCGCTCCGGCGAAACCGAGGACAGCACCATCGCCGATCTCGCCGCGGGCGTTGCGGCCGGACAGATCAAGACCGGCTCGCTGTGCCGCACGGACCGGGTGGCGAAATACAATCGCCTGTTGCGCATACACGAGCAACTCGGCGATGCCGCCGGCTATAACGGACTGGGCGAATTCTCGCGTTTCGGGGTCTGATGATGATGCGATTTCTGCTGCTCGCCACGGGTGCGATAGTCGTCTATCTCCAATACCAGTTGTGGCTGGGAGAGGACGGCTGGCTCGCCTTGCGGGCGCGCCAGGCGGAAGCGGCCGAACAGCTTGAAATCATCGCCAATCTGCGGGAAGTCAACCGGGACCTCGAAGTCGAAGTCCTCGACCTCAAGAACGGCACGGAAGCGATCGAGGAACGGGCGCGCTCGGAACTCGGCATGATCAGGGAAGGCGAGACCTTCTACATCATCGTTGACTGATCCGGCCATGAACTGCTGGGGGATACTCCCCGCCGCGGGAAGCGGCAGCCGATTCGGGGCCGAAGTGCCCAAGCAATATCTTCCGGTCAACGGACGGCCGGTGATCTCCTGGTCGATCGAGACCTTGCTCGCCGCTCCACTTGAAGCGCTCATCGTCGCGCTCGGCCCGGGGGACACCCATTGGCCCGCGCTGGGCTGGGACGGCAAACCCCGCATAGAAACCTGCGCCGGCGGCGCCCAGCGCCAGCAATCGGTGCTCAACGCCCTCGCGGCGTTGCAGGGCCGGGCCGGCGAAGACGACTGGATCCTGGTGCACGACGCCGTGCGTCCCTGCGTGCGGGCCGAAGACATCGCCAGGCTGATCGAATCGACCGATTCAGGCGGCAAGGACGGCGGCATGCTCGGCTGGCCGGTGGACAACTCGCTCAAGCGCGTTGCCTCGTCCATGGCGGTGCTGGACAATGTGGACAGGCGGGAATGCTGGAACGCGGTGACGCCCCAGATGTTCCGCCATGGCGTGTTGCTCGCGGCCCTGCGGCAGGCGGAAGAGGAGGGCGTGTCCCATACCGACGAATCCGCCGCGGTAATGGCGGCGGGCGGCAGCGTGCTCATGGTGTCCTGCGCCAAGGACAACATCAAGATCACCCACGAGCCGGACCTGGCGCTTGCCGGCTTCATTCTCGAGCGGCAGCGGGAAAATTCTCCATGAGCCTCCCTGACCTGAACAAGCTTCGCATCGGCCACGGTTACGACGTGCATCGATTCGCCGACCGTTTCGACCCCGCCAAGCCATTGATCCTGGCGGGCGTGAAACTGCCGGTGGAAATGAGCCTGATGGCGCATTCCGACGGCGACCTGATCCTGCACGCCCTCGCCGACGCGGTGCTCGGAGCGGCCGCCGAAGGCGATATCGGCAGGCTTTTCCCCGACAGCGACGCCAGTCTGGCGGGAATCTCCAGCGCGATCATCCTGCAAACCGCCCTGGAGAAAGCCGCGGAAAAAGGCCTGAAACCGATCAATCTCGACCTTACCGTTGTCGCCCAGGCGCCGAAAATTTCCCCTCACGCCGAGGCGATGCGGGAAAGCCTGGCCGCGCTGACCGGACTGACCGCGGCCGGCATCAATCTCAAGGCGACGACGACCGAAGGCATGGGCTGGCTCGGCCGCCAAGAAGGCATGGCCTGTCACGCGGTCGTGCTGATGGGCCCGGATGTCTGAACCTTCCGCCGGGCCGCAGGCGCGCTACTGGTCGAAACTCGCGCGGCTGCTGGAGCCTCCGGCGGGCACGGCGCGCCTGAAAGCGACAACGGAAGATTTCCAGGTTACCGAAGAACTCGGTTTCGCCCCATCCGGCGCGGGCGAACACCTGTGCATAGAAGTTGAAAAAACAGATCTGACAACCACCCAGGCGGCGAGCCGCCTGACCGGGGCAACCGGGCTCAAGCGGACCGACGTCGGCTATGCCGGCATGAAAGACAGGCGCGCCCGCACCAGGCAATGGTTCAGCCTGCGCCTGCCGGCAGGCGAAGAGACGCGTCTGCAATCGGCTGAAGACGAAAAGCTGCGCATCCTGCAGTCCCGGCGGAATCATCGCAAGATCGGCATAGGCAGCCATCGCGCGAATCGTTTCGTCATCACCTTGCGCGATTTCCGCGGCGGGCGGGATGACATGGAACACAGGCTGCGCAAACTCGCGCGGATGGGTGTCCCCAACTATTTCGGACCCCAGCGCTTCGGCCGGCAGTTCGGCAATCTCGAATCGGTAGAACGGCGCATCCTTGCGCAAGGCGGGGACGACGCCGCCGGAATGTCCGGAAACGAACGATCGCTGCTATATTCAGCAGCCAGAGCGGCAGTGTTCAATCAGGCGCTTTCCGAGCGACTTGACCGGGGCGACTGGAATCGGTACGTATCCGGGGACGTGCTCAGTCTCGACGGCTCCGGGCGGCTGTTCCTGCCGGGAGAAGAAGGCTGGGACGATGAATTGCAAAACCGGCTCGACGCCCTGGATATTCATATCACCGGTCCGCTGCCGGGCGCGGCGCCGGCGCAATCGAAATATGAAACTCGCGGGCAAGCTGCCGATATTGAAATTGCGGTACTGCGGCAAAAAACTGTCATAATCGACTGGTTGAAGCGGGAGGGTCTGCAGGCCGGCCGAAGGCCGTTGCGCTTCGCGTTGCGGGACCTGGACTGGAACTGGACGGATAGCGGCCTGATTCTGCGTTTTATGCTTGCGCGGGGATGTTACGCTACCAGTCTGCTGAGGGAATTATGCATAACAGATGGGATCGAACAGGAAACCGAACTTGAACCTTGACGGCATTGGAGTGACTTCCCGCAGAACCCGGGAGCGGCTGGTTGACAAGCTCAAGGACAAGGGTATCCGTAACGCGAACGTGCTCGACGTCATGCGGGCGACGCCGCGTCACATCTTTATCGACGAGGCCTTTTCCCATCTTTCCTACGACGACATACCGGTCAATATCGGCTACAAGCAGACGATCTCCCAGCCTTACGTCGTCGCGCGCATGACCGAAGCGGTGCTGGACGCCGCCCCATTGATGCGCGTACTGGAAATCGGCACCGGCTGCGGCTATCAGACCGCCATCATTGCCCAGCTCGCGGAAGAGGTGTACAGCATCGAGCGAATCAAGCCGCTGCACGACAAGGCCGTGGCGAACCTGGAGACGCTGGGTATCGAGAACGTGCACCTGATTCACGGCGACGGCAGCCTGGGCTATCCCGACAAGAGCCCGTATGACGCGATCATCGTAACCGCGGCGCCGATGGGAATTCCGAATGAGTTGCTCGCGCAACTCGCCCAGAACGGGCGGCTGGTGATACCGGTAGGCGGGACCGCCGGCCAGGAACTCCGGCTGATTACCCGCAAAAAGGACCAGTTCATCTCCCGGCTGCTCGATCACGTCAGATTCGTGCCGCTGCTGAAGGGGCAGGTGAAAAATTGAACCCGGGCCGCTGCCGATGAGCAGATCCGCCGACAGCGCCCTGCAACATCTGCTGGTTTACGCCAAGGGAACGATCATGGGCGTCAGCGATTCGGTTCCCGGCGTCTCGGGCGGCACCATCGCCGTCGCCGCCAACATCTACGACCGCATCATCTACGCGCTTCGCGCCGTCGACGCCGGCGCCTTGCGATTGCTCCTGAAGGGCCGCCTGAAGGAATGCTGGAAGCAGGTGGACGGCACATTCCTGCTCCTGCTCGGCCTGGGAATAGGCAGCGGTCTGCTGCTCAGCGCGAACCTGATCGTGTATCTGATCGAAAACAACCCCGAACCGCTGCGCGCCTTTTTCATCGGTCTGATTGCCGCCGCCATCTGGATGCTGCGCGGGGAAACCGCCTTCGGCGACCGGCGCAACGCGCTGGCGACTGTCGGAGGGGCGCTGCTCGTGCTACTGGTTTCCATGGCCTCCCCGGGCGAATCCCGGCCCGCGGCGCTCTATCTCTTCTTCTGCGGCATGATCGCGATCAGTGCGATGTTGCTGCCGGGACTTTCCGGTGCCTTCATCCTGCTGCTGCTCGGCGCTTACGAGCACATGCTTGCCGCGCTGACCGCCTTCGACATCCCGATGCTGCTGGTTTTTCTCTCCGGCTGCGTGCTCGGCGTACTACTGATGTCGAGAATCGTCGCCTGGCTGCTGCGCCGGCATCGCCAGCGGGCGTATGGCTTCATCTGCGGCATGCTAGCTGGCTCCATCCCGGCGCTCTGGCCCTGGCAGGCCGCCCCGGACGGCGGCGCGGCCGTGCAATTCATGGCCAATCGGCCCGTCGCCCCGTCCGATTACCTGGAGTTGACCGGCAGCGAGCCCGTGACCCTGGTTTGCCTCGCGGCATTGCTCGCGGGCCTGGCCCTGACCCTGGCGGCGCGTTCCAGATAACTACCCGGTTTCCGACAAACCCTTCAGTCAACGGCGGGGCAGACGATAATTGATTATGACTCTCTCCGGATTCAACATGCTGCCCGGGGCGACATGATGAAAAACTTTCCGAATGGCGCATGCTGGCGTTGGGGTCTGCTTGCGCTGCTTGCCGTACTGGTTTCCTGCGGATCGCCGCGGGCGCCGATTCGCGACCAGGGCAGGGCGTTCCCGAACCAGCAGCCCGAAATCGTCCGGGATGGCGGTCCCGTTATCTTCCAGCCGACGGGCGATTCCGCGGCCACCGGTCAGCCCGGCATTCACCGCGTCAGGGAAGGCGACACCTTGTATGCGATCGCTTTCATGTACGGTGTCGATTTCAGGGAGCTTGCGGCCGTGAATAACCTCTCGCCACCGTATACGATTTACGTCGATCAGGAACTGAGGCTGAACGCGGACGTGGCAGGCTCCGCGGCGCCATCAAGCACCGCTGCCAGTGCAAGCGCCGCCGCCCCGAGCGGCGGCATCCAGCGCCGCCCGATCGACCGCCGCCCGTCGGCGCCCGTGACGAGCGGACAGCCGCCGCTTTCTTCGGGACCGTCTGCAGGCGTCTGGCAATGGCCGCTCGCCGAACGCGGTACGACCAACTACCGCCCGGACATCAACAATCGTCTCGATATCGAAGCGAATGCCGGGGATTCCGTACTAGCCGCCAGAGACGGCGAAGTCGTCTATTCGCGCCCCTTCGGCGACGACGAAGGCTCCCTGCTAATCATCCGCCACGACAACCGCTATCTCAGCGCGTACACCCAAACCGGGCGCGTTCTCGTGGAAACGGGCGAAAGAGTAACGGCGGGTCAACCCATCGTCGAACTAGAACCGCCCGATTCCGGCCCCCCCATGGTCTACTTCAACGTCCAGCGCGACGGCGCCTTCGTCGACCCAACTGTTCTATTGCCCTAAACAGGGACACTATGTCTGTTTATTTTTCCAGGTACTGAAGTTTTTCCTTGACGTCGGTCCATTCTTCAGCTTCGGGGAGCGGGTCTTTCTTCTCGGTGATGTTGGGCCATTCTTCCGCCAGTTCGGCGTTCAGTTCGAGGAATTGCAACTGGTCTTCGGGCAGTTCGTCTTCGGCGTAGATCGCATCCACCGGGCATTCCGGCTCGCACAAGGCGCAGTCGATACATTCGTCCGGATGTATGACCAGGAAATTGGGGCCTTCGTAGAAACAGTCCACGGGACAGACTTCAACGCAATCGGTGTGCTTGCATCGAATGCAGTTTTCGCCAACAACAAATGTCATGTGTCGTTCCTATCCGTCAATCTGACAGTCTTGACTTCAGTTCGTAGAGAATGGCCAGGGCTTCTCTTGCGGTGATCGCGTCCGGGTCCAGCTTTTCGAGATAGTCGAGAGCCGGATGATCCAGCCCGGCGGGAGTCGATTCAGGTTCGGCAGCAGATTCTAAAGCAGATTGCCCCGCAACTGAAGGGGGGTCTTGCCGCTCGGCTTCAAGTTGCCTGAGCTTGCCCCGCGCCTGGCTGATGACCGGGGCGGGAATTCCCGCGAGTTGCGCGACCTGCAGCCCATAGCTGCGGCTAGCCGGTCCCGGTTTGACCGAGTGCAACAGGACGATGCCGTTGTCGTGCTCGGCAGCGTCGAGATGTACGTTGATGACGCCCGGAATCTCGTTTGCCAGTGCCGTCAATTCGAAATAGTGGGTGGCGAACAGGGTGAAGGCGCCCAGGTTTTCGGCGATATGCACCGCCGAAGCCCAGGCCAGGGAAAGGCCGTCGAAGGTGCTCGTGCCGCGGCCGATCTCGTCCATCAGCACCAGGCTTTCCGGCGTGGCGTTATGCAGGATGGCCGCGGTCTCGACCATTTCCACCATGAAGGTCGAACGGCCGCCGGCAAGGTCGTCGGCGGAGCCGATTCGCGTGAAGATGCGGTCCACGGGCCCGATCGACGCTTCCCGGGCGGGTACGCAACTGCCGCATAGCGCGAGCAGCACGATGAGGGCGGTCTGTCGCATGTAAGTCGACTTGCCGCCCATGTTGGGACCGGTGACGATCAGCATCTTGCGTTCGTCGTCCATGTACAGGTCATTGGCGACGAATTCCTGTTCGGTAGACTGTTCGACCACCGGATGGCGTCCGCCGCCGATTTCGATTCCGGGCGTCCCGCGCAGCACCGGGCGGCTGTATTCGAGACTAGTCGCGCGTTCGGCGAAATTGTTCAACACGTCGAGTTCCGCCAGGCCCGAAGCGCAGACGAGCAGGGCCGGCAGGGATTCGGCGAGTTCATCGAGCAAGGCTTCGTAAAGTTCCTTCTCGCGCGCCAGGGCCTTGCTTCTCGCGCTGAGAATCTGGTCCTCGAATTCCTTCAGTTCCGGCGTAATGTAACGTTCGGCGTTCTTCAGCGTCTGCCGGCGCATGTATTCGGCGGGCAGTCCCGCTACAGACTGTCCCTTGCTGACTTCGATGTAATAACCGTGGACCCGATTGAATCCGACCTTGAGCGTGCTCAGTCCGGTCTGGCGCCGCTCGCGCTGTTCGAGTTCAACCAGGTATTGGCCGGCATTGCTGCTCAGATTGCGGAGGCGGTCGAGTTCCGCGTCAAAACCCTCGGCGATGACGCCGCCTTCGCGGATGACCTGGGCGGGTTCTTCCTTGACCGCCCGGCTCAACAGTTCCGCCTGGGCCGGAAACTCGCCGATGCGCGCCGAAAGATGGCGCAGATGCGCGGTTTGCAAGGACGAAAGTTGCTGCTGGAGCGCCGGCAGGGATTCAAGCGCGGTCTGCAGGCGCGACAGATCGCGCGGCCGCGCCGAACGCAGGCCGAGCCGCGCCAGGATGCGTTCGAGATCTCCCGCCTCGGCCAGCAGTTTCCCGAGCGTCTCGTAACGATAATCCTCGCGCAAGGCGCTGACGGTGTCCTGGCGATGCAGCAACTCGTTGCGGTCGCGCAGCGGACGGCTGATCCAGCGCGCAAGCAGCCTCGAACCCATCGGTGTCGCACAGCGGTCCATGACCGACAGCAAGGTGTTCGCGCGGCCGCCGGCGAGATTGACCTCGATTTCGAGATTGCGCCGGCTGACGGCGTCGATGATCACGCTGTCCCGCTGCCGCTCCACGCGCAGGCCTTGCACATGGGGCAGTTCCGCGCGCTGGGTTTCGCGCAGATATTGCATCAGGCAGCCGGCGGCCCGCAGCGCAGGTTCCATGTCTCCGCAATCGAACGCGGTCAGATCGCTGACGCCGAACTGTCGCCCCAGGGCGCGAATCGCCCCTTCGAGCTCGAACTCCCATTCGGGGCGCGGCCGCAAGGCCGGATGCCGCAGATGTTCGTTCAGATTCGAGAGCGTCTCGGGCAACAGGATTTCCGCGGGACGCAATCGCTCGAGTTCGTTCGCCAATGCCTCCCTGCCTTCGACTTCCGACAACACGAATCGCCCGCTGCTGACGTCGATCCCGGCCAGGCCAAACGTGTCGGCGCCGCTGCCGCAGATCGCCAGCAAGGTATTGTCCCGCCGCGCATCGAGCAGGGCCTCGTCGCTGACGGTGCCCGGCGTGACGATGCGCACGACTTCGCGCAACACCGGCCCCTTGCTCGCCGCGGGATCGCCGATCTGCTCGCAAATGGCGACGGACTTGCCCGCTTCGACGAGGCGCGCGAGATAGCGGTCGGCGGAATGGCAGGGAACGCCGCACATCGGAATCGGCGACCCGGCGGACTTCCCGCGAGCCGTCAATGCGATATCGAGAATCTCCGCGGCGACTTGCGCGTCGCCGTAGAAGAGTTCGTAAAAATCCCCCATCCGATAGAACAGCAGGCAATCGGGATGCTGCGCCTTGATGCGCAGGTACTGCCGAATCATCGGCGTGTGCTGCGAATCCGCCGCGGTTTCGCCGTTGATGGCGAGGCTGAATTGTCGGCCGGCTGTCTCGGTGGAATCTCGCATGGCGGCCTACGCGGAATCGGGCGCGATGGCCACTCCCAATGTCTCCGCCGCCGCCAGCAGCTTTTCGTCCAGCGTCGCCAGGGGCAGGCTGCGCCTGAGCGCCGTTTCCAGGTATGCCGAATCGTACACGGTCAATTCAAACCGGCGCGCCAGATCAAGAACTTGCGCTTCGTCGTGCCCGTCATCCGCAGAAATGCCCAAGGCCCGGACATCGGCCAGCGTATCCGCCACCTGTTGCTCGGAAATCCGCCCGCGGCGTTCGTTCATCAGCAACGCATTGCGCAATTCGTACCACCATATACGCGGCGCAACGCCGCCCTCCTCGGCAGCGCGCTGCATGGCGCTGTTTGCCGTGAGGTTATCCTCGTCCCCCATGCACCATGCCATGAATACGGAATTATCGATGACGACAGACATCAATAGCGGTGCCCTTCGTGAATCGTAGCCAGCAGTTCGTCCAAAGACGCACGCTTGAGATGCCGGCGGCGCTCGGCGATACGCGAGGCCGCCTCTCTTGCCCGGCTCCGGTCGGCGTTGACGGGAACCAGGCGCGCAACCGGCTTGCCGTGCCGGGTAATGATCAGGGATTCCCCACGCGCCACGCGGTCGAGCAAGCGCGGTAAGTGTGTCTTGGCTTCGAACGCCCCGATCGTTTCCATGGCTGTCTCCCGTTGCGATCAATTCAGACTGGACTATACAACCAGTCTGAAATATTTACAACGGTGTGTGCTGCGAATCCGCCGCGGTTTCGCCGTCGAAAGCGAGACTGAATTGCCGCTTGCGCCCGCCGGGTTTGCGATCCCCGGCGGGCGCAAGCGGTTCA
>VYCF01000058.1 GCA_009844085.1 Gammaproteobacteria bacterium | reverse complement strand
TTGTCGCAACCCATTGATTCTATTGGAATACGATTTTCAGCGGGAATCGCTGGACGCGAACAGTGGAAACATCAGGCGGGCGCACCTCAAGTTTGCCATCGCACAATCTCAAACCTTGCAATTGGACGCATCTAAACTTTGCAATTGGACGGGCCCAAAACTTTTAATTGGACGCATAACAAGTTTACAATTGGCCGATGGAAACCGAACCTCTGCATCGACGTTTCGCCGAAGCGCCGCTGACCGAAGCGCTGGCCGACTCGCCCGCGGTGCTCATCCATGGGCCTCGGCAATGCGGCAAGACCACCCTGGCGCAACTGGTCGGCGAATCAAGGGGATACGCCTATATCAGTTTCGATGAAGATGTCGCCCGAACCGCCGCCATAGCCGACCCGGCAGGTTTTGTGGCCGGATTGGGCGAACGGGTGATTCTCGACGAAGTGCGACGCGTTCCGGCCCTGTTCACGGCACTGAAACGGGAAATCGATATCAACCGGATTCCCGGGCGGTTTCTCCTCACCGGCTCTTCCCAAGTTCTGCTGATTCCGGCGCTTTCGGATTCGCTGGCCGGCAGGATGGAAATCCTTCGGCTTTACCCGCTGTCCCAAGGCGAAATTCATGGCGTCTTGCCCGACTTTCTCGACAACTTGTTCGCGGGAAGGTTCCCGACCGCCACGACGAACCGTCTGGCCGAAGATTTACCGTTTCGAATCGCGGCGGGCGGCTATCCCGAAGCACTGACCCGCGCAACCGCCCGCCGCCGTTCCAACTGGTATCGAAACTATGCGGAAACGCAACTCGAACGCGACGCGCGGGATTTGGCCAGGATCAGCGCTCCGGACGCGTTACCGAGATTGCTTGGCGCGGCCGCTTCGCAAACGGCCCGCCTCTACAATCTCTCGGATTTGGCGTCTCCCTTCCAACTCAGCCGCACAACGATAGGCGCCTATGTCGAATTGCTCGAACGCCTTTTCCTGATAGACCGGCTTCCCGCATGGCATAGCAATCGGCTGAATCGGATAATCAAGAGCGCGAAGCTGCACGTCGGCGACACGGGTCTCGCCAGCGCCTTGACAGGATGCAACCCGGATACGCTGGCGCAAGACCCCAGGCTTTTCGGCCAGTTTCTCGAAACTTTCGTATTCCAGGAACTCAAACGCCAATCCGTCCTTCATGAACAACCCCTGTTTTTTTACCACTATCGCGACAAGGACAAGGTGGAAATCGATGTCGTCATCGAACGCGGAGGGCTGACGGTCGCGGGAATAGAAGTAAAGGCCTCGGCCACGGTAAACCCATCAGACTTCAAGGGTCTGCGCAAGTTGAAGAGGACTGCCGGCAACCGGTTCGCGGCCGGAGTCGTGCTCTACGACGGCGAGATAACCGCCGGATTCGGAGACGGAATGTTCGCTGTGCCGCTACGTGTGCTATTCGAGGGATTGGGCGCGAATCAGGCTTACCCGACCTGAATGAGGAACTGAACTGCGTAAAACGACTGCAAGCTATGGTAATTTCAGACTCCATAATAAATTGGGGCCGTGCGGAATCATCGAGACATGAACAAACGAGCGAACAAGGAAAAGATCCCGAAAAATCAGGGAGCGACCACCGGCTACGAGGCCGAATTGTGGAGTATGGCAAACGCACTGCACGGCACGATGGACGCCGCCGAATACAAGCATGTCGTGCTCGGGCTGATCTTCCTGAAATACATATCCGATGCTTTCGAAGAATTGCACCGTAAACTCGAATCCGAAAGGGACCACGGCGCAGACCCGGAAGACCGGGACGAGTATGCGGCGAAAAACGTATTCTGGGTTCCGCCCGACGCTCGCTGGCAACATATCAGGGGACAGGCCAGACAGCCGATGATCGGGCAACTCGTCGATGACGCCATGGCAGTTTTAGAACGAGACAACCCAGCGCTGAAGGATGTGCTGCCGAAGGACTACGCCCGCCAGGGATTGGACAAGCATCGCCTGGGCCAACTGATTGACATGATCAGCAACATCAGGGTCGGAGATAAGGATTCCCGCTCGAGGGACGTGCTGGGGCGCGTATACGAGTATTTCCTCTCCCAGTTCGCCAGCGCCGAAGGCAAGAAGGGCGGCCAGTTCTATACTCCACGCTGCGTCGTCAAGCTGCTCGTCGAAGTGATCGAACCTTACAAAGGCCGGGTCTATGACCCGTGCTGCGGCTCGGCGGGAATGTTCGTGCAGTCGGTCGAGTTTATCGAAGCGCACGCCAGCGGGAACGAGAACGGCGGCAAGGCGCGCAACGACGTCTCGATTTTCGGGCAGGAATCGAACTACACGACCTGGCGGCTTGCAAAAATGAACCTCGCCATTCGCGGCATCGAGGCCCAGATCGCGCATGGCGACACTTTTCACAACGATCGACACAGGGACCTCAGGGCGGACTTCATTCTCGCCAATCCGCCTTTCAATATCTCTGACTGGGGCGGCAACCGATTGCGGGAGGACGCGCGCTGGAAGTTCGGCGTACCACCGAAGGGCAACGCCAACTATGCGTGGCTTCAACATATGCATCATCATCTTGCGCCGAACGGCACGGCGGGCGTGGTGCTCGCCAACGGCTCGATGTCGTCGGCGCAGTCCGGCGAAGGCGCAATTCGCCGCGCCATGGTCGAGGCCGACATCGTGGATTGCATGATCGCCTTGCCCGGACAGCTTTTTTATTCGACCCAGATTCCCGCCTGCCTCTGGTTTCTCGCCCGCAACAAGAATCCCGGCAATGGCTGGCGCGACCGGCGCGGCGAGGTGCTCTTTATCGATGCGCGCAAGCACGGACACATGGTTGACCGAACCCGCAGAGAGTTTGCCGACGAGGACATCGCCCAAATCGCTGACACATATCACGCCTGGCGCAGCACACGGGGCACGGCCAAATACGTGGACGAGCCGGGATTCTGCAAATCCGTGACTTTGGAAGAGATCGGGCGGCACAATCATGTGCTGACACCGGGTCGCTATGTCGGCGCGGCCGCGGCTGAGGATGACGGCGAGCCGTTTGACGACAAGATGAAACGGTTGGTCGCCCAACTGCGCGGACAGCGGGCAGAAGGGATGAAGCTGGACGCAGCGATTGCGGCGAATCTTAAATCGCTGGGCTATTGGGAGGACGGCGAATGAGCATGAACGTTGTCGAACTGATTGAACTTTTCAGAGGCTATCCGCCCGAATTCCGCGTAGTCGTGGACGGATACGAAGAAGGTTACGACGATCTGTCGCCAGAACAACTGTCGGTGGCAAGAATCAGCCTCGACACCGGCAAGTCATCTTGGCAGGGAAAGCACGGGGAAGCGGTCGACTTGGCTGGGACGCCCTCTGATGCCGTCAAGTTTGTCAATGCCTTGGTCCTGCGCCGCACGTCCCGGTGATGGAGGTTTTTGAAAAATGGACAAGATAGACTACTCGAAATTTCAATTATCCCTGAAACGTCTCGAAGAACAGCACGAAAATCACCGACACGCCGATACATCCCTCCCGGAAATTACCCGCGAAGGGATTGCGGAGTCTGTCATTCAACGTTTCGAGACTTGTTACGATTGTCTTTGGAAAGTGCTGAAGCGGTATTTGATCGTGGAATTGGGAGTCGCGGACCCGCCCAACAGTCCCAAACCCGTGTTTCGTCTCGCACGTGAAAACCAGGTGCTTTCCAGCGCACTTGAGGAATGGTTCGGCTATGCGGAAGCCCGAACCGACACATCGCACGACTATGATGGTGGAAAGGCCAAAGCATGTCTGACTTTGACGCCGAACTTCATCGCCGATGCAGTCGGACTTTACGAGACAATGACCGGCCAGTCGTGGCAATGACCCGATCAATAGATCTTTCGGTTCGAGAACAGGAGACGGTTCGGAAATTGCTCGTGCGATTTCTCCCGAATACCGAAGCCTGGGTGTATGGCTCCCGCGTCCGCTGGACCTCGCGCCCCGAATCGGATCTCGACATGGTTGTGTTCACAACGCCCGAGCAAGCTAGTGCGGTATCGAATCTTCGGGAAGCATTCGACGAAAGCGATCTGACGTTTCGGGTCGATCTCTTTGTCTGGGACAACGTACCGCAGGAATTCCGCCGCGAGATTGTGCGGGAGCATATAGTCTTCTCGAATGGTTGCAAACATGATGAGAGCACAAAAAGCTGGTTGTACAATCCGAAGTTCCCAGTTCATTGGGAACGAATCCCGCTCTACGATATGGCTCAATGGAAAAATGGGTTGGCATTTCGAGATATCGAGTTTAGTCCAACCGGAAAACCTGTCATCAAGATTGCGGAAATCAAAGGAGGAATCTCCGGAAAGACCAAATTCACTCATAATGTTTTTGATGAATCAGTGCGGGTTAGCCCGGGCGACCTCCTTTTTTCTTGGTCCGGGCAACCTGAAACATCTATCGATGCCTTTTGGTGGCGTGGCCCGGAAGGATGGCTTAACCAGCATGTCTTTCGTGTCACGCCGGTCGAAAACCTCGACACGACGTTCTTTTTCTATCTTTTACGGCATCTGAAGCCCAATTTCATTGCGATTGCTCGAAACAAGCAAACTACGGGTTTGGGTCATGTCACGAAGCGCGATCTAGAGCGAATTGAAGCCGCAGCCCCGCCCCTCGTTGAGCAGCGTGCGATCACACTCATACTCGGCGCGCTAGATGACAGGATTGAGTTAAACCGGTGCATCAACGAGACATTGGAGGTGATGGCGCGAGCAATCTTCAAGGACTGGTTCGTCGATTTCGGCCCCACCCGCGCCAAAGCCGAGGGCCGCGACCCGTACCTCCCCCAAGAACTCTGGAAGCTTTTCCCTGACACGCTTGACAATGAGAATAAGCCGATGGGGTGGAGAGTTGTCTCCCTCACAGAACTAGCCAAAGTGAATCCTGAGTCTTGGTCGAAAAAAAACGCTCCACACGAAGTCGAGTATGTAGATCTTGCAAGCACAAAATGGGGCGCAATCGAAGCCACGCAGCGATTTCTCTGGGAGGAAGCGCCGAGCCGGGCGAAGCGGATTCTTCGGCCCGGCGATACGATCGTTGGGTTAGTCCGCCCCGCCAACGGATCCTATTCATTCGTAAGCTCTGCAGGCCTTACGGGCAGCACGGGATTTGCGGTTCTTCGCCCCCGCCATTCCCGATACACCCCGCTTGTACTTCTCTCTGCCACGGCGCCGGAAAACATTGAGCGCCTCGCCATTCTCGCTGATGGGGCCGCGTATCCTGCGGTACGCCCCGAAGTCGTCGGCGCGACACAGATTGTCGTGCCCGACGATGCCGTGGCGACCAGGTTTTCGGAGTTGGTCTCACCGATAATCAACCAAATGGAATCCAACAAGAGGAATAACCATATGCTGGCTCAATCCCGCGATCTGCTGCTTCCAAGACTCTTCTCCGGCGAACTCCGTGTGCCCGGAGCGGAATGTCCAGCTGCGGAGGCCACGTAATTTATTCCAATAAGCGCTTGTAAAGGTGACATGCATATTGCTCTTTGCTTAACATCCCCAACGTTCCGATACCGAAATGCGCCATGCTCACCAAGCTAACCATCCGCAACTTCAAGCGCTTCGACGAAGTGGAAGTCGAGTTGGGCAACCCGGTCGTTTTCATCGGCCCGAACAACTCCGGCAAGACTTCGGCCATGCAGGCACTGGCGCTCTGGGACATCGGCCTGAAGCGTTGGAACGAGAAGCACGCCGAAAAAACCGCGCCCGAAAAGCGGCCTGGCGTTACGGTCAACCGCCGGGATCTTTTCTCTGTTCCCCACCCCAGCGCCAACCACTTGTGGCGGGGTCTGCACGTCCGCAACGTGCGGAATGTCAAGGGGCGCACGCAAACAAGTAACGTGCGAATAGACCTTGTCGTAGAGGGCGTCAACAACGACAAGCGCTGGGAGTGCGGCCTGGAGTTCGATTTCGCCAATGCCGAATCGTTTTATTGCCGGCCTCTAAGGCTGGATGGCGACAAGCACCCCGAACGAATGCCCGTCCCGCCTGAAGCGGGATCGGTACGCATTGCCTTTCTTCCGCCGATGTCCGGCCTTGCCGCCACCGAGACCCGGCTGGACCAGGGCGCCGTGAATGTGCGCGTCGGCGAAGGCCGAACCGCCGAAGTGTTGCGCAACCTGTGTTACAGCATACTGGAACAGAGTCCCGAACAATGGGATTTGCTGGTGCGCAAAATCGAAAGCTTGTTCGGAGCGAGCCTGGACGAACCTCGATACGTTGAGGCCAGAGGAGAAATCACTTTAAGTTATCGCGAGCGGGGCGCCACGCTTGACTTGTCTTCAAGCGGCCGCGGCTTGCAACAGACTCTGCTTATTCTCGCCTATACGCGCGCCAACCCCGGTTCGGTGATCTTGCTGGACGAACCCGACGCCCACCTTGAGATTCTCAGGCAACGCCAGATTTACCACCTGATCAGCGAAGCCGCCCAGGAGAGCGGCAGCCAAATCATCGCCGCGAGCCATTCGGAAGTACTGCTGAACGAGGCTGCCGGCCGAGACATTGTGGTGGCCTTCGTCGGCAAGCCGCATCAGCTAGGAGGCCGCAGCAGTCAGTTGCGAAAGGCCTTGGCCGAAATCGGATACGATCACTACTATCAGGCGGAAATCACAGGTTGGGTGCTCTACCTTGAAGGTTCGACGGATTTGGCGATACTGCAAGCCTTCGCTCGGCGGTCGGGAGACTTGAGCGCCGTCCGCGCACTCGAAAGACCCTTCGTGCACTACGTCAGAAATCAGCCGGTGCTGGCGGAAAACCATTTCCATGGCATCAGGGAAGCGTTGCCCGAATTGAAAGGCGTAGCGCTTTTCGATCGCCTGGAAAACGAACCAGCCGAAAATCCTTACCTCAAGCATCTCATCTGGAACCGTCGCGAGATCGAAAGTTATCTTTGCTCGGAAAGGACGCTTGAAGCCTTTGCCGCCAGTTCCCCGGAAGAATTCCAGGGCATGCCGCTTTTCGCGTCGTCCGAGGCCGACCGGCGCAGAGCGGCAATGCGCGAGTCGATTTTGGAAGTAAGCAGCGCTTTGCAAACCCTGGGCAAAGGATCGCCGTGGAATGACGACATCAAGGTAAGCGACGATTTTTTGTCGCCGCTATTCGAATCCTATTTCAAGAAGATCGGCGTTCCGAACTTGATGCTAAAACGAAGTTTCCACGAACTGGCCGATTTTGTCCCGAACGACGAAATCGACCCTGAGATCAGTGAGATTCTCGATGCAATCGTGGAAGTCGCCAAGTCCGCAAACTTTTTCGATGAATCGGATTGAACAATTCTCCAATTAACCGAGTTACAACGTGACTCAAGTCTACGAATCCCACATCGAGGAACTGGCCCTCGACTGGCTTAAACTGATTGGCTGGTGCATTACACATGGGCCAGACATCGCGCCGGATACGCTGGATGCGGAACGGCCAGACTACACCCAAGTCGTTCTTGAGCAACGCCTGCGCGATACATTAGCCAGACTGAACGTAAACCTCCCCTCCTCTGCCCTTGACGACGCCTTCCGCAAGTTATTACGACCCGAAGGCGCGTCGCTTGAAGCACGCAATCGATCCTTTCATCGCATGCTCGTGAATGACATCACTGTTGAGTACCGCGATGAAAATGGGACGATTCGAGGAGCGCAGGCCCAAGTGATCGATTTCGAGAATCCGGAGCTAAACGATTGGCTCGCGGTGAATCAGTTCACGGTCGTCGAAAACAAGCATGAACGCCGGCCCGATGTCGTGCTTTTCGTCAATGGCCTGCCGCTTGGCCTGATCGAACTGAAAAATCCCGCCGACGAAGACGCCACGATCTGGAAAGCATGGCGGCAGTTACAAACCTACAAGGCTGAGTTGCCAACGTTGTTCTCCATGAACGCATTCCTGATGATCTCGGACGCCACGGAAGCACGGATCGGCACCCTTACCGCTGGACGTGAGTGGTTCAAGCCGTGGCGAACGATTTCGGGCGAAACAATGGAGGGCGAAAATCTGCTCCAGTTGCAGGTAATGATCGAAGGCGTTTGCGACAAGCGCCGATTTCTTTCGCTTGTGCGCGATTTCATCGTGTTCGAAGACAACGGTGGTCTGGTCAAGAAAATGGCCGGCTATCACCAGTTCCACGCGGTGGAGACCGCAGTGCGGGAAACTCTCCGGGCAGCAGAGTTGCAAGATTCAAAAGACAGCGAGGAAGAACGGGGCCGCTATGAATCGGGACGCAAGCCTGGTGGCGATATAGGTGATCGAAGGATTGGCGTTGTCTGGCACACCCAAGGCTCGGGGAAGAGTCTGACCATGGCCTTTTATGCCGGGCGAATCATTCGTGAAAGCGCGATGGGTAATCCCACCGTCGTAGTTCTCACCGACCGCAACGATCTCGACGATCAGCTTTTCGGAACCTTTTCACTATGCCGGGATCTGCTGCGTCAGCCTCCCGTACAGGCTGAAAATCGAGCGGACTTGCGCGCTAAACTTGCCGTAGAGTCTGGCGGTGTAGTGTTTACCACCATTCAGAAGTTCTTTCCCGAGCAACGCGGAGACCGCCATCCAACTCTTTCAGACCGTAGAAACATCGTAGTCGTCGCCGATGAGGCGCATCGCAGCCAGTACGATTTTATCGACGGGTTTGCCCGACACATGCGCGACGCCTTGCCCAAGGCTTCATTCGTCGGATTCACCGGCACTCCGATTGAACTTGAAGACGCCAACACGCGCTCGGTCTTTGGCGATTACATCAGCGTTTACGACATCCAGCGCGCAGTCGAGGACGCCGCCACGGTTCCGATCTACTACGAAAGCCGGTTAGCGAAGCTGTCTCTCGACGAAACTGAACGGCCTCAAATCGATCCAGGCTTTGAAGAAGCTACCGAAGGGGAAGAAATTTATCGCAAGGAGAAGCTGAAAACGCGATGGGCGCAATTGGAAGCCATCGTAGGCTCGGACAAGCGTTTGAGTCTCGTCGCCACGGACATCGTGGAACACTTTGCCCAAAGGACGGAGGCGATGGACGGCAAGGCAATGATCGTCTGCATGAGCCGGCGCATTTGTATAGACCTCTATCGCGAGATCACTCGGCTATGCCCAAAATGGGAACACCAGGACGACAACAAGGGCCGAATCAAGGTCGTCATGACCGGCTCGGCCACCGACCCGACCGACTGGCAGCCCCATATTCGAAACAAGGCTCGCCGGGAAGCCTTGGCAAATCGGTTCCGAGACTCGAAAGATCCGCTACAGGTAGTCCTCGTGCGCGATATGTGGCTGACTGGCTTCGATGCGCCCTGCCTGCACACCATGTACGTCGACAAGCCCATGCGCGGCCATGGACTCATGCAGGCAATTGCCCGGGTGAATCGAGTATTTAAGGACAAGCCGGGCGGACTTGTCGTGGATTATCTTGGCCTCGCTCAGGAATTGAAACATGCATTAGCGACTTACACGGAAAGTGGCGGTACTGGTCAGACGGCTCTGAATCAGTCCGAGGCAGTTGCGGTAATGCTGGAGAAATACGAGATTTGCCGCGACCTGTTCCATGGCTTTGACGACACCGCCTGGAGAAATCGGCCGCCAAAGGAATGGCTGACCGTGCTGCCAGCGGCGCAGGAACACATTCTCGCTCTTGAGGACGGAAAGGACTGTTTTGTCGGCGCTGTTCGTGAACTTTCAAAAGCCTTTGCGCTCGCTGTGCCTCATGACGAGGCAATTCGCATTCGAGACGAAGTGGCTTTCTTCCAGATGGTGCAGTCCGCTCTCGTCAAACGTGCTGCTGTCGATTCGCGGCCTGAAGAAGAACTCGATCACGCAATTCGCCAGATCGTTTCGAATGCGGTCGCTCCGGAAGGCGTGGTAGATACATTTGCCGCGGCCGGACTCGAAAAACCCGACATCTCCATTCTCTCGGATCGGTTTCTTGCCGAAGTGCGCGGCATGAAGAAGCGCAATCTTGCCGTGGAACTCCTGCAAAAACTGCTCAAGGGAGAATTGGCCCAGCGCAAGAAGAAGAATGTAGTGCAGGCGCGGTCCTTCTCCGAGATGCTGGAGAAGACCCTTCTCCGCTACCAGAATCGGGCAATCGAGGCTGCACAAGTGATCGAAGAACTGATCCAACTCGCCCGTGAGATGAGAGAGGCCAATGCCCGAGGTGAAGCGCTCGGTCTGTCCGAAGACGAACTCGCCTTCTACGACGCGCTGAAGACTAACGACAGTGCGGTCAAGGTACTCGGCGACGATACGCTAAGCGATATCGCCCGTGAGCTGGTTGAAACCGTACGCAATAACGTCAGCATCGACTGGACCATGCGTGAAAATGTGCGGACAAACCTTCGCCGTCTCGTAAGGCGCACCTTGCGCAGGTACGGATATCCCCCCGACAAGCAGGAAAAAGCGACGACTACTGTTCTTGAGCAGGCGGAAGTACTTTCCGCAGGCTGGGCAGTCTGACAACGACGGACTCCCGCCAACTCTTCAATCCTCGTTCTTCGGAAAATCGAATTCCATCAGGGTCGAGTCTCCGCGTTTGATCTCGGACCAGCGGTCGATGGGAAGCGAGAGTTCGACCAGGCCGCAAGTGGGGATGTTGGCGATGTCGGCATTCGCCATTTCGTTCGCGAAGTCGGTAATCGTCGGGTTATGGCCGACGAGCATGACCGAGTCAAAGTTGTCTTCGACCAGGCTGGCGGCTTTCAGATACATGGAAGTGCCGCAGAAATAGAGGTCGGGGTTGCTGACGACTTCATCGATGGGAAAGCCGATGGCTTCGGCCATCAGTTTCGCGGTCGAGCGGGCGCGCACGGCTGGGCTGGAGATGATGCAATCGACGCTGGATTCGCGTCCGAGAAAGCGCTTGCCCATGATCGGAACCTCACGGTCGCCGCGGGGCGCGAGGGGCCGCTCGAAATCGCGCAACTTCGGATAGTCCCAGCTCGACTTCGCGTGCCGCAAAAGGAAAAGCGTTTTCATTTACGTTTAGTCGGCAAGTCCACCCGTTGAATTAACTCGCCACCGGTTCCGGCGCCGGCGAAATCCCACAAATGGCGAATCGCGGGCAGGACTTGTAAAATCCCGCCTACTTTACGTCATGGAGCCCCGACTTGCCTAGATCAGTCTCTATTCCCCCGCTCGTCCTCATGCTTCTGCTCAGCCCGGCCCTGCTCGCCGCGGAAGAAGACGAAGAAAGCCCGCTGAACAGCGAAATCGAGTTGGGCGCCATCTATACGTCCGGAAATACGAACGACGAGAATATTCAGTTCAGAGGCGCCGTCAATTACGCGCTGGACGGTTGGGATCTCGGCCTGACCATCGACGGTTTCCGTTCCTCCAAGGAGAACGAACTCGCGGCGCAGCGGGTTTACTACGTCTCCGAGGCCAACTACAACATCAACGAGGAAAGCTTCGTGCTGACGCGGCTCGCCCACGACGACGACCGCTTCAGCGGCTACGAGGGCCAGTCCGACATTTCGCTCAACTACGGCCGCAATCTGCTCACGGACCGCGAGGACATGGGCCTGACGGTGAATATCGGGGGCGGCTATCGCCGTTCAAGCACTATCGACGAGGATTTCGACGAAGCCATGTTCCGCCTGGCGGCGGATTTCAACTGGGACTTGTCCGATTCCGCGGCCTTTCTGCAGGAGTTCAGCACCGAAGCCGGCGAGGAAACGAGCATCTTTCGCGCCCGCAGCAGTATCGAAACGCAGATCGTCGAAAACCTGCTCTTGCGCTTTTCCGTAAACCTGAAACATCAGACCCAGGTGCCCGCGGGCCGCAAGAAAACCGACACCGAAACGAGCATGACTTTTGTCATGCAGTTCTGAGCATGTCCGGTGACCCGTCTTTCCCGCATCAGGTCCAGCGCCTGATCGACGGCAAGACCAAGCCTCCGGGTTCGCTCGGAAGGCTCGAGGATCTGGCCGCGCAGATCGCGACATCGCAGGGTACGGTCGAGCCGGTCATGGATCGGGCCGCGCTGATAATCTTCATCGCCGATCATGGCATCGCCGAAGCCGGCGTATCCGCGTTCCCACAAGCGGTCACGATGCAGATGGCGCGCAATTTCCTCGACGGCGGCGCGGCCGCCACGGCATTTGCCCAGACCCTCGACGTGCCTGTCACTCTGGTCGATGCCGGCATGCGCGAACCGCTGGCGCACCCGCTGCTGCTCGACCGGCGCATCGGGCCGGGAACCCGGAATTTTGCCGACGGGCCGGCGATGTCGATGGAGCAATGCGAAACAGCGCTGGAACGCGGCCGGGAACTGGGCCGTGAGGTCGATTGCAACGCGCTTTGCCTCGGCGAGATGGGCATAGCCAACAGTTCTTCGGCAACCATGCTCGCGCACAAGTTGCTGGGATTGCCGCTTGCGGAATTGACCGGTCCGGGGGCGGGCCTCGATGCCGGCGGCGTCGAACGCAAGCGGAAGGTTCTTTCGCGGGCCGCAGCGCGTACGGCTGGTAAACTCGAACCGACTGATGCGCTCGCGGAATACGGCGGCTTCGAAATCGCCATGTTGGCCGGCGCCATGCTTGGCGCGGCGGAGTCCCGCCGCATCGTCCTCGTCGACGGATTCATCGCCACCGCCGCCGCGCTTGCCGCCTTGCAACTCGACCCCGGCTGCCGTTCCCGGCTCGTGTTCTCCCATATAGGGGCCGAGCCGGGTCATGCCTCGATGCTCGACGCCTTGCAGGCGGAACCGCTGTTGCAACTCGGCCTGCGTCTCGGCGAGGGCACCGGCGCCCTGCTCGCCTGGCCGCTGCTGCGCGCCGCGGCGGCAATTCTCACCGGCATGGCCTCGTTCGAGGAAGCGGGCGTGAGCGGCAAGTTGACATGAATTCACTGCGCAAAAAATCGGGCGAAGAACTCGCCGCCTTGCTGTTCGCGGTCCAGATGCTCACTCGCGTGCCGATTCCGGCATCGCTTGCATTCAGCGAAGAGCGGCAAAAGAACGCGATCGGCTACTACGCCTTTGCCGGCGCCGGCGTCGGGTTGTTTACGGCGGCGGTCTGGTGGGGCGCGTTACTGGTCTTCCCGGCATCGATCGCGGTGCTGCTGTCCATGCTCGCCGGCCTCCTGCTGACCGGCGCCTTTCACGAAGACGGTCTCGCCGATACCATGGACGGACTCGGCGGCAGGGACGCCGCCGCGAGCCTCTCCATCATGCGGGATAGCCGCATCGGCGCGTATGGCGCCGTGGCGCTGATCTCGGCATTGGGCGTCAAGGCTGCCGCGTTGCTGGCGCTGACCGGCGAATTGCTGCCCATGAGCCTGCTCGCGGCGCATTGCTGCAGCCGGTTTTCGGCCGTCTGCGTGGTGGCGACCAGTTCCTATGCGGGAAGCGAGACGGATACGAAGCCGACGGCAAGGGGTATCGATACCGCCGGCATGATCAAGTCCGTGTTGACCGTCGCGGCGGTGTTTGCCCTCACCCTGACAGCCATCCCCGCAAGCGCGCTGATTGCCGGAATCGCCGGCCTGCTGCTGGGCCACGGCGCCAGCCGGCTACTTTACGAACGCAGATTGCGCGGCTATATTGGGGACTGCCTCGGGGCGACCCAGCAATTCAGTGAACTCGGCTTCTACCTCGGCCTGCTGGCCGCGCTGTAGGTGTGCCTTGCGCTACCCACGAATTATCCTTTAGCATGCCATGCAACCAAGAACCCAAGAAGGGGATTACTTTTTCCGGCTCGGATCTTCGTAATGCCGGGATGTGGAAGTTCAGGAGTCATGAATATGGGTAAGTTTGAACTGGCGGGCTGTGCGCCCGCCGAAGTTTCGGATTTCGACTTGACAATCGGCGGTTTCCCGCAGAATAAAGCCGAGCCGAGCCGAGCCGAGCCGAGCCGAGCCGAGCCGAGCCGAGCCGAGCCG
>VYCF01000040.1 GCA_009844085.1 Gammaproteobacteria bacterium | reverse complement strand
GGGGGCGCCCGGGGTTTGGGGGAACGCATGGATCAACGGGAACGGAGTCTCTCCGTCCTGCCGGTCCGGCTCAGTGATTGCGGGAAATGGGGAATTCATGGGTCTCAATCATAAATCGGATAGAAGGTATTGAAAGCCGCTTCGCAGAAGATACCCGGGTCATTGAAGCGGCGATTTCGGTTCAGGGCGCTGATGCCGGCCATTTCCATCTCATTCAGGCTGAAGTCGAACAGCGCCAGATTTTCGCGCAGCCGTTCCTTGCGCGAGGTCTTGGGAATGACGGCGGTTCCCCGCTGCAAACCCCAGCGCAACACGATCTGGGCCGGGCTGCGATTGAGCCTCGCCGCCGCCTCGGCCACAGCCGGTTCGGTCAACACCGAATCCGAATCCCCGGCCATCTCGAGTTCGACATACGACGCGGCGCCAAGCGGAGAGAAAGCGGTAACCGCCAGACCGTATTGCCGCGCGAGACGCAGCAAGGCTTCCTGCGTCAGCCGGGGATGGGATTCGATCTGCAGGACCACGGGCCTGATGCGCTCATAGGCAAACAGATCGTGCAACAGTCCACTCGTGTAATTGCATACGCCGATCCGCTTGACCAGACCTTGTTCAACGAGTTCCTCCATCGCGCCCCAGGTGTCCGACAAGGGCACAGGAGCGATTTCCATGACCGGTTGCCTTGCAACGGGATCGAAAAACCATTCCGGCGGATAACGTTCGGCGAAATCGACATAGCGCAGCGAAATCGGGAAATGCACCAGGTAGAGATCGAGGTAATCCAGGCCCAGGTCGGAGAGGGTTCTTTCACAGGCGGGGCGCACATGGTCGGGGTGATGGTAGGTGTTCCACAACTTGGAAGTGACCCACAGGTCCTCGCGCCGGCAATGCCCCGCCGCCAGCGCCTGGCGGATTCCCTCGCCGGTTTCGGCTTCGTTGCCATAGTCGGCGGCGCTGTCGAGATGCCGGTAACCGGCCTCGATCGCATCGAGCACGAGCCCGGCCGTCCTGTCCCTGGCGATCTTCCACAATCCCAGGCCCACCCTGGGCATGGACGCGCCGTCCGCCAGTTCGATCGATGATTCCATCTTCTTCCTCTCAGTTCTGCCAATCGGGCAGCAAGGCCGCGGCGGAAACCCCCGGCCGCCACAGCCAGACGATCAGATTGCCGAGCGCCAGCAATCCGAGCAAGGGCCAGAATGCCGCGCTGACGCCATCCACCAGTCCAACCGGCGAAAATAGCAGGTAAAGCGCAACTACGCAGGACAGCAATGTCACCGCGCAGGGAATGGCGAAGCGCCAGGGCGTCAGATCGACAAGTTCTCGGCGGCGGAAGGTCCATTCCTGTTCCCGGGGCCGGATCCAGCCGACCGCCAGCATGATCAGGATCTCGATCGCAAACAGGATCGCGTACAGGTGCAGGAAATGTATGCCCGTGTCGATGACGAACTGCAACAACCCGTAGGCGACGATGTGGAAGATGATGACGATCTTCGGTCCGAGCGCCGGTGTGCGGCGGGTGAACAGCCCCACCATGACGATGGCGACCACCGGGATATTGTAGAAGCCGGTAAAGATGCGAATGATCTGCCAGAGTCCTTCCGGCGCGAACTGCAGCATCGGCGCGATCATGAAGGAAACCAGGGCGATGCAGACACCGGCGCGCTTGGCGACGCGCAACATCTCCTCGTCGTCGAGTTCTCGCTTTTGCAAGGGCCCCCAGACGTCGAGGCAAAACAGGGTGGCGGCGCTGTTGAGCAGCGAATTGAAGGAACTGAACACCGCGCCGAGCAGCACGGCGAGAAAGAATCCGGCCGCGTAGACGGGCAGCACCTCGCGGATAAGGCGCGGATAAGCCGTATCGATGGAATCCAGCCCATCGCCATACAAATGGAAGGCGATGACGCCTGGAATCATCATCATTATCGGTACGAGTACCTTGAAGAATCCGGAGAACAGCACTCCTTTCTGCCCTTCGGCCAGATTGCGCGCTCCCAGAGTTCGCTGGATGACGTATTGATTGGTGCACCAGTAAAACAGGTTGGCGAAAATCATGCCGGTAAAAACGGTTGCGAACGGCGTCGGGTCGTCCGGCGAGCCGATGGCGTTCAACTTGTGCGATTCGGTAGTGACGAGGATCGTCAGTCCTTCGTTGATGCTGCCCGAACCCAGCTTCGCCAGCGCCAGCAGGGGAATCGCGAGACCGACAATCAGCAGGCCGATGCCATTGATCGTGTCGGAAACCGCGACCGCCCTGAGTCCGCCGAAAATAGCGTAAACCGAACCGAGTACGCCAATCAGCACGATGGTGTAGACCAGGGCGGGAAACTGGCCGACGCCGAGCAATTGCGGCACATCGAAAAATTGCAGAACCGCGATCGAGCCCGAATAGAGCACGCCGGGAATCGTTATCAGTGCGTAACCGACCATGAACAGGATGACCGACATCCGGCGCACGCTGTCGTCGAAACGATCGGCGAGAAATTGCGGCAACGTGGAAAACGCCCCCGACAGATAGCGCGGCAGAAAGAAGAACGCCATGCATACGGTCGCCAGCGCGGCCGTCACTTCCCAGGCCATGCTGCTCAGGTTGAAACCGTAAGCGGATCCGTTCAGGCCGATCAATTGTTCAGCCGACAGGTTGGTGAGCAAGAGCGAACCGGCAATGAAGGTAGCGCCGAGACCGCGGCCGGCGAGGAAGTAACCGTCCCGGGTGCGGGTCTGGCCTCGGGTCTGGCGATACGATATCCAGGCTACCAGCGCCATAAAAAACACGCAGCTTGCCGCCGTGACGAGCAGGTTTTCGGAATTCAAGCGGCATGCCTCCCGCGGGCACCTTGAACCGGCCCCGATGATAGGGCAAACCGTCATCGTCCGAAAGCAAGCGCCATGCGTTGACCTTGCGGGCCAGACTGTCACAATTACAGCCCCGCGAAAGCGCTGACAAGAACGAGGCATGAGGCTGATGAGAATTGCGCAATTGCTGATTCCACCGTTGTTGCTGGCGGCCTGTTCGGATGTCGTATTCATCGAATCGACCAACCGGAACAGCCGCATCGACTACGTGGTGATTCACGCTACATCGGAGAATTTCGCCGAATCCGTCAGACTGCTCACGCGACGCAACGACACCCCTCCGGTAAGTTCGCATTACCTGATCCCCGCCGAGAACGATCCGAGCTACAACCGCAGGCGGTTGCTCCTGCACCAGTTCGTCGAAGAGGAAGAGCGGGCATGGCACGCGGGCGCCAGTTACTGGGCGGGAGAAACGGCGCTCAACGACCGCTCCATAGGAATCGAGATCGTCAATGAGTTCGATTGCGAAACTACGCCGGAAACGGACATCGACTCGCTGCAATGCGAATTTCTGCCGTTCGAAGAAGCGCAGATTGAGATGACGATCGAATTGCTGCGGGGAATTCAGCAACGTTATCCCGACATCGACCCGCTGGATTATCTCGCCCACTCCGATATCGCGACCGAGCGCCGGTCGGACCCGGGCCCGCTGTTTCCCTGGAAAAGACTGTATGACGAAGGCATCGGCGCCTGGTATGACGAGGAAACGAAAGCCCGTTACGAGTCGGAATTCGAAAGTCAGCCACCGGACGTCGAGCGGCTGCAAGCCGCCTTGTTGAGGCTCGGCTATTTCGTGGAGCCCACGGGCGAATTCGACAAGCTGACGCGTTTCGCCGTGCGCGCGATGCAATTGCGGTTTCGCCCCGACGACATTTCCGGGGAGCCCGATGTGGAAACGATGGCGATCCTCTGGAGCCTGATCGGGAAGTACCGTCGCGGGGACCCACCCTGATTGCATTTGCCGGCGCAAAGTAGTATCAAGAGTTAGTCAATTTCCGGAGTCTCCGCGCCCGGAAAAATTCACCAGCGGAAAGCGCTTCCGTCGAGGGCGCACACATCTTCAAGGGGGAGCAACTATGCGGCTCATCATTTTCGTGGCCAGTCTGGTTTTCGTTTCCGGGGCGTTCGCCCAGATTCCGCCGGAGGAAATCAGCGTGGAAACCATGCCGGAACACGGGACGAACTGGTTCATCATCAAGTCCGGCAATGGCGCACGTATTTTCAGCGCTGAAACCGGAGAAATGTTCGGCACGATTTCGCTTTCCAGTCGCACGCCGGCAGTCGCCCCCTATCTGCCGCGTGGCGAGTTCTACGCTGCGGAATCCTATTATTCGCGCAGTGTGCGCGGCGACCGAACAGATATTGTGGCGATCTATGACTATGCGAACCTGAACCCGGTCGCCGAGATCGAGATTCCCAACCACATGGCGCGTCTCTCCGTCCGCGCCCACCTCGGCCTGCTCGGCAATGGCCGCCATCTGGCGGTGCTCAACATGAATCCCGGCTATTCGGTGTCCATCGTCGATGTGATCGACCGCGAGTTCGTCTACGAAATGTCCACGCCAGGCTGTGCAATCATCCTGCCGGTGGCGGACAACGATTTCCTGCTGATTTGTGGCGACGGCACCTTGCAACTCAGTCAACTCGACATCAGCGGTTTCGAGGAAAACCGCGTCCGCTCGGAAGTGTTTTTCAACGTCCAGGAAGACGCGGTCTTCGACCGCGCGGCCCGAACCGCCGACGGCTGGCTGCTGATCACGCACGCGGGCGTCATCTTCGAAGTCAGCACCGATGACGATGAAATCAATATCAGCGAAGGCTGGAGCATTGTAGGCGAAGACGAGACCGGCTGGCGGCCCGGCGGCTTCGAGTTTCTCGACGTGCTTCGCGCCAACGACCTGCTCTACGTGGCCATGCACGAAGGTCCGGTGGACACGCATCACGATCCGGGCCATGAAATCTGGGTGATCGATCTGGCCAGCCAGCGGCGGGTGCACAGGCTGGAACTCGAAGACCCCGCGGACCACTTGACGCTCACGCACGAGACTTCGCCGAAACTGATCGTCGGCACCTCCTCCGGCAGCACAGAAATTTTTGACGCCCTGACATTCAGGCACGAGCGTACGATCGATGCGCCGGGCGCTTCGATGTACGAGGACTTCTGATTCATGCTCGACCCGCTCGTCATCAAGTTGCTGTCGCTGGCCTTCGCCCTGTTGCTGGCGGCGGCCGCATGGCACAAGTTGACCGAACCTGTCCGCTTTCGCGGCATTCTGGCGGCTTACCGGTTGCTGCCGGAGGCGCTTGTTGCGCCGGCAGCCTGGCTGTTCGCCGTGCTTGAAATCGGTTTGGCCATCGCCTGGGCGCTGGGCTGGAATCCCGCGGCAACGGCGGCCGCAACCGCCGCGCTGCTCGGCGTCTACACGTTGGCGATCGGCGTGAATCTATTGCGGGGCCGAATTTATATCGACTGCGGCTGCGGCTTCGGCGCTTCCGGCGGCAGCGGCCAGCAATTGAGCAGCCGGCTGCTGCTTCGCAATGCCTTGTTGATCACGGCGGCGCTCGCGGCAGCGCTGCCTCCCGCACCGCGGCAACTCTTGCTGGCCGATTACGTCGGGCTCGCCGGCGCCTGCGTCGTGCTGGCCCTGCTATACCTCGGCGCGAACCAGTTGCTGCTGAACGCCCAGGCGATCAATTCCTGGCGCAAGCCGCCGGCCGGGAGCAACCCGACATGACCCAGGCGCTGCTCGTTTCCAATGTCGTCTTGTGGGTACTGGTCATCGGTCTTTCCCTGCTCGTGCTCGCGCTCGCCCGCCAGGTCGGCGTTCTGCACGAACGCGTCGCGCCGGCCGGTGCCTTGTTGCCTACCAATGGACCCAAGGTCGGCGAACTGACCACGGCAATGGACATTACCGCGCTCGACGGCAAGAACGTCACGATCGGCGGCGAAAAGCCGGACCCCGGCGCCATGCTCGTGCTGTTCATTTCGCCGACGTGCCCGGTCTGCAAATCGCTCGTGCCGACCGCGAAATCGCTGGTGAAATCCGAACAGGGCCGCCTCGCCCTTGTCTTCGCCAGCGACGGCGCCGAAAACGAACAGCAATTGCAGCAGCATAGGGCTTATGTGAAGGATCTGCGCATCACCGATTACCCCTACGTCATTTCCATGCAACTCGGAATGACTTACCAGGTCAGCAAGCTGCCCTTCGCGCTGCTGATCGGCAACGACGGAATTCTCAGGAGCAAGGGCCTGGTGAATTCCCGGGAACATCTCGAAAGCCTGCTGGAATCCATGGAATCGGGAGTCGCCAGCATTCAGGAGTTCGTGGCGCGCAATGCGCCCCATGAGCTGAAAGATCAAGACGAATACAAGTCCTCGGCCTTGGAAAAGACATCATGAACGCAAATCGGATTATGGATCGCGGTTGGTACTGGGTAGACGAACAGGCTCGCCGCACCACCCTGGCGCTGGCGCGGCGCCTGTCGCGCCGCAACTTTCTTTCCCGGCTGGGCCTGTTGCTCACGGGCGCGGCGGCATTGCCACTACTGCCAGTGGCCCGGGCCTTCGCCCAGGAAACGAGCCTGCGTGAAGTCGGCGACCCGCAGACCTGCGAATATTGGCGTTACTGCGCCTTGAGCGGCATGTTGTGCAGTTGCTGCGGCGGCAGTCATCGCACCTGTCCGCCGGGGTCCGAGGCTTCGCCGATCACCTGGGTCGGAACCTGCCGCAATCCGCTCGACGACCGGGAATACCTGATTTCCTATAACGACTGCTGCGGCAAGGCGGCCTGCGGCCGTTGCGGCTGCCACAACACCGAAGGCGACAAGCCGGTGTATTTCAACAGCAACAGCAGTACGGTACTCTGGTGCTTCGGCGTCGAACATACCAGCTACCATTGCACCGTGGCGCTGGTGCTCGGAGAATCCAGTCAATAGGCCCGGAGCCTATGAGAGATATGAGAGTTGTTTCAGCCACCCTGCTCATACTTGCCATGATCGCCGGCAACGCGGCGCTCGGCGCGAGCCCGCGCACGAACTATCTGCTCTACTGCAGCGGCTGCCACCTGCCTTCGGGCATCGGCAATCCGCCCAATGTGCCTACGCTGCACGACGAACTGGGACGCATGCTGGTTGTCGAGGAAATGCGCCCCTACCTGGTTCAGGTGCCGGGCTCGTCGCAAACGCCCTTGACGGATGCCGACCTGGCCGCCGTCGTAAACTGGATGCTCTACGAATTCAATGCCGACACCTTGCCCGAGGATTTCGAGCCGCTCACGGTTGAAGAGGTAACCGAGGCCCGAAAGACCATCCTCGCCGACCCGCTCAAGTACCGCATCCGGTATTGGAAGGACTACGACTTCGACTAGGGCTCCAGAACCTTTCGCAGTTCGGCAATCGACAACTGCATGCCGCCGCGCACGGTGTCGGCGTATTGGTCAGGCGCGATTTCCGTGGTCCATTGCAATACGCAAGAATCTCCATCAGGCACGATGCAAATCGTCGCCAGGTGGTGTTCGATGTTCGCGGGCGTGCTGATGGCGCTGTAGCGCAGGCGAAGCGCATCGTGGTCGACTTCGAGAATCCGCTCCTGAATCGAGCCGACCCCCGCCATCTCGAATGAGCGCACATCGCCGTCCAGGGCGATGGCATCGACCATCGGCACCCAGTCCGAGCGGCAGACATCGGAAACTATCTCCCACACAGCGCTCGCCGGGCAGGCAAGCTCTTGTTCCAGTCTTATTGATTGCATGGTTCGAACTCTCTATTGCATCGAAGTCAAGGACTGTCGGCCACGACCACCGGGGGAATCCCCAAATCCATTCCCAATATTGAGAATGAGGAAACGAGGATGTCTTCATCTCGCATTTTCAGCCCTTCCGCTTCAACGATTCTTCCCTTGTCGCGTTCGCCCCAGGCAATACGCCGCAGATTCGAAACATCGTCCTGATGGGAGGAGCGCGTCCCCTTGTGCTTGAAGGACGCGAAACCTTCGAACAGCCGAACTTCCCTTGAGGGTCGCATTTCGTACAAGTCCCGCACAAGGTGCATGGTTGCCAGCAGCGTGACTGCCCCGCCCTGCGTGTACCAGTATCGTGTTTTCCCGTTCCTCTTCTCTATGCTTCGGCCCGTCGGATTTCCGTTGGAATTGAACGCAACGGAGAGCGGCGCTTCAATGAGCAAGTTCAATGGCGCCGTATCCGATTCCAATTCGCGTGCGATACAGGGCGCCAGATCGCCATAGCGGACATTGCGAGGCTGTAAATCACCGATCGCAATACCGCAACTACGTTCGTCCGCCGAAAAGCCTATGTCCACGAACACCCATTGTCCGGAATCACGCCTTGCCTGATCGCGAACTCCCGCCACGATCATCGCGGCGGGATGTCGCGGCCGCACATCCTTCGGCTTTTCGGCGTGTCGCCAGTTCATCCCCAGCGCACGAGAGACCTCGCACAATCGCTGATAACTGGCGGACTCATAGCGCGTCGCTTCGTATCGCTGTATTTGTTGCTCCTTTACTTCCAGGCGCTTCGCCAGCGCCCGCTGACTCAACCCCGACGAAATTCGATACTTGATCAGACCTTCCGCAAGACCCTCGACCGATTCGACGGAAATCACGGATGGGTCGGTAGACTTCAGTTCCTCGTATTCCCTGAGTTCATCGCGCAGTTCGGCAAGTTGGCTTCGCATAGCGTCCAGCTCGGCGCGCAGCAGCCTTGGATGGACATCGGGACGATCGCTGGATGCCGCATCGAAATTCTCGATCTCGCGGGCGAATTGCGCCACCTTCTTTCTTGTGATCCTGTACTGCCTTTCGTTTGTAATCATGGCAAGTGCTCCAGGTTGATCAACACTATGCCCTTTTCGACCCCGTTGCGGTCCGTTTTGAAGAAATCGCGATAGAGCACATCGGGTGCGGCCAGCGCCGATGCCGGGAACAAGTCTCCGAAGTATTTCGCCTTCATGGCCGCGCGGCCGTTGCTGAAATCGAGCAGAACCGGATCCAACAGGTCCGGATCGACTCCCGCCGTTTCCCAAGCGCAGTCGTAGTCCTTCGGAAGCTGTTTCTCGGTGATAAAGCTCCCATCCAGCAAAAGTTTCCCGCATCCGGCCCCCGCCAAATTCCGGCAGGCAGCCTGCAAACCTTCTAAAAGCCGCGCTCGGTGCGTGTTCCCGGCAAAGCGTAACTGGATGTCGCGCCATGGGGCATTGTGGACTCCCGGAGGCAAATAGCCGGTTTGCTGGTCGAATGTAAGCATCAACACAACAATATAGTAGTGTTGCGGAATTATCAATCCTGAGAAGCCAATAGCCTAATTTCTACGACAATGGCTACGTATTTTGTCGACTTCGCCGACCGGAGTTTATCCACAGGTAGGCGGGAAGGGCGCAACTCAGGCCGATGAACAGGTTGATGACGATGAACGGCCATGGGGCCGGACCGTCGGGGCGGCGCGAGAACATGTAGACCCAGAACACCAGCGAGGAAATCAGCAGGTCCGCGACGAAACCGCGGCCAACGTCGTTGACCGTAGAGGCCGCGAGAATACCGGCTATGTCGAGTGGATTCGCGGCCAGAAAGCCCGCGAGGTAGTACCAGGGAACGACCGCGCCCGCGATGGCGAGTAGCAGCCAGATATTTCTGAGATTCATTATCGCTTCCTTGTCCAGGGGGAATTACGGACATTATATTGCCAGCCAGTATTGTGCGGCGTCTTTTGTGATATAAGAATTCATTGAATCCGGGGAGGAGTCGCGATGTTCTCCGTTTGCGGGCGAATTGGGATAATTTTCGGCGCTTCACTTATGCTGGCTTCCTGCGGCGCATCCGAGGAATACCTGGCTCGGCTGGCGGAGGTTGAGCGCACGATTCCTTACTGTACTTCCGAGGCGGAATGCGAGGCCAAGTGGAGCGCGGCCCGGGGCTGGGTGATTGCGAATGCCGACTTTACCTTGCGCACCGACAGCGAAACGCGAATCGACACCTTGAATGCCGACAGCACCCGCAGCGGTACGGCGGTCCAGGTCGACCGCGTGGAAGGCCAGGACGGCGAGTTCCAGATTGTCGTGGACGTCGAGTGTTTCGCGGCCTATGGCTGCCCCAGCGAACTCGATATGCGGCTCGACTTCAATCGCACGATTAACGCGGTGCAATGAAAAGAATGACTTCTCAAGCCCGCGCTCTGCTGCTTGCGCCACTGTTGCTCGCCGCTTCCTGCTCGCCGGAACCGGAACAGTGGATCAGCCTGTTCAATGGCGAGAACCTGGACGGCTGGACGCCGAAGTTCACCGGCTACCCTGCCGGCGATAATTATCTCGACACCTTTCGCGTCGAAGACGGATTGCTAACCGTTTCCTACGACAACTGGACCGATTTCAATGGAGAATTCGGCCACCTGTTCCATGAACGGTCGCTCTCGCACTACCTGCTGCGGGTGGAATACCGTTTCGTCGGCGAGCAGGTGATCGACGCGCCGCAATGGAACTGGGCCTTCCGCAACAACGGCATGATGCTGCATAGCCAGACGCCGGAATCCATGACGCTCGATCAGGAATTCCCGGCGTCGGTGGAAGTGCAGTTGTTGGGCGGTAACGGCGCGGACGAGCGGCCTACCGCAAACATCTGTACGCCGGGAACGCACTTTCGCCTGGAAGGCCTGCTGATTACCCGGCATTGCACGAATTCAAGTTCGGACACCTTCCATGGCGACCAATGGGTGACGCTTGAAGTCGAGATCCGCGGCAATGAGTTCGTGCGTCACACGGTAAACGGCGAGATCGTGTTCGAATACGGAGGCCTGCAACTCGACGCAACCGACCTGGACGCGCAGCGTCTGCTCAACAACGGTGCGCCCGTGGCGCTGGCAGAAGGATTGATCGCCATTCAGGCCGAAAGTCACCCCACCCAGTTCCGCCGTATCGACGTGCTTCCGCTGTCCGAATAATCCGACGTTTCTAGATACTTCCCTCCGCCAGCAGGTCGGCGGCATAGTTTGCGGCTCGGGCGCTGAAGGCCATGTAGGTCAGGGACGGGTTCTGGCATGCCGACGAGGTCATGAAGGCCCCGTCGGTAATGAACAGATTGGGCACGTCGTGGGCCTGGCACCAGCCGTTAAGCACCGAATCCGCAGGGTCGCGGCCCATGCGCGCGCTGCCCATTTCGTGGATGCGATTGCCGGGATTGGTGAGGTTCACTGGCGACGACGTGATCTGCTCGCAACCGGCCGCTTCCAGCATGGCGATGGCGTCGGTGCGCGCCTCTTCGAGCATGATTTCCTCGTTGCGGCTGTAACGCACTTCGAACAGCGCAAGCGGATTACCCCAGCGGTCGCGGCGCGTCGGATGCAATGTCACCCGGTTGTCCGGGTTCGGCAATTGTTCGCCGAAGGCGCCGATGGAAATGCGCCATGGACCGGGGCGGCGATGGGACTCCTTGAACTCGCGGCCGATGCCCGGAATCTGTCCGTTGGCGTGCCCGAGCGGGCTTGCGCCGCCCTGGTAGCCAAAACCGCGCGAATACGGTTTGTCGTTCTCGGTGACGTTGGCGTAGCGCGGAATATAGATTCCGCCCGGACGGCGGCCGAAAACCTTGCGGTCGTCGAAGCCGCGCATGATGCCGGCCGCGCCGGCGCCGCTGACATGGTCCATCAGGTTGCGGCCGACCTGGTCGGAACGGTTGGCCAGTCCGTTGGGGAAACTTTCCGATGTCGATTGCAGCAGGATCATCGCCGAGGCGATGGCGGAAGCGTTCAGGAACACGATCCTGCTGGTGTAGGTTCGGGTCTCGCCGGTTTCCGCATCGACTATGCGCACTCCGGAGACGAGATTGGTTCCGGGGTCGTATTCCAGCGATTGCACGATGGCGTTGTGCGCCATGGTCAGATTGCCGGTGCGTTCCGCCGCCGGCAGCGTCGCGTTAAGCGAGGAGAAATAGGCCCGAAATACGCAGCCGTGATGGCAGCGGTTGCGAAGCTGGCAATTCGAGCGCCCCAGCGAGCGTTGCTCTTCCGTGGCGTCGGTGAGGTGGGCAACGCGCGCAGGAATCACATTGCGGCCGGGAAAGGCGGTTTCCACTCCGCGCTTGAAGGCTTTCTCCGCTTCGGTCAGCTCGAAGGCCGGCTGAAACACGCTGTCCGGCAATTGACTCAATCCCTCTTCGCTGCCGGCGATGCCGACGAAAGTCTCAACCTTCTCGTACCAGGGAGCTATGTCTTCATAGCGTACCGGCCAGTCAACCGCTACGCCTTCGCGCAGGTTTTCCTCGAAATCCTGTGGCCCCAGACGATAGGTCTGGCGGCTCCACATGATCGAACGGCCGGCGGTGTGGTAGCCGCGCAACCATTCGTAACGCGTGCCTTCGGCCTCCACATAGTCGTGGATGTCGTCACGGACCCAGAAATCCTTGTTCGACTCCTTTACCGCGTACGGTGCGCCGGGGTGTTGCCGGAAATAGCGATCTTTGACTTCATCTTCGGCAATGTTGTCGAAATTGGGGCTTTCCCAGGGGGCGAGATTGTCGGTGTAGTCCCGCTCGGGAACGATTTCCGGGCCTCGCTCGAGCACGAGCACTCTCAGACCCCGCTCGCACAATTCCTTGGCGGACATGCCGCCGCTCATGCCCGAGCCGACTACGATCGCATCGAATTCAGTAGCTTCAGCCATGGTCAGACTCCTTGCCGGTCGGTTACGAGCACGTCCGGGTCCCAGCGGCCGGGAACCGCCACCCATTGCTGTTCCTCACGCGCTCCGCCTTCGGTGGCGAAATAGGAACGGGTGACATAGCCCTTGAAGCTGCGATAGCCGCCGAGTTCGTCCGCGGCTTCCGCGAAAGCGGACCGGTCGAGATCGGCGAGAACTTGCTCGGCCGCCACTTCATCGAGCGCCAAAAAACTACCGTCGGCCGAAAGACGGCGTTCGATCTCCGCCAGCGCCTGACGATGCGCGGTGCGCGTCTCCTCGCTGGCCCAGTCGGTCATCAGTCCGTCCATATAGCCAGAGACGTTGACGTCAAGTGCGCCTGGAGTTTCGGTGTGGGGAATGATGAGCTCAGACAGGCGCGATACCAATTCCATCTCTTCCGCAGTGTAGAAGCGGCCGGGTTCGCCGGCCATGGTGGCGACGAAGGCCGGCGCATCGCCGCAAGCCGACAATGCGGACACGCCCCCAACCGAGATGATCAGTTCGCGCAAGAATTCGCGCCGGGTTTTCATGAGCATTTCTCCAGAGTCAGAATTGCAATTCGCGCAAGTGGCTGATGCTGTTGGCGACCGAAGTAAAACCGTCGCCGGGGTTGTCGTGTTCGACGAAATAATGCCGGAAGCCGGCGGTTTCGGCATGCGCGAATATGCCGGCGAAGTCGATCGCGCCGCTGCCGACGTCGACCATGGCGCCGTCGGCGGCGCGGTCCTTAACGTGCAACATGCTGAATCGGCCGGGGTGGGCCGAGAAGTATTCAAGCGGATCCGCGCCGGCGTCGACAATCCAGAACAGATCCAGTTCCATGTCCACGAGGTCTGGGTCGGTGTTCGCCAGCAGAATTTCGTACGGTATCTGTCCGTCGGTGGGTTCAAACTCAAAGCCGTGATTGTGGTAGCCCATCTTCAGCCCGGCGCGCGAGCATTCCTCGCCGGCGCCGTTCAGGGTTTCGGCATGGCGGCGGTAGTCGTCGAGGCTGCGTTCGTCGCCTGGCAGGCTCGGCACCACGAGGAAGCGCTGTCCGAGTTCCGCGGCGAATTCGATTTCCTGCGCCAGGTTCTCGCGAATCGCGTTCAACTGGATATGAGAGGCCGGCGAGACAAGTCCGTTGTCGGCCAGCGCCTGACGCACTTCGCTCGCGCTGCGGCCATAGTAGCCGGCGAACTCCATTTCGCGATAGCCCAGTTCGGCGACCCTGGCCAGCGTGCCGTCAAAGTCTTCGGCCATCTCGTTGCGCAAGGTGTAGAGCTGCAAGCCGACGCTGTCAACCCGGCGGCCCTGGGCAAATGCATTGGACCCGCCGAGAGCGGAAGCGGCGAAAGCTGCGCCTAACATATGAAAAACCTGTCTGCGTCGCATGATCGTTCGAATCCTTTCCTTCGTTCAGTCGAGCGGGCCAGCCTAAACCGAATCCCCGGCTCGCGCAACGCATCGCATCCAATGGGGCCGCGCCGCTCTCACCGCGAAAGCGCGTCCTCCAGAGCCCGGGCCTCCAGGCAGCGG
>VYCF01000052.1 GCA_009844085.1 Gammaproteobacteria bacterium | reverse complement strand
AGCGGCCCGGTCCGGCTTCAGGCAATCGCCAGCCGAGTTACCGGGAGAAGCTGGTTCGCGTCCCATGCATCGAATGCCCGGCGACGAGTTGATGTTAGTATGCTCGGACGCGGACAGCGGTGATTGTCGAGATGGTCTTATTTCGTTTTCAAGCCGATGGCATTCGTTTCCGCTTGTTCCGAATTGGATTGGCGCGGCGTTCGGCGGCGGTTGCGCTGGCGCTGTTTGCCGCCTGCGGCGACTCCAACGTCCCGCTCGACCGGATCGACTCCGAAACCGGGCGCTGGTACACGGCGGAACTGGCCGCGGCCGGCTCGGCGGTGTTTGCCAGGCATTGCGCGGAGTGCCATGGCGACGCCGCGCAAGGCACTGCCGACGACTGGCGTGCGCGGTTGCCGGACGGCTCGTTTCCGCCGCCGCCCCTGAACGGCTCGGCCCATACGTGGCATCATCCGATTTCGGTATTATTGCAGGTGATCGATATGGGCGGAGAATCGCTCGGCGGGCAGATGCCCGGGTTCGGGCAATTGCTTCGCGATGATGAGAAACTCGCGGTTATCGCCTGGTTCCAGGAGTTCTGGAGCGATGAAATCTACGAGCAATGGCTGATGATGGGAGGCGCGAATTAGAACCCTGTTGCTGATCCTGGCTGCATTGCTGCCATCTGCGTGCATGGCGCAGCCGCCGTACTTTCTTGATCCCCGGCCCGATGCCTGGGTCTCGCCCCTGCATGGCGATCATGCGCTCGTGGGACGTATCTGGGACGGCCGCCTGCAAAAGTTCGTTACGCCCGAAGAACTGCTCGCCGGCCTGCGCGAGGCGCGCTTTCTGCTGCTCGGCGAGAAGCACGACAATGCCGATCACCATCGCCTGCAATTGTCGGTGCTCGAATCGCTGATCTCGGCGAATGCGCTTTCGGGAGTGGCGTTCGAGATGATCGACGCTTCCCGGGCGCCGAAGCTCGAAGGCATCGCCGGCCGGAATTTTGCCTCCGAAGAAGAACTTCGGGCCTGGCTCGAATGGGACGAGGGCTGGGAATGGGAGTTCTATTCGCCGCTGCTGCGCTCGAGTCTCGACGCCGGACTGCCGGTGGCCGCGGCCAATATCGACGAAAACGCGGTGATGGACATTTACCAGGGAGACGGTCCGCTGTTGCCTGAAAATGTTTTCGATCAGGCGGCTATGGAAAAGCTTTTTGCCGATATCGACGAGAGTCATTGCGGGTTGCTGCCCGAAAGCCAGTTTCCGGCGATGGTGCGCGTGCAGCAGACGCGCGATCTGGTTATGGCCGAGGCCTTGCGTTCATTGTCGGACGAAGACGGAGCGGCGCTGTTGTTCGCCGGCAATTATCACGCGCGCCAGGATCTGGGCGTGCCCAATTTCCTGCTCGCGCTCGACGCGGGCGCCAGCCGCGAGGAAATCGTCTCGCTCGCCTTCCTGGAAGTCGATCCCGGCGAAATCGTGCCGGTAAGCTACCTGGAACGTTTCGGCGGCATCCCCGAACACGACTATCTCTGGTTCACGCCCGCGGTGGAAGAACAGGACTATTGCGCGCAATTGCGATAGTTGCTTCGGCGAAAACTTGACGAACCCCACTGGCCGGGGCATGCTTTGACGCATATTGAAGCAGTCTGCTGCAGAGGGTGCGGACTAACGACAGTGAGGTGACCCATGGCCGCCAACTATCGCGTAACCGTCAACCTGGAAGAAGCCGAATACAGGGAGCTTACCGCGATTTCACAGAAGCATCGCGTATCGCTGGCCTGGCTCGGACGCAAGGCGATGGTCGAGTTTCTGGAGCGCTTCGAACAAGACGAGTTGCAGCTTCCGCTGATACTCGCTCCCGAGAGGCCGGAAACGGCTGGTCAGGGTTGATTCACATTTGGCCGAATAGGACACAATGCTCAAAGCATCGTCACAATCGCTGATAGATTCGGGTTACTTGAAAGCCCGCCAGTTGGTGTCTGCGTCACAGCCGGATGACCGGTTGAGTTTCGCGCGGGCGATGGTTTTTGCGGCCGTATCCGCTTATTGGCGCGAAGTCGACGCCGGTTTGCGCTGGAATTGGAATCTGCCTGACCCGCCGACCGATGTTGAACTCCCACAATTGTCGATGGAGGCCGAGTTGCTGGCGTCGAGCATTGGAGTTGCCGCGGCAAAGCTGGACCAGATGCGGGCAGGATACGCCTTGGGCGTACTCTATACGGCAATGATGCCGAACACGTTAAGGGCCAAGGCGGGCGCTTACTACACGCCTCCCGCGCTCTGCGAAAGACTGTTGGACATGGCGGCCGAATCCGGAATCGAGTGGCGATCGGCGCGAGTTCTCGATCCTGCCTGCGGCGGCGGCGCCTTTCTTTCGCCGGTGGCGAGACGCATGGCCGCCTGTCTGAAAGACTGTGACGCTAGAGAAGCCTTGCAAAGTATCGAGCAAAGGCTGTGCGGATTCGAAATAGATCCGTTTTCCGCCTGGATGTCGCAAGTGCTCCTTGAAGTGACTCTGAGCGATCTATGCCACGAGGCCGAAAAACGGTTGGGGCAGGTTGTGCGTTTGTGCGACAGTCTTGAGCAGAATCCGGAAGGGGAGGGGTTTGATCTCGTAGTCGGCAATCCACCATATGGACGCATTGGCTTACCGCCACGTCTGCGCGACAAGTTCCGCCGAAGTCTGTTCGGCCACGCGAATCTCTATGGGGTCTTCACCGACCAGGCTCTGCGGCTCGCCAAGCAAGATGGAGTCATTGCATACGTCACACCGACGAGCTTTCTTGCGGGCGAGTACTTCAAGGCGCTACGCGGTCTACTCTGTCGGGAAGCGCCACCGAAACGAATTGAGTTCATTGAGGAGCGAAAGGGTGTATTCAACGGCGTTCTTCAGGAAACTCTGTTGGCGACCTACAAACGCGGCGACTCTTCAGGCGCCGGTAAAGTCAGTTTCATTTCGCAACGACAGAACGGCGGTATAGCTCGGACCAGCGCCGGCGCTTTCAAATTGCCGAAGGATCCAAGACAGCCGTGGCTGATGCCGCGAACGCCAACTCAGCGCGGATTGGTAGGCCAGGTTGGCAGTCTTCCCTATCGATTGGCCGATTACGGTTACAAGGTAAGCACCGGTCCGCTGGTGTGGAATCGCCACAAACCCGGATTGAAGGACAGGCCCGCGAAGGGACGCTATCCACTGGTTTGGGCAGAGTCGGTTCGCCCTGACGGCGAGTTTTCGTTCCGGGCCGAAAAGCGCAATCACAAGCCCTATTTCGAACCGAAGGACGATGAACGCTGGGTCGTAACCGAGTTCCCGTGCGTCTTGCTGCAACGAACCACGGCGAAGGAACAAAACCGCCGACTGATCGCAGCTGAGTTGCCGGCGGATTTCATCAAGAAGCATGGCGCGGTAGTGATCGAGAATCACCTGAACATGATCAAACCGCTGAACGGCACACCAAAGGTAGCGCCGGCGACTTTGACCGCGCTATTGAACAGTGACGTGGTCGATCAGGTTTTCAGATGCATCAACGGCAGCGTTGCAGTTTCCGCCTATGAATTGAGCGCGCTGCCCTTGCCGCCTCCCGATGACTTGGAGGAACTGGACAAACTGGTCAGCGAGCGGGCAAAGCGCAAGAAACTGGAGCGCATGGTGGAGCGCCTGTACGGAAACGGATCCAATTGATGAGTCTGCCGCCGCTACTCCCCGTTGCCGAAATTCATCGAAGGCTCCAGGACATATTTCCCGAAGGCACAACCAATCGGAATTACGTGACGCGAGAGATGGCGGCGAGAACCATCTTCGTCATGCTTTACATCGGGGCGATAGATTATCTGGATTTCTGGTTGAGGCCGGATCAAGTCACCAGAATGTCCGATAAGCAAGCAGCATTGGAGAGTGACCTAAGCAGAGACGATTGGCGTGAACAGTCGATGCGCTCCAGGAAAGACGACATCGCGGGCCGCTGGTATGCGGCGAACACACGCGAGCCTATCCGTGACGAGACGCTTCGCGACGGGCTTGTACGAACCGGAGCCGTAATCGAGCGAACTGGGCTGCCGACAACGTCACCGCTGCCACGATACGCATTGTCCGAAGATTTCGCGAACTTGTTCGAGCCGAAGTTAACCGAAACAGAATTAGCAGCAGCAATAGAACGGTGGCAGGAAGCATGCTTGTCTCCGGGAGCACTGGCGCGTGTGGAAATCATGCGCAGAGGGGCCGTGGCCGTTGGAGGAAAAGTGCTGGTCACTTTCCCCAACAAGGAGACACGCCAAATGGAACCGGGTCCGAGTTCCGTTATCTCCAAGGCCGTTGTGGAAGAGTTCGCGCCACGATTTCTGAAAAACCCGGGCGTCATCTGGTTGAGCGAAAGCCGTAACCAGGTTGTAGCGCGCGACGACCAACTGGCGCAGGCAATCGGACTGACAATTCAACCCGATCGAAACCTCCCAGACCTCATCCTGGTTGACCTAGGCCCATCCGAACCATTGGTCGTGTTCGTCGAAGTCGTGGCCACGGCAGGACCGGTAAGCGAGCCAAGAAAAGAGGCGCTGATGGCAATCGCTACAGATGCTAGATTCAATCCGAACCAAGTGGCGTTCGTAACAGCCTACGCCGACCGCGACGATTCCGCCTTCAAAGCCTCGGTAAGCGAACTTGCCTGGAATTCCTTCGCCTGGTTCATGTCGGAGCCAGACAGTATTCTGGAATTGCGCGAGGGTGTCGATTCGGCGCAATTACGGCTGTCGGATCGAGCGCCCAGCGAATGAACGAAGAAGACCTGCGGATACTCATCGGGGAGCCGGATTTCTCGCGCGGCGCCAGGTATTTCGAGCTGGGCAAGGTTGCGGCCGTCCGCGCAATCAGCCCTACCGAACTGACGGGCGTCGTATCGGGGTCGAAAGGCTGGAGATACGCCCAGCACATCAGCCTTGAATTGGGCCATGACGGCTCGCTGATCGATATCAGCGGCAATTGTTCCTGCCCGGTCAGTTACAACTGCAAACACGTGACCGCGGTGATGCTAACCGCGCTGGAACGGTTCGCAGCCGCGCCGGAACCGGGGCACAGCCTTGCCGGACCTGACTTTTCGTCGCCGCCGGCCAGAGTGGACGATTGGTTGGATCAACTCACCAAAGCGAACGGGCCGCGGCGGCGGATCGGAGAAAAATCGTCCGCCGAAAAGCTCTTTTACGTCTTTCGAGCCGATGCGAACGCAGGCGCACTGATCGAACCGGTCAAGGCGCGGCTGCTGAAAAGCGGCGGATTTGGCGCGAACCCGCAGACCTACTTCGATGTGACAACTCCGGCCAATCCCCCGAAGTTTCTTACGCTGGACGATCTGGGCATTTTGCAGAAACTGTCCGCCCTTCGCGTCAGGCCCTTGCCGCTTCGCTACGACTGGCCGGTGGGCGATGATCTTTTCGGTCTGCTGCGCGAAGTAATCGCCACGGGCCGGGCGCGGGGCCGAAAACTCGACGGCCCCGAATTGCGTTGGGACTCTCCCCGCAAGGGCCGTTTCGAATGGCGCCTGGAAGAGAATGCCGGTCAGCGGCTTGTACTTGTAGAAGAAGGCGCGACGATGGAAGTGCTGCCGTTCGCGCCTCCGCTCTGGCTCGACCGGAAAACCGGCGCTTGCGGACCCGTGGAAACCGGACTCGCGCCCCAGGCAGCCGCCCATGCCGCGAACGCGCCGGAAATTCCGCCCCAGGCCGTGCGAAGCGTATCCGAACGTCTGGCCGCCAAAGTTCCAGCCTTGCCGCCTCCGATCGGCGTCCGTGTGCGCGAAAGGAACTCGGCGCCGGTTCCGGCTCTGCTGCTTGCCGGCCGCAAGTTCCGTAAATCGACCTGGCACGGTTTGGGGGGCTGGCGGAACGGGCGAGAGTTGTTGCTGCCGATAGCCAGGCCGTTGTTCCACTACCAAGACTGCGAAGTTTCCGTTACGCAGCGCGAAGACCCGGTATTGCGAAAGGGTGAAGAGTTGCTGGTCTTCCGCCGATGCTCAGCCGCGGAGACGCGGGCCCTGGGTCAACTCGCGGAAATCGAAAACCACGGCGCTTGGAAAATCAGCAGTCCGCAGGCGGACGGAGCGCTCGAAGGAGAGGACGTGAAACCCGGCGACTATCTGTTTTCCGGCGCCGACAGGCGGCATGTAGATCCGGACGAAGCGCTCGGCGCCGGATTAGATTTCGCTATTAACGCGTTGCCGGTTTTGCGCGGCCAGGGCTGGCGGATACGCATTGACGATAGCTGGCCTTTTCGTTTCCACGATGGACCGGTGGAATTCGAGGCGCGGGTTTCGGATTCCGGCATCGACTGGTTTTCCTTCTCGCTCAACGTCATTGTGGACGGCGGGCAACTCGATCTGCTGCCGACGATACTCGATCTGATCGAACAGTTGCCGGTCGGCGAAGACGGCGCGTTCGCCGCCGGATTCGATCTCGCCAGCTACGTCCGGAAGATGAATTTCTATCCTCAATTGGACGACGGCAGGCTGGTCGCCATCGAAGGCGGGCGGCTGCTTCCCATCGTTCAGGCCTTTCTGGAAACCCACGGGCTGACGGAATTCCATCGGGCGGAAGCGGGACGTGCGGCGGCGCTGGCAGAGGCGCTCGAAGGTTGCGGCGTACCTTGGAAAGGCGGCGCCGAACTACTCGAACTCGGCAATCGGCTGCGCGCCTTGACGCTGGCGGCCGAAGTCGAACCGCCTTTGGCGCTGAAAGCGGAATTGCGTCCGTACCAGAAAGCGGGCTACGGCTGGCTCAGCGCATTGGCGGACACCGGATTCGGCGGCGCGCTCGCCGACGACATGGGGCTGGGGAAAACCGTCCAGGCGCTCGCGCTGCTGGCGGAACGTCACCTGGCGCAACGCTGCGACCGCCCCAGTCTGCTGGTCGTGCCCACGAGCCTGGTCGGAAACTGGCGGCGCGAGGCGGCGCGCTTCGCGCCGCAACTCAAGTTGCTGATCCTCCACGGCCCCGAACGCGGACAGCGGTTCGACGCCATCGCCGACCATCATCTGGTCCTGACGACTTACCCGCTGGTGCGCCGGGACCATGAGACGCTGTTCGCTCGGGAGTGGGAGTTCGCCGTTCTGGACGAAGCCCAGGCGGTCAAGAATCCCGCCGCGGAGACTTCCAAACGCATTCGCGAAATCAAGGCGCGCCAGCGAATCGCGCTGACGGGAACGCCGATGGAGAACAATCTTGCCGAATTGTGGTCCCTGTTCGATTGGCTCGTCCCCGGCCTCCTCGGCAACCGCGCCCAATTCGGCAAATCTTTCCGCACCCCCATAGAAAAACACGGCGACCGGGAAAAACAGCGCTTGCTTTCCACCCGCGTTCAACCCTTCCTGTTGCGCCGCACCAAGGAGGAGGTCGCCGCCGACCTGCCGCCCAAGACCGAAATGGACGAATTCGTTCCGCTCGCGGGCGATCAGCGCGGGCTGTACGAGACCTTGCGCGTCGCGATGGACAGGCGCGTGACGGAGGCGATCAGAAACAAGGGCCTCGACGGTTCGCGCATCACGATTCTCGACGCGCTGCTGAAAATGCGTCAGGTCTGCTGCGACCCGGCGCTGGTCAAACTCGGCGCCGCGCGCAAGGTGAAGGAAAGCGCCAAGCGTTCGCGGCTGCTAGAATTGCTGGAGGAACTCATCGCCGAGGGGCGCAAGGTGCTGGTTTTCTCGCAGTTCGTCGAGATGCTGAAGCTGATCGAACAGGATGTCCGCGAACGAGACTGGGGCTACGCCATGCTAACCGGCGGAACCAGGAATCGCGACCGGCAAATCGAAAAGTTCCAGCAAACGGATACGCCGATCTTTCTCATCAGCCTCAAGGCGGGAGGAACCGGACTCAACCTGACCGCCGCGGACACCGTGCTGCTGTACGATCCATGGTGGAATCCGGCGGTCGAACGCCAGGCGATGGACAGGGCTCACCGGATCGGTCAGGACAAGCCGGTGTTCGTCCACAAACTGATTGCGGAAGGCACGGTGGAAGCCGCCATTCAAGGAATGCAGGCCAGAAAACAGGCGCTGGCGGACGCGCTGTTCGAGGGCGCCGGCGGTGGGCCGCTAGGGCTGTCCGATACGGATATCCAGGCGCTTTTCGCGCCGGTCGAATGACTGGTCGAACCTGAGTGTGCAACACAGTTGCAAGCGGAGCCGAATGCGGACACACTTGAGCGCCTTTCCAGGTGAAGTTTCAATGCGTAGACTGCTTCCATTCGCATTAGTGTTCGCTCTTTGCGGCGGTGCTTCCGGCCAAAGTATGGAAATCGATTACGACGATGCCGGCGAATTCAATTTCGTGCGCGTGCAGTTCGACACTTACTATGGCCGCGGATTCGGCTATGGCGCCTGGGCGATCGACTTTCCCGACGCGGACGAGAATTTCCTGCGCGGCGTCTCGCGCCTGACCAATATCCGCGTCATGAGCAATCCAATCGTGCTGCGGCTCAATGACGAGAGGATTTTCGACTATCCCTTTCTCTACATGCTCGAAGTGGGGCAGAACGGCGGCATTATCCTGAGCCCGTCGGAGATCGAGAATCTGCGCGAATACCTGCTTCGCGGCGGCTTTCTGCTGATCGACGATTTCTGGGGCCAGAACGAGTGGGACAATTTCCAGGCTGCCTTTGGCCGGGTGTTTCCCGACCGCGAAATCACCGAACTGCCGCCCGATCACGAGATCTTCCGCGTCTACTACGACATTGACGGGCCGCAGATGATCCCGGCGCTATATCGCACCGACGAGTTCGGCGAACGCGGCATCGACCACGCGAGCAATCACGCGATTCTCGACGACGCCGGCCGCATCATGGTGCTGATCAACTGGAATTCCGACATGGGCGACGGATGGGAACATACCTACCACCCGGCCTACCCGACCCGCTACGCAAATTCAGCCTACCGGCTGGGCATTAACTACCTGATGTACTCCATGACGCACTAGGCGTTATTCGAATTCAGCGCTCGGCGGCGTCCATCTTGTCTGGGTCCATGTCGAGTTCCGCGGCTTTTGCCGCCAGTTCCGCTGCATCGATCTTTCCTGCCCGGAACAGGCCGACCAGGGCGGCGTGGCAGATGTAGTAGTCGGCGCTGACTTCGAACCAGTTGCGCAGGTCTGCCCGGGTTTCGCACAGGCCGTAGCCGTCGCCGATGAAGCACCAGACCTTGCCGCCGAGCTTCGGTTTCAGGCCGCGATTTTCCAGGTACTTGGCGAAACGCGCCTGGTAGATGGCCGTCGGCGTGGAAAGACCCATCGACGCGTTTGCAACCTGCGCTGGAAAACCGTCGTCGACCGCATGCATTACGGCGTCTTCTTCGGCTACAGCGTGCCCGGGCTGCTGTACGAGCACAGCGGCGGGCTGATCCGCATCGGCCAGATCAGGGTGCGCAACCGGCGCCGGCGATAACGAAGGAGAGTGGGAATCGATGATGATTGGTGGTCGCGCCGCCGTCCAGGAAGGGGAGTGCTTGCGGTTCCCCCAAGCGTGCGGACATCAGATCGCAAGATCTTCCGGCCGCCCTCGCTGGATTTCCACGCCCCGGCGGCGCGGGATCAATTGTACCAATTCGATAACGGGTAAATCCTCATGACGGATCGGGTACAAATCGGTGAGTGGTGCACGCTTATTTTCGGCGATTGGCGCGAGAGCGCGGAAGAGCTGCGGGCAGGGTTGCGGAGTTTTGCCAATGAGTAACCGTAGAACCGCGCTCAGGGCGCACATCCGGGCTTCCGGGCTGCTGCCGATCCGGGGCGCGCATCCGCACTGCCTGCGCCGCTGGCAGGACCGCAGGCAGTACTACGCCGACCAGCGGGCGGTCAGGCGCCTCGCGGCGAAAGCCGAACGCCTGGAGCGCCAGCGCCGGATCGAGGCCCGCCGCAAGCTGCTGCTTCTGGGGGATTGACGCATGGACGTCCGAATCGAGTTGCGGAACCGCGAATTGCGCGCCGCGCTCGCCCGCCACGCTCAAGATCGCCGAGTTCCTGTTGAGCGTCACGGAGAACTCTGAGCGAGCTCTGAGCGAGCGTTGCGCTTCCTTATACCCAATAAGTATAATGATATGCGATTGGGTTTTAGTCGCAGCCCGGACCGATTCGGAGCGGCAACCCGCATACGATCAGAGCCAACGCGTATGCATTTAAGCCTTGAGACGTTCCGAAGGGTCTGCGAGACCGTCGTGGCCGAATCCTCCGCGCCGTGTCAGATCGTGCGCCGGCTGGCGCCTCACATGCGCTCGCTCGTCCAATCTGCGGATCGTTTCCTGAAACCCGCCCATCTGCGCGGGGACCCCGATCATTACGCCCGCAATCTGATCTTTTCCGACGACAGCGGCGTGTTGTCCCTTTTCACCCTGGTCTGGGCGCCGGGACAGTGGACCCCGATCCACGATCACGGCACCTGGGGTGTCGTGGGCGTGGTCGAGGGCGTTCTCCAAGAACAGTCCTTCATGCGCGTCGACGACCGTCCCGAGCAGGACCGCGATGAAGGCATCCAGCTGAGTCCCGGCGGACTGGTTCTGTTGCCGCCGGGCGCGGTTTCGACTTTCGTGCCGCAGCCCGATCACATCCATGAAACGGGTGTGGCCACAGATGGGGCACCCGCCCTCAGTATGCACCTATACGGAAATGAGTTGAACGAGTTCAACGTCTATGACCGCAACGCAGGCACGCGCCAAAGATGCAGGGTCGCCTGCCAGCGAACCTGAAAACGTTTCTCGCGCATGCCGCTCGATTTCGGTCTGGACATCGGCGCGACCCCAATCGGGTTCGCCGCAATCGAACACGACGTCAACCAAGCCACCGGGCGGATTCGCCGCCTTGGCATGCGGATTTTTCCCGAGGCCCGCGACCCAAAGGGCGTACCGCTGAACCGGAACCGTCGTCAGTCGCGACTCCGCCGCGGCCGCCAACTTGCCGATGTTGTCCTTCCGGCCGACCGCCTGCCGTTCAAGGGTTCGCACGACTGAAACCGGGTGACGAGTTTCCAGCCATAAGAAATTCGCAGGCGAGCGTTCGAGGGCGAGACCCTGGCCGCTAATGAAATCGGCCGTGCCCTTCATCATCTGGCGCAGCGGCCTCATTTGAAGGGCCGCGACATGGACGAGAGGCCGAAGGCGCGGAGCCCACTGGCGACGACACGGAAAGGAAATTACAAAGATTAGCTCACTACTGTCCGGTTAAAACTCGAATAATTTCAACTGCTTGGCGTCCATGTCGTTTTCCGTGGCACGGCTGGCTTCCGGAAAGTTCCTGTTTAACAGGGTTTTCTCGAACAGTGTGACGGAAAATATCTGTAGCAAAGTGTAGAGCGAAGCGTCGAGTTCGAGGCGTTTCCTGACGATGGCCACCAGCACATACACGGTCACGGCGACCCAGATCTGCGTCTTCACGGCGTTGACGGAAGTGCCGTAGAACTTCTTGATGCGCAGATGCTGCTTGATCCACTTGAAGAACAGTTCGATCCCCCGCGGCCGGTCGTTCGGCGCCGAGTACACCCGGCGCAGGTCGGCGTCCGCCTTGGCCCGGGTGACGAAGAACGCGCCGGCGCGGTCCAGCGCGAAGAGCCGCCCGTAATCGAGATAGTCGCGGTCCATCACGTAAATCGCCGCCGGTTCCGGCAGCAGCAGGTCGAGCGCGTTGACGTCGTGCAGCTTGCCGTCGGAAACGTGGATGAAGCTTGGGATGTTGCCGCGCAGGTCCAACAGCGTATGCATCTTCACCGCGGCCTTGGTCGTGCGGAACGGCGCCCAGGGAAACAGCGACAGGCAAAGATCGACGGTCGTGGAATCGAGCGCGTACACCGTGTTCGACAGGTCCAGCCCCAGGTCCTCTTCGGCATACAACTCCCGGGCCTGCCCGATCAGCCGCTGCGCGAACTCGGCGAAGATGCGCCAGTCCCGGCGTTCGTTGGCGTCGGCCAGGGTGGAGCGCCGAACCGGGCCGCGGATGCCCATGTGGTACAGCTTGGCCGACTGCGCCGAGAGCACGGCCTCGATATCGCGCAGGCTTTCGCGGTACGTCAGTTGGGCGAAGGCCATCGCGCGGAAGTGATCGGTGCAGGGAAGCGTGCGGACCCGGTGGTTGCCGCCGTACCGTTCGACGATGCGGGAGAAGGTGGTCCAGGGAAGAAAATCCATCAACTGCGCGAAAAGGGTTTTGCCTGCGTACACGATGCGGCCTCCGGGAACGTATTCCCGGAAAGTCGCCCGGAAGCGCGGCCTCGGCACCACCAAAATCCGCCGAAAAGTATCGTACAATCATCAGGTTGCGTGACAAAAAGCTTCAGTTAACCGGACAGTAGTGAGGGTATACCTGTGCCTGCACGCCGGAAGAAACAACAGCCGTGAGGAGAAGTAGCAAAGGCAAAAGCGCACCGCGCACGCAACGTCTCGTCCTTTCGATGGCGGGGTCGGCGGGGGGCTTTGCGTTCATGCTGCACGCGGCGCGCGCCAGGCGTCAGCGCAGTCCGAACAGCGGCCGCATCCGGGTGCCGAGTATGCTGCCGGCGAATGCCGCTGCGAACCAGAGCCAGCCATGCATGCTTGTCGAGGAGATGCCGCTGAAATACGCGCCGATGTTGCAGCCGAAAGCGATGCGGGCGCCATAGCCGAGCATCAGTCCGCCGATCACCGCGGCCAGCACCGAACGCGTGGGGATCCTGAACGAAGGCGCGAACTTGTGCGCCAGGGAGGCTGCGATCAGCGCGCCGAGCATGATGCCGAAATTCATCACCGAGGTGACGTCGTTGAAGACATTGGCCTCCAGCGCGGCCTGCAGATTCGGTCTTTGCCAATAGGCCCACTGGGTGACGTCGACACCCAGGGGCGTAGCCAGTTTCGCCCCCCAAAGGGCGAAGGCCGACGTTACGCCCCAGGGCCTTCCCGCCAGCAGCAAGGTGGCGATATTGACCAGCGCCAGGGCCAGCGCCCCCGCCAGTAGCGGCCAGGGACCGGTGAGCCAGGCGCGGGAGGATGTCGGCCGCCATTCGCGTTCGATGGCGCCATGCCGTGATCTTTCGTAACGCGCGGCGATCAGCCATACGGCGCCGAACAGCAACATGCTGAACAGGATGCCGCCGCCGACGCCGAAACTGCCGGACAGCGAGACCGGTTCGAAGCCGGGTACGTCCTGCCACAACGACCAATGCCAGGTGCCGATCACCGAACCGACGATGAAGGCCGCCAGCGTGATGAGCATGCGCGCATTGCCGCCGCCGGCGGTGAACAAGGCGCCCGAGGCGCAGCCGCCGCCGAGTTGCATGCCGAGACCGAACATGAAAGCGCCGCAGATCACGGCGAGGTTCAGCGGCGAAACATTGCCGCGCAAGGCCATGCCGCCGATTTCGCCCTGGGCGATCAGGGGCGTGAACACGAGCACCGTCGCCGCCATCATGATCATCTGTGCGCGCAGTCCCGCGCTGCGTCCGCTACTGGCGACTTCGCGCCAGGCCGCGGTAAAGCCGAAGGCGGCGTGATACAGGGCTATGCCCGCGCCGAAACCTACCGCGAACAAGGCGGCCTGCCGCCAGCCGTGGAAAGCGGCCAGGTAGATGCAGATGCCGGCCGCGCCGGCGGCGGCCAGCAGCATGGCGGGCCGGTTGAAGTCTCCGGTCCGGCCGTTGATGGCTTCGGTTGCGGTGGTCATGGTTTCAGTTCCGTCTTTGTTCTAGGCCTTATTGCAGGATTTCGCGCACGGCTTCTTCCATGCGCGTCATGCCCCAGCGTCGGCCTTCGGCGAGGGCGTCATCGAGACTCGCCCCGCCTTCACGGGCGGTCATGGCGCGCAAGGCGCCGACCCGGTTGCTGCTGCCGCAATGCAGAAGCACGGGCTGGCCGTAGAGTTGCGCGAGCAACTGATCGAGCGTCTGGGCGTTCTCGCTCGTCACGCCGGCGGCTCCGGCCACGGGAATGGAATGGAACTCCATGCCGGCGGCGCTGACGAAGCTCGATTCATCCCAGTCGATTTCGCCATCGGTGCGCAAGCTGATGACATGCCGGACGCCGGCGTCGGCCAGGGTCTGAATCTGTTCCTGCGTGGGCTGGCCGGCGGCGAAAACCATCTCCTCCGGGGTGCTGAAATTGACGATCTCCGCGGCTTCGAGCGCTTCCCTGTCGACCTGGTATTGGGGCCCGCAAGCGGCCAGAACCAGCGCGAAAACCGAAAACAGCAATGCAGTGACAGGCGTGCGAACGTACATGATGGAATCCTCCGGATCACAACTCGCGTATCAAAAAGGGACAGCCATTGTGCGGCAAACAGCCGCCCAACTCAATGCGGTATCGAAGCCACCAGCTTCTCCCGGTAACTCGGCTGGCGATTGCCTGAAGCCGGACCGGGCCGCT
>VYCF01000038.1 GCA_009844085.1 Gammaproteobacteria bacterium | reverse complement strand
ATCGTACAATCATCGGGTTGCGTGACAACACGCCCCAGTTAACCGGACAGTAGTGTGCAAGGCTATTCCTGCGTCTATTCATTGACCGCGAATGAATTTCCCTATGTAACCCCCGTGCGGAACGATCTCGGAGAACCCGACCCGAATCTTGTAGTGGTCGCCGGCCTGTCCGGAGTCGGCGCGAAGGGCGCCCTGGCTTACGGGCTGATCGCTTCGAACCTGATGCTCGGCGAAGACGAGCCGGACCCGATGTATCAAAAAGCCAAGGCAGCTTTCGGCTACGACCGCCTGATGTCAGATTTGTCGAATTGAGTCTATCCAGTTAACCCGCAATTGCTGCCAAGATTGAAAACGATTGTTTTACAGGTGTTGTCATGCCGATACGTGGTAAGCGCTTTTCTGATCGTCTTCGGCGCCATGTTGGCCACAGTCGATATATTCGGCTCTTCGATTCCATACACTGATGAGTGGGATGCCGAGGCGAACTGGCTTTACCGGCTCTTTGAACAAGGCGACCTGGGGTTCGGTGAAATTGCCGCGCCGCATTTCGGACATCGGCTGATCCTGACGCGGTTGACGTCACTTGGTTTGTATGTCTTGAACGGCGGCTGGGATCCGCAACTCCAGATGATTGTGAACGGTCTGCTGCATGCGCTGATTTGCGCGGTGCTTGTGGGTTTTATTGTGCAACGAACTGACGGTCCGTATCGAACTCCGGCCGCTGTCGCGACAATCATTCTCTTCACCGTTCCGTTTTCCTGGCTTTCGATTCTGGTCGCTTTTCAGACCCAGTTTTACTTCATGCTGCTGTTTTCGATATTGGCGCTCAAGCACTTGTCATCATCCAGATACCTGGCTGGATACTCTTTTGCGGCTTTGGCGATGTTGTCCATGACGCCGGGCGCACTTTTACTTCCTGCCTATATCTTCACGCTGATTGTAAGCACCTTGCGCCATCGCTACATTTCCAGAGAGCAACTCGGGCAAATCGCCATCTGCAGCGCGGTATTCATTTTTTTTGTCTGGCATCTGCCGGAAACGACCGCGGATGACGCATACCATGCGGGAAACTTGTATGACTTCTTCGTGACTGTCTTCTACGCGCTCTACTGGCCCATCCGACTCGAACATTGGGTGGGTTTGATCATATACGCCCCCTTCGTTCTTCTGCTGATCAAAGCCCTGCGGCATTCCGGCGTGCCGATATTCCTGCTGGCCTTGGGCGGATTTATCACATTGCAGATTCTGGCGATGGGGTATTTCAGGGGAGGATTGAATATTCCAATCCCCAACCGTTACTGGGAAATACTGATTGTTGGCATTTGGCTGAACGGAATGAGTCTGTTCTTCATCATGAGAAATTCGCTTTCAAGACCGGTCAAGGCGTTTGCGTTTGCCTGGATGTTCGTTGCCATTGTGGGACTATCGGCCACTGCGTTTGAATCATTTTCGGAAGGACTGCCCGGGCGCAAGGCCGAAAGCCTGACCACGCAATCGTTGATAACGGAATATCTGGAAACCGGCAACAGGGAGGTATTCGCCGGCTTTTCAATTTACGAGGTCTCTTATCCTGATACCGAAAGACTGATCGATATATTGAATCAGCCGGTAGTTCGAGACTTGCTGCCCGGATCCCTCGGCGGATCAAGCGCAGACAATCTGGCTGGCGTGCGGAATGTCCTGTTTCGCTTGCATTGGCTGATGATTCTGGGCGGCCTGTGCCTGTTGGCTCTGCCATCCCGCGCGCTGCGGGGATTCTAATCCTGATTGAATCTCTGATCTCTTTTCAGAAGATATTCAAACTGGATGCATCTCCTCACGGATGACCCGGCGCAGAGTACTTTCTAGCGGTTCACCCTGACGCTGTACATGATGCCGTAGCGCGTCATTTATCAGGGATTGGTAATTTCCTCCGCCCCGTACCTGGTCTTTGAACCATTGAATGATATCGGGGTCAAGTCGAATGGTAATACGATCTTTCGTAGTTTTAACTACTGCCCCGCGTTTGCCTTCACTGAAATCATAATTGTCTCTCATCGTATCAAGCCTCATATTGTCTTCGCTCTTGTTTGTTTGCTTTACGAGCCGAAACAAGACGAATAACGTCACCCACCCGTTGCATACTCACAACTACCAGTACCTGCAGATTGAAGTCCAGTCCAATTGTGACAAGCCGCTGTTCGTTGATTGAGTCAGGGTCTTCAACAGTCATTGCCATCTCGTCGTAGAAGACCCCTACGGCATCGACAAAATCCACCTGATGTTTAATGAGGTTGGAGTGGCGTTTGTTTTCGTCCCATTCAAAGTCCATGACTCTTTGTATGCCAAATGTGCATACATGTCAAGGCGGGCCGGATCGAAACCGGTAGCCTGTTGGTTTGGGTGTCCCATGTGTGTACGCATCAGAAACCGACTCCTTCGTCATTAAATGGATCGCGATTTAAACAATCTTGCCCCTTGCCCCCGGATTGAGCCGGAGATTTCCCCCGCTTGCCTACGATACGCTTCGGCAGGGCGTCGCGGTCCAGAAGAAGAGCCGTATCGTCCGAAGCCGGGTCGAGTAGATCGTCCAAGCGATCAATTTCGCCAAGGACGAGTAGCGCCATGGCCAATGTCCCGGCCCTGACGCCATCATCGCCTTTTTCCAAACGAATGACGGTGCGATCCGAAACGCCGGCCCGTGCCGCGAAGTCCTTGATGGAAATTCTGCGCTTCAGCCGTGCTGTCTTCAGGTTTTCGCCCAACTGACGCAAGGATCTTTGAGCGCGTAAGGATTTTGTCTTAATAGCCATATATGTCACTTAAAAACATGTTAGGCGACATATATGGCGGTTAACAAGAAAATGCTGATTTTCGCGTTGGTGGAGCGGTGTCTAGCCGCCGCTCTCATCGGTCGGTTACTGCCAATTAATGGTCAGTCAGGGAAACGCGGCAGTCTCACTGCATCTCCGGGAACGGGAAATTGAGCCATGTTCATCTGCATGGCCAGGAACGTGTAGTAACCGTTGATGCCTGTCAGGTCGATCACGCCCTTGCTTCCGAATCGATCCAGCGCGCGCTGGAAAGTCACGTCGCTGACACGGCGATTGCGGTGAAGTTCAATGGAAAAATCGTAAACGATCTCTTCGTCTTCGCTCATTCCGGCCGGACGGCGGCCTTCCGCGATGGCATCGGCGATTTCCCGGTCGATGCCGACTTCAAGCGCAATCGGATAATGCGCGTACCATTCGTAATCCTGCGTCCATTCGCGCGCCGTAATCAGTATCGCCAGTTCGCTCAGCGTATTGCCGATCGCCGAGTTGAAACGCAGGTAATCCCCGAATGCCCGCGCCCGGCTCATGACCGCGGGACTATGCATCATGAGTACGAAAGGCCCACTGATGGGGCGGTTTCTCGCGGCTTCAAAGTCCGCCGCCGCCTGCATCTGCTCTTCGGTATAGTCGTCCGGATCAATTGCCGGCAAACGCTGGGCGGCCAGATGCGGCACAAATGCCGCGACTGCAAAAAAGACAATACTGTGTATGAGTTTCATCGATTGCTCCCGGGAAACACCGGTGGGTGCCCCATTAATGTCCTTGAGGTTGTAAAGCCCGGATGACCGCTTCGGGTTCATTGGCGATCACCCGCAACAAATTTGTCGCCGGACCGCTTACCTTTCTCTCGCCCTGTTCCCATTTTCGGTAGCCCGAAAGACTCATTCCCATAAGCGGGGCCATCTCCGCCTGGGTGAGGCGTACCCGTTCTCGCACCTCCCGCGGTGTGGGAAATTCGTGAACAATCACCGGACCTTCTCCTTTCGCGTGGGCGAGCGCTTCCTTGAGGGATTGAATCAAATCTTCGCCAATAGTACTCATGTCTTCTCCTTTCGCACCTGCAATTTTATGCCCCATTGGGTCAGCTCGGTCAAGTTTGCTTTCTCCCTTGGATTGCACGTAGCAAGCAACGTCAGCCCAAGGTGTAGTCGATCAAGGCGAGTTGCGCTCGATTTCGAGTAAAAAAGAAAAATTGCGCAGACGGCAGGCCCGCGACGCATATAGCATCCGGATTTGTTATTCGAAAATGTTGATTTTCGTGTTGAAAGAGCGGTGCGCGACTGCCGCTCTTGCCAGTCGGCTCAGCTCGAACTGCCGGGAGTGATCTGGAGGACCTGGTTGACTTCCAGCACGTCGCTGTTGAGGTTGTTCTGCCTCATGATCTGCGCCACGCTGGTGTTGTATCGCCTGGCGATCCGCCAGAGCGAATCCCCCCTGCGGACCGTGTATTCGATCCTGTCGACGGTCGTGGCGGCGCTGACGGCCGTGTTCGAGGCGATTGCCGGAATCTGCAGTCGCTGCCCGATGTTGATGAGGTCGCCCGAGATTCCATTCACCGCTCGTAACTGCGCCAGGGAGACGCCCATCGTTTGTGCGATTTCCCAGAGCGAGTCGCCGCGGCGCACTCGATATTCCTGATTCGAGTTCGTCAGGGTGGCCACGTAATTCTGGTACGGAGTCGTGAAAACTGCGACGTGATAATGCGGCGGCCAGCGTTCCCGGGTTACGTCGAGTACCCCTGAACCTTCCAGTGACAACAGGGTCTGTTCCAGCCAGGAGCGGCATCTGCCGCGGTCGGGAATTCGAAGATCCACCGCCATGCCCGCGGGATGCACGGAATTCGAGGCCGCGTTGGCCGGCTGTCGATTCTGCGGCCGCAACAGGGAAGTGACGGTCAACTTTTCGCCGCAGGCTCTGCGATATTGCGCGCTGAGCCTGTCGAGCAGCAACTTGACCGCGGGCCTTGCATAGGGATTGGAAACATCGTGCAGGATCATGTTGCGGTTTTCCACGACCCTCAGCAATTTGCCGCTTTCGACCAGGCCTGGAATTTCGCCGGCACTGGCTACAAATACGAAGCCGTCCTGCACGGCAATATTGTATTGGCGCTGCACGGAATCTCTTGAGCCGCGCAGGGTCTGCGCCTGCGCCACGCTGACGGATGCCGCAAAAATAACGGCCAGAATCGCAAGTTTCCGGAAGATCAAGTTCTTGTTCCTTATATTTAGCGCTCTTTATACCGAATTTCGTCTTTCGGTTCCCTGATATCGATGTATGTCGGCAAGGTTTTTGGAATCCTCATCGGGAATTCTCAGGGCCCCTTGCGGTAAATGCGTCGAATGAGTACCGGTTGATCGAGGATCTGGCCACGCACCGTTTCCATGGGAGTAGGTGCGTCGCTCGGCATTTGCTGGACCTCGTCGAGTACTTGCATACCCTCCACGACCCTGCCGAAGGTTGCGTAGCCAAAGCCGTCGCGACCGCCTTCGGTGAAACCTGTATCGAGTTCCGGATTGTCGCGCACGTTAAAGAAAATCTCGGTGTCGGCGGTGCCGGGATCCAGGCGGGCAAAGGCGAGCGTGCCGCGCTCGTTCGGAATGCCGGTCTGATCCGTGGTTTCGTGCGCCACGGCCGTTGCTGACGGATAGCCCTCGGCGTACGCCTCACTGCCGTCTCGCACCGCCTGGGACAGCAGCCCGCCTTGCACAACGTCAATTAAAGAACCGTCGGACCCGCGGGTTACGCGATAGAAGCTCGCCCCGTCGTAGTTGCCGGCATCCACATGGGCGAGGAATTGGGCCACGGAAAGGGACGCGCGATCCGGAAAGAGCGCAACCTCGATGTCTCCCGCGGCGGTTTCGAATACCACAAGCACCGTCTCCTCCTGTTCCCCTGCCGGAGGGGAATTCTCAGCGGCGTCAGGCTCGGGGCTGCATGCACTGGCGGCAGCCAGCGACATCATCATGATCGGCAGGCTGATTGTTCGAATCCACATGTTCATGTTCTCCATTGTTCAAATCAGGAGTGGCTAACTTCCGACGCATACCGCTGCGAGCGCTTCATCAAATATAGCGAAAGCCTGCTCCAGATCCTCCCCGGAATGGGCAGCGGATACAAACAGATTGTGATGAGAAGCCATGAAAAGGCCGCGCCGGGCGCATTCGCCGCACAGTTTCTGGTGAAATTCGATGCCGGCTTCGTGCTCCAGGCGCAGATATGGCATGGACGGCATGCCGGTCACTTTCAGCACCAGGCCCTGATCGGCGGCAATGCTTGACAATCCGTCGGTGAATTTGCGGCCGATTTCCAGAATCCGTGCGGGCGCATCGATCCGCGCGAGCTCTTTCAGGCAGGCAAGCGCCGCCGCCATGGGCCCCGCCGAAAACCAGAAACTGCCGGACTGGTAAATCTTGCCGGCGGCGTCCTTCAGCGAATCCGCTCCCACGACCGCGGAGATCGGATAGCCGTTGGCTATCGCCTTGCAGTAGCAGATCAGGTCGGGACGATAGCCGAAATACTCGTTCGAACCGCGCATGTCGATGCGGAAGCCGGCGCGCACATCGTCGCAGATCGACACCACGCCGTGCTTCTTCAATAGCTGGTGTACTTCCCGCCAATATCCTTCCGCCGGCAACTCGTTGTCGCGAAAAACCGGATGGTGGTAGGGCGAAGCGATGAAGGCGGCGACCTCGCCTTCGTGTTCGTCGAGAACCCGGCGCAAGGCCGCGATGTCGTTCCAGGGAATGCGCGTGACGTTTTCGTGATCGGCGGGACCGATGCCGCTGCCCTCGGCCGATTGCATCCAGGGCGAGGAACCGTGATAACCGCCTTCGATCGCGATCAGGCGCCGGCGGCCGGTCGCGGCCCGGGCGATCAACACCGCCATATTGGTAGCGTCGGCGCCATTCTTGGCGAAAGTGGCCCAGTCCGCCGCCGGAATCAGTTCGACGAGATATTCCGCGAGTTCGACCATGACCGGCGAGGCAAGCGAGCAGGTGTCGGCCTGTTTCACTTGCGCCTCGAAGGCCGCATCGACCACCGGATTCCCATAGCCGAGGATCATCGGGCCGTAGGCGCACATGAAGTCGATGTATTCATTGCCGTCGACGTCCCGGAAGCGCGCGCCTTTGCCGCTCCGGACGAAGTACGGATAAGTCCCCAGGGGCTTTTGCACTTGCGGGTTGAAGTGCCCTGAAATGCCGTTGGGAATCACCCGGTTGGCCCGTTCGAACAGGGCGCGGCTGCCGGAGTAGTCATGCAGGTTCCTGTTCATTGTCCGCTTTCGTCCTGCACGATGTTCTCGTGCCTGTAATACATCATGTAGACCGCGAAGATCAGCGCCACGCTCGCCATGAAGCCGGCGAAAAACAGATGATACATCGCGCCTTCGAGTTTGCTTATGCCGTCGGGATTCTGGATGAAGTAATTCACGCCGGCGGTGAACAGATTGCCCATCGAGATGGACAGGTAGAAAAAGGACATGATCAGCGACTTCATGCTTTGCGGCGCCTGGGTGTAGGAGAATTCCATGAAGGTGATGACGAGCAATACCTCGGCCGAAGTCAGCAGCAGATAGGCCAGCAATTGCCAGGCAATGCTCGGCGTCGCGCCGCTGCCGATCTGCGTTTCGACCCAGGCCGTTACCAGGAAAGGCGTCACCGCGAGAAACATGCCCATGGTCATTTTCCGGCTTGCGGTCACCGTGAAGAAACGGCCAAGGACCGGATAGACCAGGTAGGTGAAAACCGGCACCAGCAAGATGACCAGGAAAGGATTCGCCGACAGCAACTGGCCGGATAGCACCTCGTAACCGAACAGCATGCGGTCCATGTTTTCCGCCTGCAGGACCCAGGAACTGCCCATCTGGTCGAACAGCGACCAGAAAGCCGCCACCAGCACATAGATGATCGCCAGCCGCTTGACCACGCGCACGCCTTCGGGGCCGGCGATGTCCTTGAGCCAGGTTTTGCCCGCCGGTGGAATATGCACGAACCTGTAGCGCCCCATCCAGAACACCAGGGTCGCCAGGGCCATGAAGAAACCGGGAACGCCGAAAGCGACCGGCGCGCCGTAATTGGCGAGCAGCCAGGGCGTCGCCAGCGAAGAAGTCGCCGAGCCGACGTTAATGCCCATGTAATACCAGGAATACGCGCGCGACATCAGGTGCTGATTGGTCCGGCCGAACTGGTCGCCCACGTTGGCGACCACGCAGGGCTTGATGCCGCCCGAACCGAAGGCGATCAGGGTCAGGCCGAGGAACAGGCCGGCCCGGGTGTCGTCGAGCGACAGGGACAGATGTCCCGCGCAATAGACGAGCGAGAGGAAAATGATCGTGCGGTACTTGCCGAGATAAACGTCGGAGAGAATCGCGCCGAGGAAGGGAAGGAAGTAAGCCGTGGCGGTGAACAGATGGAACCAGGTGGTCGCCTCCTCGTCGGACATCGTCGCAAGTTGTCCGTCGCCGGACATCAGGTACTGCGTCATGAAGATGACGAGGATCGCGCGGACGCCGTAGAAACTGAATCGCTCGGTTATGTCATTGACGATGATGTAAGGAATCCCCCGCGGCATGTCGGGAGACGCGACCGGGGCCGTGCGATAGGCGGTCAGGGCCATTTCAGTTGGCGGTTCGTCGCCGGAATATGTCGCCGACCATTTTTAACGACCGCTTTCTCGACAGGATGCGCGGCAGAAACATCGTCATCCGATTGGACCTGCCCGTGATGGCGCAGACCTTGTTGCGCAGAAAAGCGTCGAGGCCTTCAATGGCGACTTCCTCGCAGGTTTGTCCCATGTTGTTGGACTTTTCCATCTTCGCGTTCAGGTTTTTCAATTCCTCCGAGGAATTCTCCGAGGCGACATGAGCGAAATTCGACGCCGTGGCCCCCGGACAAAGCGTCATCACCCGCACCCCCTTGCCGGCGTACTCGTAACGGATGGCTTCGGTGAGCATGATCACGTAACCCTTGGTGGCGCCATAAACCGCCGAAAACGGCACCGGAACGAACGAGGCCGTCGAGCCGACGTTGATTACGCCGCCTCCGCCCCGGGCGACCATGTCGGGAATCGCGAGATGGCACAATTCTGTCAGCGAACTGATGTTGAGGTGGATCATGCGCTGGTAGTCGTCGCTATCGAACGACAGGAAATCTCCCCATCTGCCATAGCCGGCGTTGTTGACAAGCAGGTCGACTTGCAAGCCAGCGGCGGCGATCTCGTCATACAGTTTCTTCGCCGACCCTGGCTCGCTCAGATCTGCCGTGAACACGGCGGCCTCCCGGCCGCTTGCGCGAATCTCCTGCGCCAGGGCTTCCAGCTTGTCCCCGGACCTGGCGGACAGGATGAGATGTGCGCCCCGTTTGGCGAGTTCCTGCGCCAGCGCCAGGCCTATTCCCGATGAAGCGCCGGTCACCAGCGCGGTTTTGTCCTGAAATGAATCCATGTGCGTGTTCCTGATTTGTCGCCTGATTTGTCGATAGTGGCTTGATTCGAGCCGAGAGCATAAACGATTATGGCGGCTCGCGTTCAATGCAGGCGGAACAGACGCATGAACAGCTCGACAAGAATCTTTCTCGGATTGTTGGCAGGCTTGCTGGCGATAACAGGTGGAGCGGTCATGGCGCAGGAAAACGCGATGTTGGCGCAACAGGAACTCGAAGACTTCCTCGAAGACTGGAATCGCGGCGACAGCGACGCCATGCGCGAGCATCTGAGTTTCCCCCACATCACCCATGGGCCGAACAGGTTCGTCATCGCCGAATCCCGGGAAGAGTTCTTCCAGGATTTCGACCTGCTGCGCAGCCAGGGCTGGCGCCGCAGCACTTTCGACCGCTTCGAGGTGCTGCAGCAATCCGGAGACAAGATCAACATGCTGGTCGATTTCCGCCGTTACGGCGCCGACGACGAAGTCATTTCCGACATGCAGGTCTTCTACGTGATGAGTCTGCAGGACGGCAGATGGGGCATGCAATACCGTTCCGGCGGACCGAAGCCCGGGCAATTTCCGGCGAGCCTGCGCGAACAGGCCGTGGCTGCGGCGGAGGCGGCGCTGCACGAGTTCTTCGACGCCTTCAACGCCGCCGACAACGAGGCGCTGTTCGCCGTCAATCACGTTCCCCAGGCAATTCTGTTCGAACAGAATTTCATCTACGGCGAAAATCGCGCAATGCCGCCCGTCCAGGTGAACTTCGACCGCTTGCGTGACGTTGAGGATTGGAGTCGCAGCGAAGCCGAGAACATCACCCCGGTGCAAGTAACGCCCGACAAGGTGATCTTCGAATTCGAGTTCCACCGCTACGACAGCAACGGCGAGCGTTACCGAACCGTTCCCGCGGCCTGGGTCATTACCCGGAAAGGCGAAAAATGGGGCGTCGAAATCCGCTCCCTGATGGCGCCGAGCTTCAACCTCATGTGACCATGAAAGCCGAATCGAAAGTCATGGCCGCTTTGCTGGCGTCGATTTTGCTGCTGGCCTCGCCGGGCGCGCGGTCCATTGAACCAGAGACCGACGAATCCGAGACTTGCGTGATTCTGCTGCACGGGCTCGGTCGCACACCGCTGTCCATGGTCCCGCTGCAAATCGCGCTGGAGCTTGCGGGTTACCGCACGGTGAACCAGGGCTATCCCTCGCGGGGGGGATCGATTGAGACGCTCGCCGCGGCGCATGTTGCCGAAGCGTTGACGAAGTGCGCCTCGCCGCCGGATGCTCCGGTTCATTTTGTGGCCCATTCGCTGGGGGGCATATTGGTCCGCCAGTATCTGCAAGACCGGGATCTTCCGGCGGGCAGCCGCATGGTAATGCTTGGTCCGCCCAACCAGGGCAGTGAATTGGTCGACCGATTCGGCGCCGATTCCTGGTTCCGGGTGCTGGGGCCCGCGGCCCGTCAATTGGGAACCGAAGCCGGCAGTTTGCCGTCGCAGCTCGCCCCCGTAGATCTGGAAATCGGCGTTATAGCGGGCACCCGCGCCGGACTCGACTCGATTTTCCTGCAATCCGGGCGCATGCCCGAACCGAATGACGGCCGGGTCAGCCTGACTAGCGCGCAACTGGAAGAAATGCGGGACTTTCTCGTAGTGGACCAATCCCACACGCTATTGCTCATTGAAAAACAGGTTGTGCAGCAGGTACTCGCCTTCCTGGAGACCGGGCGATTCCAGCCGGTGGATGATGGGACCGGCCGGCGGTAATCGAACACCAGGAAAGAGAGATTGAGCGATCCACTTTGGCGGCCTTCTAGCGCGCGCATCAATTCAAGCGGGATGCAGAGATTTGCCCGGCAAGTCGAAAATCAGCTCGGGCTGCGATTCCGCGATTACGGCGAACTGCATCGCTGGTCGATCGATAATCCGGAAATCTTCTGGGAACAGGTCTGGCGATTCGGCGGGATCATCTCGTCGGAGCCCTGGGAGCGAGTGCTGACTGACGGCGACCGGTTTCCCGGCGCGAAATGGTTCAGTGGTGCCCGGCTGAATTACGCGGAGAACCTGTTACGGCGGCGGGACGACGGGACTGCCGTGATCGCCCGGCTCGAAAACGGCGAACGCCGCAGTCTGAGTCATGCGCAACTGTATGAGCAGGTCGGCCGACTCGCGGCGGCCTTGCGCGCCAGCGGGATAGCGCCCGGCGACCGCGTCGCGGCCTTGATGCCGAATGTGCCCGAAACCCTGATCGGCATGTTGGCCTGCGCAAGCGTCGGCGCGGTCTGGTCGTCGTGTTCGCCGGATTTCGGATTCGCCGGAGTCATGGACCGATTCGGCCAGATATCCCCCAAGGTGCTGATCGCCTGCGACGGCTATTTCTACAATGGCAAGCGAATCGATTGTTTGCCGCGGGTGGCGGAGATCGCCGGCAACATCGACAGCCTGGAGCAAATCGTCGTCGTACCTGTCGCGGGCATCGATGCGGACGTTTCCCGTATCCGCAACGTCGTATCGCTCGATGACTACCTGCCTGCGGAAGACACTCCCGAACTCGAGTTCGAACAACTTCCTTTCGATCATCCGCTCTACATCGTGTATTCGTCGGGCACCACGGGCGTGCCCAAATGCATCGTCCACGGCGCCGGCGGGACGCTGATCCAGCATCTGAAGGAACACCGGCTGCACGTGGGGCTCGGCCCCGAAGACGTGTTCTTCTATTTCACCACTTGCGGCTGGATGATGTGGAACTGGCTCGTGAGCGGACTCGCAAGCGGCGCGACCCTGGCGCTTTACGACGGTTCGCCTTTTCGGCCGGCGCCGTCCGCCTTGCTCGACATGGCGCAAGAGGAGGGGATCACAGTCTTCGGCACGAGCGCGAAATACATCGCGGCCCTGGAAAAGGAACATCTCAGGCCCCGCGAGACCCACGATCTCTCGGCACTGCGAACCGTCCTGTCGACGGGATCGCCGCTATCACACGAGAGTTTCCGCTACGTTTATCGCGACGTGAAACAGGATGTCTGCCTGTCTTCCATATCCGGCGGAACCGATATCGTTTCCTGTTTCGTCCTCGGCAACGAGTGCCTGCCGGTCCGCGAAGGCGAGATTCAATGCCTCGGGCTTGGAATGGCCGTGGAATTCCGTAATGAAAAAGGTGAATCCGTGATCGGCGAGAAAGGCGAGATGGTTTGCGCGCGGCCCTTTCCGAGCGCGCCGATCGGATTCTGGAACGATCCCGGCGACCGGAAATATCTCGCCGCCTATTTCGATGCTTTTCCCAATGTGTGGACCCATGGCGACTACGGTGAGTTGACCGAACATGGCGGGGTCATCATTCACGGCCGTTCCGACGCCGTGCTCAATCCGGGCGGAGTCCGGATCGGCACCGCCGAGATCTACCGGCAGGTGGAAAAGCTCGATGAGATCGTCGACAGCATCTGCATCGGCCAGGAATGGGAAGGCGATGTGCGCGTCGTGCTTTTCGTCGTGCCGAGGAAGGGAGTTACGCTCGATGATGAATTGCGGCAGCGGATTCGGCAAACGATCCGTTCCGGGGCTACGCCGCGCCACGTGCCGGCCGTGATCGTCCCCGTGGCGGACATTCCCCGAACCTTGAGCGGCAAGATCGTCGAACTCGCCGTGCGCAACATGGTGCATGGACGACCGGTAAGGAATACCGACGCCTTGGCAAATCCCGAAGCGCTTGAATTGTTTCGCGACCTGCCGGAATTGCGCCGGGAATGAACGAAATCAGCCCGGATTGCGCTTTCTGAACATGACCATGGGCTTATTGCTCATGACCAGTTCGTCGTTCTGGTTGTACACCTTGTTCTGCATGTAAACCGTGCCGATTTCCGGGCGCGAGCGCGATTCCTTCTTGTCGAGAATCGTCGATTCCACACGGAGCGTATCGCCCGGAAAGACGGGTTTGGTCCAGCGTACTTCGTCGATGCCGGGAGAACCGAGCGCGCCCTTGTTGGCGCCCCGCATGTTCTCGACGATCATGCTCATGAGCATGGCGCAGGTATGCCAGCCAGATGCGCAGAGACTGCCGAACAAGGTCCTGGCTGCCGCTTCGTCGGAGAGATGGAACGGCTGCGGATCGTATTTCGCGGCGAACTTGAGGATTTCCTCCCTGGTGACGCGATACCTGCCGAATTTCTGCGTCGCTCCGACTTCGAAGTCCTCGAAATAATCCGGCTTGGACATTGCTGGCGCTCCCCTTGCGCGATTATTGTCTTGTGAACTTGAGAACTTCGCGGTCGCCTACCGAGGCGCCCCAGATGACGCCGTTGTCGTCAACCGAAAAGCCTTCGGGGAAACTCGTGCCGCCGCTCGGGCTCGGGTCCGGAATGAAGTCGGTAATCAGGCCGTCGAGAGTGCCCACGTAGATGCCCCGATGCCAGCCCGGGTTGTAGCCGTATTCACCTTCCGCGGCCCGTGACTCCGAATCGACGACGTAAAGCGTGTCGTTTTGGATGCGAACTCCGCTTGGCCTGCCGAAATGCGTCCAGATGGCAAGCAGTTCCCCGTCCGGAGAAAGCACCTGCAGGCGGTTGTTGGTGCGGTCGCCGACATAGATGCGCCCCTCGGAATCCACGGCGAGAGAGTGGGGGCACTCGAACTGCAGCGGCCCGCTGCCTTTCTCTCCCCAGGCCTCGATGAACTCGCCTTCCGCGGTCATATGCACGATGCGGCGGTTCGACTCGGGGTTGATATGTCCGTCGGCGATATATATAGACCCGTCCGGTCCGATCGCCAGGTCCGAAGGTTCGTTGAACAGGTCGGGACCATCGCCGCGAATGCCGGGCCGTCCCAGTTCGATCAGGATTTCCCCCTGCTGGTTGAACTTGAAGATCTGGTTGCCCTTGACGCCGTCTTCCACGCCGGCGTCGACGATCCAGAGATTGTCATCGTCGTCGACGATGATGCCGTGCGGAAAGACGAACATGCCCGCGCCGAAACTGAACAGAAACTCTCCTTCGGGGCTGAATTTCAGAATCGGATCCACGTCGGAATCCGAGCAACTGTTCATCCCGCAACGCTCGAACAGCCAGATATTGCCTTCGGAATCCACGTCGACCGCGTTGCTCGAACCCATCATGCGGCCATCGGGCATGTTCACGATATCCCGGACGATCTCGTAGGAGTTGGGATAGTCGGGCAACAGCGAATTCTGCTGGGCGAGACCGTTGCCGGAAAAAACAACGGAAAGTGCAAGTGCTGACAATAACTTCAGGCGGCTGGTATTCATGAATCCTGCTCCCGCTTTGCTGTCGGTGGGACAATTGTCCGGGGATACTAGTGGGCGTTCTCCGCGCTTGTCAACGCGGCGCGGCAGCGGGTAGTGTATCAGTTTGACTTTTCCCAGGCTTGAAGCCGTAAACCCTTTTCTGGCAAACTGCGGGAAAAACCGCAACGAAAATGAAGAGGAGAACGCTATGCCCACCGGCCCGAAAGGTGAAAAGAGACCCGCCGACACAATCGCGAACGCCGTCCACGTCATGAAGGTAGCGACCGGCGAAGCCGAGGAATCCTACGTCAATGCCGGAAACCGCGAAGGCGGCAAGAAAGGCGGCGCAACTCGCGCCAAGCGCCTGAGCGCCAAGCAGCGCAGCGAGATCGCCCGCAAAGCCGCCGCCGCCCGCTGGGCTTCCGCCTAGCTAATAT
>VYCF01000048.1 GCA_009844085.1 Gammaproteobacteria bacterium | reverse complement strand
CGGCGGTCGGCTCCGCGTCCAGCACCACCGTGTAGGTCGCGCTGCCGGTCTCCAGCAGCCGCAGCGTGCTCGTCGAGAGTTCGCTCATCGATAAGGTGACGGAGGTGGCCAGGTCGGCGTTCGCCACGCCGACGATCTCGAGCTGGAGGGCGTCAGCGTCAGTTGTGAAACTGCCCGTGGAGCTCGAGGCGCGGTCGGCACTGTTGTTGGCAATGCTCCAGCCGGACGCCGCACCCGCGTCCTCGCTGTCCGAGGCCGTTATAGCCCAGCCTGCGGCGGTATCAAGAACATTGGTCGAAGTGTTGTCTATCACAATCCAGTACTGCGTGTTCGCCGCAAGGTCGATGCCCTGGCCGGACGCCGTGAAGGTGAATTTCTGGTTGGACCCCGCCGTCAGGGCGGGATTTGTCAGCGTGCCGAGCGAACTGCCCGGACTGCCGCTGGAATCGGCATGGATGGCAACGGTGAATGAAGGCTGGTCGTTGTATAGCGTATGGAACTTGAATACGACGCTGGTCAGCTTGTACCCCGTGGCGCTGCTGCCCGTGGTGAACGCCTGTGCAGTATCTCTGGTGAAGGCTCTCAGGGTGTTGCCGATGGTTGTCTGCCCGGTGTTTTTGACGAAGGTCGTCTGCCCCTGCGCCACCTCTGGCAGGCTGGCCAGCAGCGGCAGGAACAGCAGCGCGGCGGCAAGGACAGGCCGCAGGCGGCGGGCGGCAGGACGGAGGCCCGCACCGGCGCGGGCAGAGGAAGAACCGAAGCTGTCGGAGGAAGAAGCGGACCGGGCTGTATCGGAGCGCCGGCGGGAGGTGGAAGGTTCAGGCGGGGAGGCCGGCGGACGGGAGCGGTGCCGCGGTGCGGGCGCGCTCATGACCGAACGCACACGCAGGAAGAGCGACCCGGCGACCCGGCTCGGCCCGGCTCGGCCCGGCTCGGCCCGGCTCGGCCCGGCTCGGCCCGGCTCGGCCCGGCTCAAGGTGATTATAAGGGAAACCGCCGGTTGTCAAGTCCGAAACCGGATTTTCTCCCGCATGCCGCAACGCTTCGAAGACGCGCCCCGCCGCCCGAACGGCTTCCCGACATTCGCCCAACACTGTCATCGCAATAACCCCCAACCCGTCAAATCAAAGATCCCTGTCGGACGCGCCGCGCACGAACGGCGGGCGCGATCCGCCCCAAACGTTTCCGTATCAAAACGCAAAGGCGCCGCCGCCGTCAAGTCCCGGCGGTTCCCGGTGTTGCCGGCAAGCATGCCGGCAAGCATTGCAACTTACGCTTAATGATATTACATTAGATCATATTGGCGCCGCCGGAGCATCCCGATGAACGACATGACCAGACGCCGGACGTATCCCTGGTTCATTGCAGTCTTTGCCTGCATCGTGCTGATGGTAAGCAACGGACAGACGATTTCCGGCCTGTCGGTTTTCGACGTTGCATTCATCGAAGAATTCGGGTGGTCCCTTGGCGAGATCAAGTTCCGGGACATGATCACCTTGTTGCTCGCCGGCCTGTTTGCGCCGTTCATCGGCATCCTCATCGACCGGCTCGGCGTGCGCCGCTGCATGCTGGTCGGATGGGTGTTGCTGATCCTGGGCAATATCGCCTATAGCCGGCTCGAAAGCCTGACCGGCCTGTACCTGGTCCATGCCCTGTTCGCCCTGGTGCTCGTGGTTTGCGGCCTCAACGCCGCGGTGATTCTCGTGTCCAAGTGGTTCGTGCGCTACCGGGGCACCGCCATCGGCATAGCGCTGATGGGAACGAGCATGGGCGGCATCGTGTTTCCCCAATACGGCACCGCGATGATCGAGGCGCTCGACTGGCGCAGCGCTTTCGCCTGGGGCAGCCTGTTTCCCGCGGTCATGCTGGTGGCGACATGGCTGCTGGTAAAGGATAAACCTGAATTGCCGGAACAAGCCGGCGCGGACGCGGCGCCGGACACCGGCATGGCCTATGCGGACGCCTTGCGCAGCCGTTCGTTCTGGGCGCTGGCGATCATCGCCATGTCGACTTTCTATACCGTGCTCGGCACCCAGGCCCACATCTTCGTCTACATGACCGACGCCGATTTCAGCGCCCAGGTGGCGACCAATGCCATCAGCCTGTTCTTCTTCTGCGCCCTGATCGGAAAATTCGTCTTCGGTCTGGCGGCGGACCACTTCGACAAGCGCAAGGTGTTCTACGGCAACATCCTGGTCATGCTGCTCGGTTCGCTGATCCTGATCCGGATGGACGTGGCGCTGATCTGGGTCGCGGTGACAGCCTTCGGGCTCGGCTGGGGCGGGGTCTACACCATGCTTCAACTTACCGTCATGAATATCTTCGGCACCCGCGACGCCGGCAAGATCCTGGGCACCATCACCGTGCTCGACGCCAGCGGCGGCGGCCTCGGCATCTGGCTGACGGGAGTGATCTACGATACGACCGGCAGCTATGAACTGCCGTTTCTGATTTTCGCCGCATTGATCGTGGTCGCGCTGGCCGCTCTAACCCAGGTCAGGCAGCCCGCGTCCGCATCCGCCGCCACTGCCGGCGCCACGATCTGAACAGGGAGATTTGCGATGATTACCGAACTCGCGGTGCTGCGCTGGCTGCACATTTTGGCTATGGTCTATTGGCTCGGCGGCGAATGGGGGGTGTTCCAGACTTCGACGCACGTCATTAACCGCAGGCTGCCGATGGAAGAGCGGCGGCGGCACATGGAAACCGCGTACCGCATCGATATTCCCGCGCGCACGGGCATCATTTTGCTGTTGCCGCTGGGTCTGCACATGGGCACGATCTGGGGCGTGCAGCCTTATGGCGGCGGCTGGCTGTGGCTGATCTGGCTGTTGTCGGCGGGCTGGCTGGGCTTGTGCTGGGCGGCTTTCGTTTATCGCGAAACGGACCGCGGGCTCCGACTCACGGTCTGGGATGAGCGCATCCGCTATTTCGTCATTCCCGCCTTGCTGATTTCCGCCGTGCTGTCGCTGCTCGGTTATGGGCCGTTTGAAGCCGGGGCGGGACAGAAGTGGTTTTCCTGGAAAGTGCTGATCTACGGATTGTTGCTGATTATCGGCCTGCAGTTGCGCTACATCATGCGCGAATGGACCGAGCTGTTCCGGGTGCTCGCCGCGGGACCGAACGCCGAGGCGGAAAGCACGCTGGAAAAATCGCTGCGCTTCGGCAAGCGCCTGGCCTACGTGTACTGGGTCGGTATCGCCACCGTGGCGTTTTTGGGCGCGACGAAATTTGTGTGAATCTGTGGCTTCGATCCGTCGCCGCCGGCTCAAGACCAGGTGGACCAGCCGCACCGCATACCGATAAACCGCGAAGCAGTGGAATTTTACGCTGGGCAGTCACTACAGTGGTATGATTCAACCCGTTCGGCAACGCTGAACCAGTCGCCAGACGTGTCCTTGTCACGAGTTGGAGAGAAAATCCAATGTCCGGAACCGAGATCATTTTCGAGATCACTGAAGACGAAGTCGACGGCGGATATTCAGCAAGCGCGCTGGGTTACGGGATACACACCCAGGGAGACTCCCTTGAGGAGATTCGCCGCAATGTCAGGGAAGCATTCGACTGCTACTTCGATGAAACGATGGAGCGCCCAAACATTATCCGATTACATTTCGTGCGCGATGAGATAATGGCGGCATGAAGCTGCCTCGCAACGTAAGTGGCGCCAAATTGCTGCGGGCGCTAGAGCGCCTGGGCTACACAGCACAAAGACAGCGCGGTTCCCACGTGCGGGTCACAACCCAGGACGGCGGTGAACACCACGAGGTGATTCCTCTGAACAATCCAATTCGCGTGAAAACTCTGTCAAGCATCCTGAAGAGCATTGCAAGACACCACGGAAAAACCGTTCAGGAGTTGCTTCAGATTATTGATTTATAGTGGTTACCGGCAAGATCCCTGGCATAAGTCGTCGTGCCAGATTTCAGAATCGCCAAACAGAAATCGTTCTCACCGATGGTTCGGCCAGCTACGGCCACGCGATCGAGCACAGGATGGGAAAGTAAGATATGTCGAGTGGAGTCGAGCAGTTCCAGGAGAGGCCTATATTGTGCTTCCTTACCTGCCTTACGGCTATGACGTGCTTCTGCATAGACCATGCGAACATCGTCCAGCGGGTAAGGAGTCACGTCTTTGTCATTCACGATACGACGCGTTCGCGGTCTGTGCTTCCAGTATTCCTCCAGATATGGGACCTGTGCTTTACTCAGCTTGGGGAGAATCAGCGCTAACCTGTCGACCCAAACTTCGGCGTCAAACACTCCAGTAGAGTTCATGTTTTTCCTGTTAGCCCTTGCGTCCATGGCAAAGATGTAGCTCAAACCGTTGGAAACAATGAGCTTTCACCCCCAGGAGCATGCCGGCGTCGGCCTGCTTCAGGATGTTGACAATCTGATGTTCGGTGTATCGGCTTTTCTCCATCGGAGTCTCCTCACAGTCATCCTGCCAGAAAACTCCAATTTCAGCTTGTGTCACTAATGGAGAAGCTTACGATCCCTGTAGGCTTCGGGCTAGCTGAACATCCCGCCAACCGGCGGCGACTCACATCTTGCGGGGCCCACAAGTCGTTATTTTTTGCACAGTTGCAGAATTTCCGTTGGCGCTGCGGGCCAGACGCCGGGGCGTGAGGTGATGTAGCCGAGCGCTTGTTCGAGATGGGCGATGCGGTGGGGTTGGCCCATTAGCCAGGGATGGAGGTTCAGGGAAAGGATGCGTCCGCCGGAATCTTCCGCCTCCTTGAGCAGGAAATCGCAGGCGTCGCAGACTTGCTCGACCCAGGATTCCTCGGAATGCAGGTTCTGCATGAGGATGAAGCGGTCTTCGAGTTCGTTCGAAAGGGGCATTGCCCACAGGTCGCCGTTGTCGGTGTGGAATCTATAGGGCATGTCGTCGTTTACCCAGTCGGCGAACCAGTGGACGCCCCGCTCGGCCAGCAAATCCGGCGTTTGCGGGCTTTCGTTTCGCGCCGGGCTTAGCCAGCCCCGAATTTCGGCGCCGAAAGCTTCTTGCAGGCTGTCGAGGCTGCGGTCGATCAGTTCGGTTTCTTCTTCGGTCGCAAGGCCGCCGTGATGGAGGCTGTCCATGTTCCAGCCGTGGGCGAGGATCTCGTCTCCGCGTTCGCGCAGGACCGAGATCAGGTAGGGCGCCCGTTCGGCCATGGCGCCGTTTACCGCGAAACTCGGCCTGGCCCCAAAGCGGTCGCAAGCGTCGAGCAGGCGGAAGATGCCGACCCGGTTGCCGTATTCGCGCAGGCTGAAATGCCGCAGGTCGGGATAGGGCATGGTCATGCCGCCGGGAGTTGGAAACGGCTTGCCGCGCTGGTTGAGCGGGTAAAATTGCACGCAGACATTGATCCACAAGGCCAGCCGCGCTCCGCCCGGCCATTCCACCGGCCCGCGTTCGTGCAGTTGCGACCATTCGTAGCGGTCGTGGTCCATGCCGCGGCGGCGGCGGGGGTAGCGCAGGAATTCCGGGTCAAGCGCCATCGGCCGCCTCCCGCTTGAGGCGGATGTCTTCGAGCGCGGCATCGTAGTAATTGTCGAGGAAATACTCGGCGATCTCGCGTCCGGTGGTTACCCAGACGTCCGCATGCCCCGTGATGTAGTCGAGCGCCTGCTCCAGCGCGTGGAGGCGATGCGGGCAACTCACCTGGTAATTGTGCGTGGGAATGCACATCACCGTGCCGCTGGTCTCCCCTTCCGCGTAGAGGCGGTCGAAATTCTCCCGCAGCATGCTGCCGTAACGCCGCGGCTCGATGCGATTGACGACATAGGCGATGGTGTCGTTCATCTCGAGCGAATACGGAATCGAAATGAAGCGCTGTCCGCCGCGCACCCGCACCGGTGTCGGCTGATCGTCGTGGAACAGGTCGCAGGTATATATGCCGCCGGCTTCGGCGAAAAGGTCCATGGTGTGTTCGGAATGCGACAGCGCCGGCGCCAGATAGCCGGCCGGGCGCCGGCCGGTATGTTTTTCGATGGTGTCCATGGCGTCGAGGATCATTTCGCGTTCCTGCTTCTCGGACATGCCATAGGCGTAACGGGTGTTGTATATCCCGTGGCTGAAGAATTCCCAATCGAGTTCCGCGCAGGCGTCGATAATTTCGGGATGGTGCTCGCACAGCGCCGCGGACAGCGAGACCGAACCGCGGACGCCATGGCGTTCGAGCAGGCGCATCTGCCGCTCGTGGCCGACTCGATTGCCGTAGTCGCGGATCGAATAGCCGCCGACGTCGGGATAGGGCCGCGGCCAGGGCTTGCGGTAAGGATTGGCCGGCGGGTCGAGTTCGTAGAATTCGATATTCGGCGCCACCCAGAACGCGAGCCTGGCGCCGCCCGGCCAGACGATTCGGGGCCGGTCGCGATACGGCCAGTAGTCGTAAAGTCCCAGGTCGGCTTTCATGAGTCGGGCGCGTAATCCATTCAGTTCGCAGCCGGCAGGTTGTCGACCCAGTCCAAGGCTTCCGCAACCGGGATCACGTCGGCGTACTTGAGCGCGAGATCCATCAGGTTGGCGAAATGCACGCTCTCGTGCTTGTCGGCGACGCATTCCTCCGGAACGATGGTGCGATAACCTCTCGACAGGGAATCCACGGCGCTCGCGCGGATACAGCCCGACGTGGAGCCGCCGGTCAGCACCACGGTGTCGACCCGATGCCAGACGCAAAGCGACTGTAGCTGGGTCTCGAAGAACGCCGAGGGCATTTTCTTGCAATAGATCACGTCGCGTTCGCGATCGATCTCGAGCCGGTCGTCGAACTCGGCGCGCTCGGAACCGTGCTTGATGTTCTGCAAGGAATCGGGCGTGTCGGTGCGGGCGCCCCAGATGCCGCAATCTTCGCCTGATTCCATATAGGCCACATAAGTCCATACCACGGGCCAGCCCAAGCGGCGGAATCCGGCGCTCAGGCGATTGACGTATTCCTTCTGCCCGGGATCGGTTTCGTAAGCCGTGACGAACAGGTCGGGCCTGGTATATACCTTTTGCAGGTCCACATTGACCAGGATCGCCTTGTCGCCGAAGCCGAAACGCGGGCGCGGGCGCGCCTTGATCTCCAGATAAAGTTCTTTCGCCGTCCGGTCTGTCGATTCCATGCCGCCTCCCCTGAGAGCCTGGTTAAAGCCTTGTAATTCCTGCTTGAATCGAGCGTTTGCCCTAAAGGTATAACATTATTACAATAATGCCCGACCAAGACAAAATATACCAAAGGCCATGCCGGGCGCGCTCGAAGGAATCCGCATACTCGACCTCACGCATATGCTGTCGGGGCCATACGCGAGCATGATTCTGGCCGACCTCGGCGCGGAGACGATCAAGGTCGAGCCGCCGGCGGGCGAAGGCACGCGCAAGCTGCTCGCCGATAATCCGAATTACTCGCTGAATGGCATGGGCGCCTATTTCATCACGCTCAACCGCAACAAGAAAAGCATCGCCATCGACCTGAAAAACGAGCGCGGACTCGAGCTTTTCTACAAGCTGGTGGCGGTATCCGATGTCGTCATCAGCAACTTCGGCGCCGGGGTGCCGGAGCGGCTGCGCATCGATTACGCCAGCCTGGCCCGGGTCAATCCGCGCATCGTCGCCTGCACGGTTACCGGCTACGGCGCCAGCGGCCCGGGCAGCAAGCGGCCGGCTTTCGACCAGGTCGCCCAGGCCACCGGCGGCGGCATGTCGATTACCGGGCCGGATCGGGAGCATCCCGTGCGCGCCGGCATTCCCATCGGCGATCTCGGCGGCGGCATGTTCGGGGTGATGGGCGTACTCGCGGCATTGCACGAACGCGAGCGCAGCGGCCGCGGGCAGGAAGTCGACATTTCCATGCTCGACTGCCAGATCTCGATGCTCAATTACATGGCGACGATGTATTTTCTGTCGGGCGAGAATCCGCACCCCATCGGCAATTCCCATTTCGTGCATGTGCCCTACGACACTTTCGGCTGCGCCGACGGTTTCATCGTCATCGCGGTCATCACGGACAATTTCTGGCAGAACCTCAAGCAGGTGCTCGATTGCCCCGACCTCGACAAACCCGAATACGACACCCAGCCGGGGCGTTGGCGCGAGCGCGATTACATCACGCGCCGCGTCAATGAAGTACTCTCGGGCGATACCTGCGACAACTGGCTGCGGCGGCTGGAGGAGCAACGCATTCCCTGCGCGCCGGTGAACAGTTTCGAGCAGGCCCTGTCCGACCCGCAAGTGCTGCATCGGGACATGGTGGTCGAATTGCGGCATCCGGATGGCGCGAGCACCCGCGGACCCGGCAGTCCGATCAAGCTGTCGCGCACTGCGACCGAGGATTACAGCGCCGCGCCGCGGCTTGGACAACATACCGATGAAGTGCTGCGCGACTGCCTGGACATCGACGCCGGGGAGACCGGACGATTGCGCGAAGAAGGAGTGATCGGCTGATGACCGACCGGGTCACCATCAATGAAGTCGGCCCGCGCGACGGGCTGCAAAGCCAGAGCCGCATTCTGCCGGTTACCGAGCGGCTGCAATTGATCAGGGCGCTCGAGACCGCGGGCATTTCGCGCATCGAGGCCGGCAGTTTCGTATCGCCGAAAGCCGTTCCGGCAATGGCCGGCGCCGATGCGCTACTACAATCGCTATCGAAATCCCCGAGCCCGCACGGTCCGGCGAATTACAGCTTTCTCATTCCCAACATGAAAGGCTATGAACTTGCCCGGGAGGCCGGGGCGGAGTCCGTCACCATGGTCGTCTACGCCAGCGACACCATGGCCCGGCGCAATGTCCGCATGGGCATGGCCGAAGCCGAACGCGATGCCTTCAAGATCATCGATCTCGCCCGCGCCGACGGCATCGAAGTCATCGTCATCGTCGCCGTGAGCTTCGGCTGTCCATTCGAAGGCGCGGTGGATTCCGCCGTCGTACACGACGTCGCCGCTCGCTTCGTCGCGGCGGGAATTCATCGCCTGGTGCTCGCCGACACCATCGGCGCGGCGGATCCCGCCCAGGTCAGCGCCTTGCTTGCTTCCCTGGCCGAGGATCATGGACCCGGAATTTTCGGCTGTCATTTTCACGACACCCGGGCCATGGCCCTGGCCAACGTCTATGCCGCCTTGCAGGCAGGCATCCGCTGGTTCGACAGTTCCATCGGCGGCCTCGGCGGCTGCCCCTTCGCTCCCGGCGCCAGCGGAAATGTGGCGACGGAGGACGTAGCGGTGATGCTGGGGCAGATGGGAATGGAAACCGGCATCGACGACGCCGGGCTGCTTGCCGCTTCGGACCTGGCCACCAGATTGACCGGCACAGCCCCTGGAGGCCGGGTCAGGGAATGGCTTCGTGGCCAAATTGCCTGAGCCCATTACTGCCGCTGGCCCGCGACATTCGACAATTGGATTTTGCCGTCCTCGCGGCCGTCCAACGTGTCAAGAAAATTCAGGTCGGCGGAAACGATGAGGTACACCGAACTGGATTTATCTGTATCAGGAATGTCACTCCACGAACTTGACGCCACGCCCAGCATGAAATCCTCGCGGCCGTCGCCGTCCACGTCGCCGGCGCGGGCAACCGAAAGCGACTTCTGTTCGTCCGAATCCACATGGAAGGCATAGCCGGATTCGTCGATTATCTCCGTTGTCGTGACGATGCCGCCGCGGCTTCTTTGCGGAATTACGTCGGCGGCCGGCAGCAACAGGAAACTCGCCCGGTCACGACCGCCCGCAGAGTTAAGCGGAATGAGCAAATCTGAACGCAAGTCCCCATCAGTATCCACTGCAGTAATTAATTTGCGGCAACAGCGACCAATTTCGAGATATCGATCTTCAGGATGTGTAATTCGCCAGTGACCGGTGTCGCCTTTACTGTCCAGCTTGATGAGGCCATCCCGCTTGCCGTCTGCGTAATCCAGCATCTCAAGATTGATTCCAGATAGCGAAACCACGTTGACAATAGCGCGTGATCTGGAACCGGACATGCCGTTGAGAACGAGGTCCGGCGCGCCATCCCCGTTCACATCGCCAACCGCGACACCGGCGCCCAAACCTTCATCCGCCCCTTCTCCGATAATCTTGAAGGAGGAACTACCGTCGACAGTTTGCGCCAAGTCAAACTCGGCGGACTCAAAATCCTGCCCATTGACCACGTACACGGCGCCGTCTTTCAGTGCAAGCGAGTCATGCCATGGCGCACCGATCGCCACATCGGTTCTGCCATCGCCATCGAAGTCCAAAGAGGCTAGTCCCCGGCCGGCGAAGTCCCATGGATTTTCGCCAGCGATCATCTGGTGCCCATCGAGGCCTTCGAGACCCCAGATGTGAATTTGACCGTCCACATTCCCATCGGCCCCGTCAAGAGCGGCCAAGCGCTTGCCGTCGAGCAGATGCGCGGTTCCTGGGTTGCCGCCGCCGCCCGCGCAGGGCTGCCCCAGGATGATTGACCCAGCCCCGTAATCCATGCCCGCACCGCTGTCGAAACTGTTTCCCATACACCCTGCCCAGTATCCGCCCAACCGCCAGGAAACAGGAGGCTCGGGTATGGGGCCGAGCGAAACGATACCGTCCTCCTCTCCATCGGCCAAATCGCCTGCGGGAAGATCGGAAGCTGACAATATATAGGCCGCGCCAACAAGGGCGTGCGCGCCCAATATGAATTCCGGCACAGAGTCTCCGTTCAGGTCACCGATGGAGGACATGCCGACGCCCAGGTCCAATCCATCTTCGCCGAGGAGTTTCCACGAGTTGGGCTGCGACGCCACATGCGCGACGGATATGACGCCGTCCCGCATGCCGTCGGCCTCGTCCAGGCTTTCGATGTCGCGGGACGAAATAAGATACGCGGCGCCGTTGGGTTCGAGGCCCGGCGCGCCCAGGAGCAATTCCGGCCTGCCGTCCCAGTCCAGATCCCCCAGTCCGGCCATCGCCAAGCCAAGCTCGTCCGTTCCCGCCTCGGCCACGAAACGATAGGACTTCAGCGCCATGCGGTTCGCGGTTTCGAAAGGAAAGGCGTCCTCGCCGTCGGGCGCGCCGTCGTTGTCGTCGTCCGGGTCGGCGTTGTCGCCGATGCCGTCTCTGTCGGCGTCGGCCCATTCCTCCGGATCGTCCACGAAAGCGTCGGAGTTGTCGCCGGCGCCATCGCCGTCGCTGTCTACCCATTCGGTTGCGTCGAGCGGAAACGCGTCTTCCTCATCGGGTACGCCGTCATTGTCGTCGTCGGCATCCTGCCGGTTGCCGATGCCGTCGTTGTCGGTGTCGTTCGGATGCTCGTCTTCGCCGTCCGGTATTCGGTCGTTGTCGTCGTCCGGGTCCGCGTTGTCGCCCAATCCGTCGGCGTCGAAATCGGCCCATTCGCCGGGATCGTTTGCGAAAACATCGGAATTGTCGCCGACCCCATCGCCGTCGCTGTCAAGCGATTCAGTCGCGTCGAGCGGGAACGCATCCTCCGCATCGGGTACGCCATCGCCGTCGTCGTCTTCGTCGGCATTGTCGCCGATGCCGTCCCCATCCGCATCGGCGGACTCATCCGCGTCTTCGGGAAAGGCATCCAGCTTGTCGCCCACGCCGTCTCCGTCGGAATCCCTGGCGGCATCGGGGTCCAGCGGGAAGCTGTCTTCGCTGTCCGGCGTTCCGTCGTTATCGTCGTCCGGGTCGGCGTTGTCGCCTAATCCGTCGCCGTCGCTGTCCCGGGTCTCGTCGGGGTCGAACGGCAGTTGGTCGTCCGCATCTTCCACGCCGTCGTTATCGTCGTCCGGGTCGGCGTTGTCGCCGACGCCGTCACCGTCGCTGTCCAGGGTCTCGCCCGGGTCGAACGGCAGTTGGTCCTCCGCATCTTCCACGCCGTCGTTGTCGTCGTCGGAGTCCTCCCAGTTTTCGAGACCGTCGTTGTCCGTGTCGCGCGGCCAGCCGTCCTCGCTATCCGGCACGCCGTCGCCGTCGTCGTCATCGTCCGTCCAGTCGCCGACGCCGTCCCGGTCCGAGTCGAACTGCTCGCGCGGATCGTCCGGGAAAGCGTCCCCGTTATCGCCCCGGCGGTCGCCGTCGGTGTCGACCCACTCGCTGGAATCGAGCGGGAAACGGTCTTCTATGTCGGCACGACCGTCGTTGTCGTCGTCGCTGTCCGCCGTGTTGCCGATGCCGTCGCCGTCCGAATCGCCGGCCACGTTGCCGAGAATCAGATTCCGGTCGATCTCGCCGTCGGCGCCGTCGAGCGCCAGGAAATCCGCGCCGAAAAGCAGATACGCCCGGCTCGGCAGCATTGACCGGTCTTGCAAGGGCTCCGCCAGCAGCAGATCGGCAAGACCGTCGCCATCGATGTCTCCGGCGGGAAAGGATTCCCTGGAATATCCGGGGGTGGCCCAATTCATTTGCCAGGTCTCGTCAAGACTTTCGATAGTCCCCCTGTGGACGCTCCTGTCTGAGAAATAACCGTCCCCGTGAAGTTCGTTAAAACGGTTCGGCTGAAACAGCATCAATCTGTCCGATGAACTACCAATCATGTAGTCGTCATCGCCCCCATCGATGGCTTCGGCCAACAACCGGACATTTTGCAGATAACTCAGCATCCATGAGCTTGAAGCGCCGGCGACGCTCTCGATCGCGATGATCCCGTCCGCCGCATCGTCCGCCCCATCCAGCGCCGACAACTCGTTCGCCGCAATCAGATAACTGTGGGTTCCTCCCAGCAACAACTCGCCCGCACGGCCCTGGGAAATCACATATCCCCCGATTTGACCCCACTCCTCATTGCCGGTTACTTTCCAGAAACCCGGTCGGCCGGCCAGGTCCTTCAACTCGACGATGCCGTCGGCTTCGCCATCGGCGGCATCGGCGGATTCCAATCCGGCAGTCGAAATGAGGTGGACAACACCGGCAAATTGTCGATCGTCGACAGTCGCGTGCGGGGCCCCTATCCCGACATCCATGCGCCCGTCACCGTCAAGGTCGCCGACGAATCCGACCGTGTCGCCAGTATTGTTAGATTCCTCCTCACCCTTCAGTCGCCAGGATGCGGGCTGTTCGACAATCCGGTAAATTCCAGCAACGCCATCCTCTGCTCCATCGGCGGCATCTGCTGCGGGAAGGTCTTCCAGCGCCAGGATATAGGCGTTGCCGCCCGCTCCACCCGAGCATCCAACACCTCCCTGCGCTCCCAACACAAGTTCAGCCCGACCATCGTTGTACAAGTCCGCAGCGCCCACGCTTTCATCACCGCCGAGATAGGAACACTCGCCACTGCCGACAATTTTCCAGGACCGCGGATGCGAAGGGATTCGTCCCAGGGACACGTTGCCGTCTAATTCGCCGTCGGCGGCATCTGCCGATTCCAGACTTGCGCCGGATACGAAGTACGCCGCGCCTGCACCCCATTCTCCGACCGGCCCTCTAACGTCACTTGCGCCAACCAGCAAGTCCGCCAAGCCGTCTCCGTCCATATCGCCCGCGGAGGCCGCGCTCGAACCGGCACTATCGTAAAGATCTTCTCCGACCAGCTTCCAGGAGGCGGCGCCTGAGGCCACATTGCCGAGGTTGATCTCACGATCCACGCTGCCGTCCATTGCGTCTATGGCAGAAAAGTCTACCGTGGCAATCACATAGACAGCGCCGCGGTATGAGTCTTCGAATGGAGCGCCGATTACGACTCTTCCATCGTCGCCGCCGGACGCATGCAGTACTTTCAGATTTCCATCGTTGCGGGATTCAGCGATAAAAGCATACGAGGCTACCGCTGGCCTGTCCGGATTCGAATCGAACAGGAGTGGACGCGGATCGTCTGCGTTCGTTATTCCATCACCGTCAATGTCGCCGTCCGAGTTGTCGCCGACGCCGTCCCGGTCGGTATCCGCCCACTCGTTCGGGTCGTCGGGGAAACGGTCGGCGTTGTCGCCGACTCCGTCGCCGTCGGTATCCACGGACTCTTGCGCATCGAGCGGGAAGACATCCAGGGCGTCCACGACGCCATCGCCGTCGTCGTCAGGGTCTTCCAGGTTGCCCACGCCGTCGCTATCCGTATCGAGCCAATCGCCGCCGTCTTCCGGCAGGTCGTCCACCGGGTCCACGAAGCCGTCTCCGTCCGTATCGGGATATCCTTCCTGAAACGCCGCGGCTTGAAAGCGCACCGCATCGAGGCTGGCCACCGCGTCCGCGCCGGCAACGGCGTCCCTGTGCTCGCCGCAGGGCCTGTCGGTTTCCTGATCGCCGCGGCAGGTGGCATCCGGGTCCGAGAAGACATCCAAGCCGCGGCCGCCCCTTCCATAGCTCATGATCGTGGCGAAGTCGTTCTCGACGTCATGGCCGCGGGACCAGCGCCAGGTTCCGACAGCATACTGATCAAACGAGTGACCCAGTCCCAAGGCATGCCCCAACTCGTGGGCGAGCGTGTTGGCGCCGCACATCCCCATTACGGTTGAGATATTTTGCGCAGCCTGTTCCTTGGGTAGTCTTCCGCGTCCGCCAAACCCACCTATATACGACCAGCCACAGGTTCCCTGGTTGGGCGCCTCCGGCCGAAACAGCACCGTCAGGTCCGAGCCGTGCCGCCGCACTTGCTCGGCAAGCAATGCCTCTTCGGGATTGGCGAATTCGTCTATCTCATCGACTTCCGCCAGCGCCGCGCCCACCGGCCGCAGCCGAATCGCAAGCCCGCTGTCTTCGTACATGACGTTGGCGAGCGTAGCCACATGCTGGATGCGCGTTGTGGGGTCGCCGTCGAACAGGTCCGGAAAGCCCTGACTGAACAAGGCGAGCAGATCGATCGTGGACGCGCCGGGCGTGGAATCGGGATCGTCCGGGTCGGTCCCTTCGGCGCGCTCGTTGATGTCTCCAACGCCGTCCCCGTCGGTGTCCTTGAGAAAATCCAGATCGCCGATTTCGAACCGCCGGGCCAGATCGACCCTGGTCTCCATTCTGATCGAATCCTGCTCTGATGAGTAATCGACGGCCTCTTCTTTCAAAATGAGCCAAATGTGCTGAAGATCCGAAGGAATTTCGTCCAGCCGCATCCGTTCGGAGATTCCGGTCAATCTCGCTCCCGCCCGAACCGACCGCCTGACGGATGCTTCGCCGATAATGCTGCCGTTCCAATAATTTTCATCCGACTCCGCAGCCCAGATAGTGATTCGCACTTCGCCGCTGTCCACAGTGCGAAAGCTTCGAACGCCGAATCTGGCCGTAAGAGTCGAGCCGTCGCTCTCGATACTGCAGGGACACTCAAGATAGAGATTGTCGCGGTTGGCGGATGCTTGCGGGGAGAACATCGCCGCCGCGAAGGCAAGCGCCAGGACGAGATGGATGGCTCCGCGATTCAGAAA
>VYCF01000075.1:29738-70996 GCA_009844085.1 Gammaproteobacteria bacterium | reverse complement strand
GCCGACGGCGACGGATCGAAGCCACATCAACTCAAAGCAACGCATTCAGAATCAGATTAGTCGATTCGACAATGCGTTGATCCCGCTGCCGCAAGTCCGGCTCGAAAGCGTTTCCGGTCAGATGCTGGACGCCGCCGATATAGCGCACGGCGATCTCGTTGGCCTGCTCTTCGGTGAACTGCTGGTCGCGGCTTTTCACCATACCACGGGCAAACTCCTTGGAGAAGGAAACCGGCTGCCCGTCGCGCCTGAGCACTTCGCCGTTCTCGTCGAGTTTCCAGAAGCGGCTCGAATCCATGGTGAAGAGCTCATCGGCGACGACGATGGCGCCGTCGTTGTTGAGGCCGTGTTCAGTCTTGGTGTCCACCAGCACCATGCCCTTGCGGGCCAGATAGCCGGAAACCAGGCCGAACGCCATCAGGCTGGCGTTGCGGATATGGGCGTATTGGCCCTCCGTGCACACCCCTGCGCCGATCAGCGAAGCGGCGTCGGTTGTGGCGTCCACCTCCGCCTTGGTGCTTGGCGTATCCATCAGGTAAGGCAGGCGGCCGTTGGGCTCGAGTTCGTCCACGATCAGATCGTGGCCGGCGTAGATGGAATGGCTCAAGCCTCGCTCCTTCGCCGCAAGCCAGTGCTGATAGAGCGAGGTGGACGTGCTCGAAACCGCCATGTACATCCGCAGCACGTTTTCGAGACCGAACAATCGCAGGTTTTCGGCGGGAATCACGGTCGAAGTCGAATGCAGGCCCTCGACTTCGAATTGCGAACTGCCGAGTATCGGCTCCACCAGGCGCAACATGTGATCGTGATTCAGCGCCAGGATCTGGTCCTTGAAAGGAATCGCGCCGCGATTGACGTCGTGAGTTGAGATTCGGTTATTGCGGAACATGAGCCGCAAGGGCCGGCCGCAGCGGCTGCGCAATTCCTCGCCGAAGACCGAATCGGAAACCTTTCCTTCCTGCACCGTGGCGCCGCGCAGGCGCGGCAACTCCCCGTCCTTGATCAGTTGCCGGATCGGGCGGCCGGTATTCACGCGCGGGCCATATTCGGCCACCAGCTCCCGAATCGATTTTTCATCCAGCATGGAATTGTTTTTCCGGCCTTGAATTGGGTCTGAATGGTGCCGCCACCAAGAGTCGAACTCGGGACCTGCTGATTACAAGTCAGCTGCTCTACCACGGCTGAGCTATAGCGGCACGGTATCCTGGAAGACGGCAGATGGTACAGAATCGACCGAATCGGTTCAATATGCTTTTGTGGCTTCGATCCGTCGCCGCCGGGCCGAGTCACGCTGTGCTTTGGCTTTGGCGGCGCCAGGCGAACTCGTTCGCGGCCATGAAGCCGGGGACGCTGCCGCAATCGAAGCGGCGTCCCCTGAAGCGCCAGGCGAGTACCTTTCCATTTTGCGCCTGGGTTTTGAGCGCGTCGGTGATCTGTATCTCGTTGTTGCGGCCGGGCGGGGTCGAACGCAGGATGTCGAAGATGTCCGGCGTAAGAATGTAACGCCCGATCACCGCTAGATTCCCCGGAGCTTCCCCGGGTTCCGGTTTTTCCACCATTTCGCTCACGCGATACAGGCCGGGGCCGAGTTCCTCGCCGGCGATGATTCCGTAGTTGGAAGTTTCCGCTTTCGGCACTTCCTCGATCGCGACTACGCTGCATTGGTATTCGTCGTATATGGCCGCGAGCTGCGCCAGCACGCCGGCGTCTTCGGTGACGCAGAAATCGTCCGCCAGCAGCACGGCGAAAGCCTGGTCGCCGATCAGGGTTTCGCCGGTGAGAATGGCGTGTCCGAGCCCCCTGGCCTCGAGCTGGCGGGTATAGGAAAAATGGCATTCCCGCACCAGGCGGCACAGATCCTCAAGCAGGGATTCGCGTTCGGAGCCGGCAATCCGGCGTTCGAGTTCGTGACTGACAGCGAAATGGTCCTTGAGCGCCCGTTCGCCGCGGCCGGTAACGAAGGCCATGTCGGCAATACCCGCACGAGCGGCTTCTTCCACCCCATACTGGATCAGCGGCTTGTTGACGACGGGCAGCATCTCCTTGGGCATGGCCTTGGTAGCGGGCAGGAAGCGCGTGCCGTAACCGGCGGCAGGAAACAGGCATTTGCGGATCGGCTTCATCGGTTTACTTAGACTCTGTCGTACCGGTCCTCGTAGCGGACGATGTCGTCCTCGCCGAGATAATCGCCCAATTGCACTTCGATGATTTCCACCGGCTCAATGCCGTCGTTGCGAATGCGATGCTTGCTGCCAAGCGGGATTTCGGTCGATTCGTTCACGCCAAGCTCGAACTCCCGGTCACCGCAGATCACGACGCCGCGGCCGCGCACCACGGTCCAATGTTCCGTGCGCCGCGCGTGGCTTTGCAAGGAAAGGGCGGCGCCGGGGTTGACGATGAGATGCTTTACCTGGAATCCGGGCCCGGCAGCGAGGGTTTCGAAACTGCCCCAGGGACGATCGACCAGGCGATGATGTTCGGCCTCGGCGCGCGCCTGCCGCTGCAGGTCGCGCACGATCTCGCCGACTTCCTGCGCCCTCGCGCGATCCGCCACCAAAAGGGCGTCCGCGGTGTCGACGACGAGCAGGTCGCGCAATCCGAGCGCAGCGATAAGGCGCGAGCCGGCCTGGATATGGCTGCCGCGCAGATCGCGGCCGATGACGTCGCCGCTGACGGAATTACCCTGATCGTCCTGCTCCGCATTGTTCCAGACCGCATCCCAGGCGCCCAAATCCGACCAGCCGGCGTCGAGCGGAATCATCGCGCCGCGGCCGGTGTGTTCCATGACGGCATAGTCGATCGACAGGCTGCGGCAATTGGCGAAGGCGTCGTCCGGATAACGGCTGAAGTCGGAGCCTCGGTCGATCTTCTCATGAGCCTGGCGGCAGACTTCGTAAATTTCAGGCTCGTGACGCTCGAGTTCGGCCAGATAAGTCGCGGCCCCGAACAGGAACATACCGCTGTTCCAGAGATAGTCGCCTGAAGCAAGATAGGCTTCCGCTGTGGCGGGATCGGGTTTTTCGACGAAGCGGTCGAGCTTGCGGGCGGAAGACTGTCCGAGGGTTTCGCCCGCCGCCATGTAGCCGTAGCCCGTAGCGGGCGCGTCCGGCACGATGCCGAACGTCATCAGAAATCCTTCTCGCGAGAATCTTTCGGCCTCGGTGATCGCTGTAAGCAGGCGCTCGGGCCGACCGATCGCATGATCACTGGGCAGAACCAGCAGCAGCGCTCCGGTATCGGTTTCCATCGCTTCCAGCGCGGCGAGCGCCGCGGCCGGCGCGGTATTGCGCGGCGCCGGCTCCAGCAACATACGGGCGCCGGCGATGTCCGCCTGCCGCAGTTGTTCAGCGGCCAGAAAGCGATGCTGTTCGTTGCAGACTACGACAGGCGCGCCCGTGCGGTCGCCGAGACGCAGCAGGGTTTCCTGAAACAGCGTGTGTTCGCGGCCAGGAAACGCAACGAATTGTTTTGGCAACGCAGCCCGGGAAAGCGGCCACAAGCGCGTCCCGGCGCCCCCCGCCAACACTACTGGAACCAACATGAAAGGACCCCGCGAGTCTGCCCGGCATGATAGCAGAATCGCCCGCGGTCGATTATTTTAGCCGGTCACGATAAACTCGCAGCCTCGAAATCAAGCGGCTTTGCGCATGACTGCAACTTCCCGGACGGCCAGTGGATTCGTCCAGCAAAACTCCTACGAATACGATGAATTGCTCGAATGCGGCTTCGGCAAGCTGTTCGGCCCGGGCAATGCCAGGCTCCCGGTCGGCAACATGCTCATGATCGACCGCATCACCGACATCAACGACAGCGGCGGGGAATACGGCCGCGGCCAGATTCGCGCCGAACTCGACATTCGCCCCGACCTCTGGTTCTTTTCCTGCCACTTTCCCGAAGACCCGGTCATGCCCGGCTGCCTCGGCCTTGACGCCTTGTGGCAACTCGTCGGCTTCTATCTCGGCTGGTGCGGACTTCCCGGCAAAGGTCGTGCCCTTGGCGCCGGTGAGGTAAAATTTACCGGCGAGATACTGCCGACCGCCAGAAAGGTGCAATACGACCTGTCCATCAGCCGGATCATCAGGCGCAGCCTGGTCATGGGCATCGCCGACGGCACGGTTTCGGCGGACGGCGAAACCATTTACACGTCCAGGAGTCTCAAGGTAGGCCTGTTCACGCCTGAACAATCATTTCAGTAGCAATCAGTTTCACGAGGAACATATGCGACGCGTCGTAGTGACCGGAATCGGAGTCGTTTCCTGCTTGGGCAACGACAAGGATGCGGTGCTGCAATCCCTGCGGGAAGGCCGCAGCGGCATCAGATTCAACCCCGAATATGCGGAAATGGGCATGCGCTCCCAGGTCAGCGGGAGCATCGACATCGATCTGAAGGGACAGATCGACCGCAAGTTCCTGCGCTTCCTGGGAGAAGGCGCGGCCTATGGCCATATTTCCATGGAACAGGCCATAGCCGACGCCGGCCTCGAAAACGACGAAATTTCCGGCGAGCGGACTGGCATCGTGATGGGCTCGGGCGGCGGCTCGCCCAAGGACCAACTCGATTCCTTCGATATCATGCGCGAGCGTGGCATCCGCCGCGTCGGCCCCTATCGCGTGCCCCGCACCATGAGCAGTTCGGTGTCCGCCTGCCTCGCAACCGCCTTCCGCATCAAGGGCGTCAACTACACGATTTCATCCGCCTGTGCGACCAGCGCTCATTGCATTGGCCATGCCGCCGAGCTGATCCAGTTGAACAAGCAGGATCTTGTCTTCGCCGGCGGCAGCGAAGAAGAACATTGGACTCTCGCCCACATGTTCGACGCCATGGGTGCCTTGTCCACGAACTACAACGATTCCCCCGAGAAAGCCTCCCGCGCGTTCGACCGGGACCGCGACGGCTTCGTCATCGGGGGAGGCGGCGGCACCCTGGTGATCGAGGAACTCGAACACGCCAGGGCCCGCGGCGCTCGCATCTACGCGGAGTTGACCGGATATGCCGCAACCTCGGACGGCTACGACATGGTGGCGCCTTCGGGCGAAGGCGGCGCACGCGCCATGCGCATGGCCCTGCACGGCTTGGAAGGCGGGGTCGATTACATCAACACCCATGGCACGAGTACGCCGGTCGGGGACGTTTCCGAACTGAACGCCATTCGCGAGGTGTTCGGCGAGGAGATACCGGCGATCAATTCCACCAAGTCCCTCAGCGGGCATGCATTGGGCGCGGCCGGCGTACACGAGGCGATCTTCAGCCTGCTGATGATGGAAAACGATTTCATCGCCGAGTCGATCAATATCGATGCGCTCGACGAGCAGGCCGAAGGATTGCCAATCTTGCGCGAACGCCGCGACGATGCCAAGCTGAATCGAGCTCTCTCCAACAGCTTCGGTTTCGGAGGCACCAATGCCTGCCTGGTGTTCGATCGCTACGCGGCATGAGATGCGCAGGACCTTCGCCGCTTTCCTCGCCGGCCTGGCGCTCTTCGTCCTGACGGGCCTGCCGGCGCTGGCCCAATTGCCGATTGCTTCGGACACCAGTGGGGGCAATACCCTCGGAGAGAACAATCAGCGCGTGCTGCCGATTTCGGAAGCCTTTCCCTGGCATGTCAGCGAAGCGGAGCCCGGACGATTCCAGGTCGTCTTCAATCCGGCGCCGGAACACTATCTCTATCGTCACGCATTCGGCTTCCGTCTGCGAACCGGCGACGAAGAGGCGCAGATTGATTTCCGGCTGCCGCCGGGGCTGGAGAAGACCGATCAATTTTTCGGTGACATCATCGCGTATTACGAGCATGTGGCGGCCGAACTCGATATCGGCCGGGACATTCCGGCCGGCGCCCTGCTGCTGATCGAATTCCAGGGCTGCGCCGATTGGGGCTTTTGCTACCCTCCCCAACAAGCGGAATTCGAGCTTCCCTCCCGCTGATATTCGAAAGAACTGCAATTCGACTCATTTTCTGCGAAAATGCGCCGAAATTTATGTAATTGGCGCGGATCGGCGTCGAAATTGACAGTTCCGGTGAGTGGTATGGCGAAAATCCTGGCCTTGCACGGGCCCAATCTGAATCTGCTGGGACATCGGGAGCCGCATATCTACGGCAGCGACACTCTCGATGACATCAACAGCCGCCTGCGCGAACAATGCGCGGCCGCCGGGCACGAGTTCGACGCCTTGCAAAGCAATTCCGAAGCCGCGCTGATCGACCGGATCCAGTTGGCCAGGGTCGACGACACCGCTTTCATGCTCGTCAATTTCGGTGGCTTCACGCATACCAGCATCGCCATCCGCGACGCAATTCTTGCCGTCGGCGTGCCTTTCATCGAAGTGCACCTGTCGAACCTTTTCAGCCGCGAGCCTTATCGCCACAAATCGTATTTTTCCGACATCGCCGCCGGCTGCGTCTTCGGTCTCGGCGCCCAGGGTTACGAACTGGCATTGCAGGCGGCCTGCCGCAAATTGGCGAATTGACCGCAAACCGGGGGGAACGTTGATGGATATTCGCAAGGTCAAGAAACTTATCGAGTTGCTCGAGACTTCCGACATCGCGGAAATCGAGATCAAGGAAGGCGAAGAAGCGGTCCGCATCAGCCGCGCTTCGAGCGTCACCCCGGTTGCCGTGGCAGCGCCGGCGCCGGTTGCCGCGGCGCCCGCTCCGGCCCCTGCCGCGCAAGCGGAAGCCAAGCCCGAAGAACCGCCCGCCGCCGAGACCGGCAATCTGGTGACTTCGCCCATGGTAGGCACTTTCTATCGGGCGCCCGCTCCGTCTTCGCCGCCTTACGTCGAAGTCGGGCAACAGATCAAGGAAGGCGACGTGATCGGCATCGTCGAAGCCATGAAGATGATGAACCAGATCGAATCGGAGTTCAGCGGGGTGGTGGAAGCGATCCTCGTAGAAGACGGCAAGCCGGTGGAGTTCGGCCAGCCTCTGGTCCGGGTGGTCTAGAAATTCTTTAGTCTGGGAACGCCATCGTGCTGAAAAAAGTCCTGATCGCCAATCGCGGCGAAATCGCCTTGCGCGTTCTGCGCGCCTGCAGGGAACTGGGGATTCGCACGGTGGCGGTGCATTCCAGCGCCGATACCGACCTCATGCACGTGCGCCTGTCGGACGAATGCGTCTGCATCGGCCCACCGAGCCCTACCGACAGCTATCTCAATATCCCGGCCATCATCAGCGCCATGGAAGTCAGCGAAGCCGACGCGGTGCATCCCGGCTACGGATTTCTCTCTGAAAACGCCGACTTTGCCGAACAGGTCGAAAACAGCGGCTTCGTTTTCATCGGTCCCGGCGCCGAGACGATTCGCCTGATGGGAGACAAGGTATCCGCCATCCAGACCATGCGCGAAGCCGGCATTCCCACCGTGCCGGGATCCAACGGACCGCTCGACGACGATCAGCAACGCAGCCTCCAACTCGCGCGGGAGATCGGTTATCCGGTGCTGATCAAGGCGGCGGCCGGCGGCGGCGGCCGTGGCATGCGCGTGGTCAATCACGAGAACAATCTGCTGCAATCGATCTACGTCACACGCACCGAAGCGAAATCCTTCTTCGGTTCCGACGCCGTCTACCTGGAAAAATTCCTTGAGAACCCGCGCCACGTGGAAATTCAGGTGATCGGCGACGGCAAGGGCAATGCACTCTATCTCGGCGACCGCGACTGTTCCCTGCAGCGCCGCCACCAGAAAGTGATCGAGGAGGCGCCCGCGCCGGGGATTCCGGACGCGGTGCGGCAGGAAGTCGCCGAGGCCTGCATCAACGCCTGTCGGCGGCTGCAATATCGCGGCGCCGGCACACTGGAATTCCTATACCAGGACGAGCGTTTCTATTTCATCGAAATGAACACCCGCGTGCAGGTCGAACATCCCGTTACCGAGATGATCACCGGCTTCGACATCGTCAAGGAGCAATTGCGCATTGCCGGCGGAGAATCCCTGTCCGCCAGCCAGGACCAGATCGCGGTCAATGGACATTCGGTGGAATGCCGGATAAACGCCGAGGATCCTGCCAGCTTCCTGCCGAGCCCTGGAAAGGTGACGCTGTATCACGCTCCCGGGGGACCGGGCGTGCGGGTCGATTCCCATCTCTATAGCGGTTATACCGTGCCGCCGCATTACGATTCGCTGATCGCCAAGGTCGTGACGCACGCCCAGGACCGTGAACAGGCCCTGACGCGCATGCAGATCGCGCTCGAGGAATTGCTCATCGACGGCATCAAGAGCAACGCGCCCCTGATGCGCGATCTGGTCACCGATCCGGAAATCCGCAAGGGCGGCTACAACATCCATTACCTGGAAAGCAAGCTCGCGCGCTGATGCCCTGGCGCCAATTGAAGTTGCGCCTGCGCGTCCATGAGCTTGAAGCCGCCGAGGCGTTGCTGTGGGAGCGCGGTGCACTGGCGGTGAGCAGTTCCGACGCCGGCGCGGACGACCAAGGTCTTAACAACACAGTACAGCCGCTCTTCGAACTTGAGCCCGGCGACGCCCCGCTTTGGGATCGCCTGCTCCTGAGCGCGCTGTTTTCGTTTGAAGCGGAACTCGGTGGCCTTTGCCGGGAATTACGTTCAGTTTTCCCCGACAGCGCGCCGGAAATCGAAACCCTCGCGGAAAAGCAATGGGAGCGCGTCTGGCTTGAAGACTTTCATCCCATTCAATTCGGCGAACGATTGTGGGTCTGCCCATCCGGCCATGCGCCGCCCGATCCGGCAGCGGTCAATCTCATGCTCGACCCCGGTCTGGCCTTCGGCACCGGGACCCATCCCACCACCGCCATGTGCCTGAACCGGCTTGCGGGCATCTCGCCCGAAGGGCTCAGCGTCATCGACTACGGCTGCGGGTCGGGTATTCTCGCCATAGCCGCCGCCCTGCTCGGCGCCTGGCCCGTGTTCGCCGTCGATCACGATGCCCGCGCGCTCACGGCATGCCGCGAAAACCGACGCCGCAACAAGCTGACTGAAACCCGGGTTACAGCAGTTTCACCCGAACGACTCCCGGCCCTGCAAGTCGATCTGCTGCTCGCGAACATCCTCGCGGAACCGCTGCTCGAACTGCGGGAACGCCTCTCCGCCCTGATCAGACCCGGCGGCACGATCGTCCTGTCGGGAATTCTGGAAGAACAGACGGAGCAATTGCGCGAAGCCTACAATGAGAGATTCGATCTCGAACCCGCGATCGTCGAAGGTGAGTGGGCATTGCTCGCGGGCCGCCGTAAATCGGGTGTTTGACAGCAATTCGAACCTTGTAGTGGAATTCACCGGCCCATGGACGAAGTCAGGATCGACGAAAAAATGAGTTTGAGCGTCACCCGCTGCCCGAATTGCGGCTCCACTTTCAATATCAGCCAGCGACAGCTTGAAACTTCCGGGGGCCAGGCGCGTTGCGGCGCCTGCCTGCACGTTTTTCTCGCCACCGACAACCTGGTGGAGCCAGGCGGGGAAACCGACCCGGCCGATTCGGTATTCATCGGCCGCGCGCCCGAGGAACAGGAGGCGACAGACGACGAACCCTTGACGCTGCCCGAAGTCGAGAGCCGGTTCGAAGCGCTCCCCGAAGACCGGCGCGCATCCCTGGAGCAGTTCAGATCCACCGTTCAATTACGGAAAAGGAACTACGTCAACTGGGCCGCGTTTTTCGGCTATTCGACCCTCGCGCTGGCGCTGCTGGCGCTATTGGCGGCTCAATATCTCTGGCGCTACATGCCCGTATACAGCCAGGTCGACTGGCTGCGCCCCGGCTACGCGCAACTTTGCGCACTGGCCGGCTGCGAACTGCCGGTCTACTCCCGCTTGAGCGGCATCCGAAACGACAACACCGCATTGAGCACCCATCCGGACTACCCCGACGCGTATTTGCTCGCCGCCCGATTCCATAACGCCGCTCCGTTCCCGCAGGCGTTTCCCGTAGTCGTGCTTCGCTTCACCTCGCTCGACGCCCGCACCGTCGCCATGCGCGAATTCCCGCCCTCCGAATATCTGCATCCCGACTTGCTGGCCCTGGAGCTCATGCCGCCGAATTCGCCCGTACAGATCGAACTCGAACTCATGAATCCGGGCCCCGAGGCGGTAAATTACGAAGTTTCCTTCCGGGCGCCTTGAAGAACGGTATTTACCCTTTCGTAAGCGGTCGGGTAAGGCTATTATCGGAACCAGAACAAGATCGATTCTTTTCCGCATATCCAACAAGAAAACCAAGCGGACAAAAATGCAGGTCCAGCATGAAACAAGCCGGCGCCGCCCTGGCGTTGCAAGCCGCTGTCTCCGCGCAATCGCGTTCGGGAAGCGACTTGCGCGAAGAGGTGCACAACTCCGTCGACCATTATTTCGAAAACATGGGTCGGGAACCCGTGACCGATCTGCATCGTCTGGTCATGTCCGAAGTCGAATCCACCCTGCTGGCCCATGTCATGCGGCGCACCGGCAACAACCAGAGCAAGGCCGCCGTGATGCTCGGGCTTAACCGTGGTACGCTACGCGCCCGTCTCAAGCAATACGGTCTCATCTAGCACGCAAGCCCATGACATCCGAAAATTCCGCCCCGGTGTGCAGGGCGCTGATTACCGTTTCCGACAAGACCGGCCTCGCGCCATTCGCCGCCTCGCTCGAACGGCTCGGCGTCGAAATACTCTCCACCGGCGGCACGCACCGGATGTTGCGCGAAGCCGGAATACCAGCGATGGAAATTTCCGCTTACACCGGTTTTCCGGAGATGATGGACGGCCGCGTCAAGACCCTGCATCCGAAGATTCATGGCGGCATTCTCGCCCGGCGCGATGTCGATCTGGCGGTCATGGAAGAGCATGGCATCCCGCCGATCGACCTGGTGGTGGCGAATCTCTATCCTTTCGAGCAGACCGTCAGCCGTCCCGGTTGCGAACTTGCGGAAGCCATCGAGAACATCGACATCGGCGGTCCGACCTTGCTGCGCGCGGCGGCGAAGAATTACCGCTTTGTCGCGGTCGTGGTCAATCCGGCGGATTACGACCGCCTGATCGCCGCCCTCGAATCCGGCGCAGGCTCCCTCGACGAGGCCATGCGCTTCGAACTCGCGGCCGCGGCCTTCGAACATACCGCCGCCTACGACGGCATGATCGCCAACTATCTCGGCGGCCGGCTGGCCCATACGGCCGCGGACGGCGCCGATGACCGGTTTCCGCGAACGTACAACCGCCAGTTCCACAAGCAGCAGGAATTGCGCTATGGCGAGAATCCGCACCAGGCGGCCGCCTTCTATCGCGACCGCGAACCGCCCGCGGGCAGCGTGGCCGGCGCCCGGCAATTGCAAGGCAAGACCCTCTCGTTCAACAACATCATGGACGCCGATACCGCGCTCGAATGCGTGAAGTCCTTCGGCGACTGCGCCTGCGTGATCGTCAAGCACGCCAATCCCTGCGGCGTGGCTGTAGCGGAGACGCCGCTGGCGGCATACAAGGCGGCTTTTCAAACCGATCCGACTTCGGCTTTCGGCGGCATCATCGCCTTCAATCGGGAACTCGACGAAGCGGCCGCCGCCTGTATTCTCAAGCAGCAGTTCAGCGAGGTGATCGTCGCCCCGTCGGTATCGGAAGAGGCGCTGGCGGTCACGAGCGCGAAACGGAACATCCGTGTGCTCGCCTGCGGGCAATGGCCGGAGCAACGCCCGGCAGGGCAAGACCTGAAGCGCGTCTACGGCGGCCTGCTCGTACAGGATGCGGATGTGTACGAAACCAATGAGGACGATCTGAAGTTCGTCAGCCGCCGCCGACCCGACGAGAACGAGTTGCGCGATCTGCTTTTCGCCTGGACCGTGGCGCAATACGTCAAGTCGAACGCCATCGTCTATTGCCGGGGACGGCAGACCATCGGCGTCGGCGCGGGCCAGATGAGCCGTGTCTACAGCGCGCGCATAGCCGGCATCAAGGCCGGCGACGAAAATCTCGAAGTGGCCGGCTCGGTGATGGCCTCGGATGCTTTCTTCCCGTTCCGCGACGGCATCGACGCCGCGGCGGCGGCGGGCATCACCGCCGTGATTCAGCCGGGCGGTTCGATGCGCGACGAGGAAGTGATCGCCGCCGCCGACGAACACGGCATGGCCATGGTCTTCACGGGCATACGCCATTTTCGGCATTGAGGACGTCCGTCATATGAAAGTACTCGTAATCGGCTCCGGCGGGCGCGAACACGCCCTGGCCTGGAAATGCGCCGAATCGCCCGCGGTGGAGAGAGTATTTGTCGCGCCGGGAAACGGCGGCACCGGGACGGAAAGCAAACTCGAAAACGTTCCCATCGGCGTGATGGATTTTGCCGCCCTGGCCGATTTCGCCGCGGAGCGGGACGTGGCGCTTACCATCGTCGGACCGGAAGCCCCGCTGGTGGAAGGCGTCACCGACTATTTCCAGCAACAGGGCCTGGCCTGTTTTGGTCCGGTAGCGAAAGCCGCCCGGCTCGAAGGCTCCAAGTCCTTCAGCAAGGATTTCATGCGCCGTCACGGCATTCCGACCGCCGCATACGAAGTCTTTACCGAAGCCGGACCCGCGGCGGATTTCGTGCGGGAATGCGGGGCGCCCATCGTGATCAAGGCCGACGGCCTCGCCGCGGGCAAGGGCGTCATCGTGGCCGGAACCGAGGAAGAGGCCATCGCCGTGATCGAAGACATGCTGTCTGGCAATCGCTTCGGCGAAGCAGGACATCGCGTGGTTGTCGAAGAATTTCTGCCTGGGGAAGAAGCGAGTTTCATCGTAATGAGCGACGGCCACAACGTCTTGCCCATGGCCACGTCCCAGGACCACAAGGCGCGGGACGACGGCGACAAGGGCCCCAACACCGGCGGCATGGGCGCATATTCGCCGGCCCCCGTGGTTACCGACGAAGTCCATGAGCGCATCATGGAACAGGTGATCCACCCCACCATCGCCGGCATGGCGGCCGACGGCCATCCCTATGTGGGTTTCCTGTACGCGGGCCTGATGATCTCGCCAGATGGCGAGGTCAACGTCGTTGAATTCAATTGCCGTTTCGGCGATCCCGAAGCCCAGCCGATCATGATGCGATTGCAGTCCGACCTGGCCGGGCTTTGTCTTGCGGCGCTCAGCGGCGGCCTTGATGAGGCCGTGGCGCAATGGGACTCACGCAGTTGCCTCGGCGTGGTGCTAGCCGCCGGCGGCTATCCGGGAAGTTATGCCAAGGGCGCCGAAATTTCGGGACTGGACAGAGATCCCGGCGAAAGGTGCAAGGTCTTCCATGCCGGCACGTCGCGCAAGAATGGCGCAATCGTCACCAATGGCGGTCGGGTACTTTGCGCCACGGCCCTTGGCGGGAATATCGCCGCCGCGCAGACGGCGGCTTACGAACTCGTCCGGAGCATCGATTGGGCAGGCGTCCAGTTCCGAGGCGATATCGGCTATCGCGCCGTGGCGCGGGAAAAACGCTAATTCTGCCAAGTTTTCGGCGAAAGCTGTCTCGTTGCATGCAAAATCTTCGATTTTGCTAGAATTCACGCATGAGCCGGCCTGACGAACATTCCCTGGTCGACCGCCTGCTGATCGGTTTCGATGAGGCGTTGCGCACCTGCGTGCCCGGTTCCAGCCACGCCGAACGGGAGTCTCCGGGGCAGGCCCAGCCCGAACCGGAACTCGACGGATCCCAGGCGCGCCACATCGCCGGGCTCATGCGCATCAATCATACGGGCGAAGTCTGCGCCCAGGCGCTATATCGCGGCCAGGCCGCCACCGCCCGGCTGGGCGATGTTCGCGAAGCCATGGAAGAAGCCGCGGCGGAGGAAATCGATCACCTGGTCTGGTGCGAACAGCGGCTCGACGCGCTCGGTTCGCGCCCGAGCCTGTTCAATCCGCTCTGGTACGGAATGTCGTTCGGCCTCGGCGCGATCGCGGGCATAGCCGGCGACCGCTGGAGCCTCGGCTTCGTCGCCGAAACCGAAAAGCAGGTCTGCGAACATCTCGAAGATCACCTGCAAAAACTACCGGAAGACGACCACAAGAGCCGCGCCATTCTCGAACAGATGCTCATCGACGAGGAAAAACACGGCACCGCCGCCAAACAGGCCGGCGGCGCCGACCTGCCCGAACCCGTCCGCGGAGCCATGACCGCCATGGCGCAAGTAATGAAGAAAGTCACCTATCGCCTGTGAATTCGGCCTATGTCGATTCGTGTCGGAGTCCATAACCTCCGACCCCGGCAATCGGGTCGATTACAGTGAGCGATGGAAACCGGGCGAAATCGGAGTCGTGGGTACAAATCTGCGAAATCCCGTGTTCCCGCATGATAGCGACAGTATGCACGTCGTGAAGCAGGTTTCCACTTGCGTCCGGCAGTTCGGCAAGCGTTTGGGCGAGCACCGCCGGATGGCGGCTAGTTTCGAGCAACATGCTGAAACCGGGAGACGCGAGCAAGTTCTCGATAAACGACCAGGCGGGTCCGGAACGCCAGGGTGAGCGGAATACCCGGGCATGCGTGCTAACCCGCAGGAACTCGTAGCAGATGTTCCAAGTCAGATAGCTTGGCACGGAATCCACCCGAAGCCGTTCGAGATATGATCGGCACGGCTGGTGGAATTCGGAATCGGCATTCGCGGCGTACAGAAGTATGTTGGTGTCAACAACACGCAATCAGTTGTGCTCCATGACAGTTCCAAGCGCTTCCCGGTCGGCGATATCCACTGTTGGTTGGCCGCCGCGCCAGGAGGGCAATTCCGCCAGTTTGCCGGGCTGATTCGCAGCCTCCGTTTGCTCAAACAGGACTCGCCGCAAGCCCGCCTCGACCAAGGCGGACATGGTCGTTCCGCGGCGCGCGGCTTCCTCGCGCAGCCGGCCCATCACCACATCGTCGATATTCAGCGTTGTCTTCATATGGGAAACCATACGCACAGTGTGTGCGGGTGTCAATCCGGGGCCTATCTCTGGGACAAACTCAGCCTATTTCGTGGAGTAAAGGCTGGTCGATGAAGAAAGTCACAGACCGCACTTGATAACCGCCCGGTTTCAGGCTCAGGTTGTTAGAAGTCATCGCGAGCCGCTCTGGTTTTTCTTCGAATCGACTTAGGCAACAACGCCAGCTTCTCCCTGGACAAGCTCAAGAATTTGGAAAGTGTGGCCTCATCGGCGTCGAAGAGCCTGACGCCGACTATTGTCGCCACTTCGAATACGACGCCTATTTCGCACTTGGGATTTCCGCTCTCGATCCGTTGCAACAGCCCCCTGGAAATGCCGGCGCGGTCGGCCACTTCCTGAGCTGTCATCTTTCGCTCTTTCCGCGCCGCGCGAACCATCCCGCCCAGCAACGCGACGGCATCGCGGCAAAAGCTGGAGTAGGCGCGAGTGGTGGACCTTGGCATCGCTCGAAAACCCCATAGTTTCTGGACCACAAGGAATTCTCACGGTCTAGAAGGAAAGATATCGAGTTGCGGAATCCAAGTCAAGAAGTGATGTTCTATATATAAATCATAAGATAATTATATGATTTTTATATAGATCATTTTTAGCCTACATCTTCGTCATTGTGGGTAGCTTTTATCCCACGCTGCTTAAGTAAACGGTCTCGCTCACAATCAATTTCCTCAATCACCAGATCAATTTCTTCGTGGCAGCGCCAAGCCGGAATTCGACGCACCATCCAGCCAAGTTTGGCCAGCACTCGGTCACGAGTGATGTCTTGGCGACAACGCCGATCTCTTGCGTCGATGTGCTGGTCACCGTCTACTTCAATGTTTAGCTTGATGCCTCGCTCAAGCAATGCGAAATCAAGCTCGTATCCTTCTACGTTGATTTTTGCGTAAGGGCAGAAGTTATTGATTTGCAATGCTTCTAACAGGAGGCTTTCCGCTTCGCTGTCGGTTCGAAAACTGGCGAAGCTGGATTCCACGGTTCTTTCACTCGAAACTTCATTCTGGATATAGCTGTGAAGCGAGGCCAGTATTGAACCGCCAAGTTTTTCAATATTCGGGTGGCCAATCACGACGAGTTTTGATTTGGCGCGACTTACCGCCACGTTGAGGAGGTTCTTTTCCTTCTCGATCCAGCGAATTGATTTTGGGGGCATATTTGGCGTGACTACGGCGGAAAAAACGATGGTGTCGCGCTCGTCGCCTTGCAGGCGGTGAGCAGTTCCACTCATGAAATCGATTTCATTGAGAGCTTCAAGGCTGAAGCGTCGTTCCGCCAAGTTACGGATTAGGCGCGCTTGGGCTTGAAATGGAGTCACGATGCCCAGACTGCCGCAACCGGCTTTCAATTCAGCTTCAATTTGCCGAACCGATTGTTCTGCTTCCAGCCGATTGATCCAACTCCCGCTGGAAGGTCGTTCCGCTTCACCTTCGATATCCACCCAACCGACTGCCCTGTCTTGAGCCGATGTGTTCGAAACATCCGTCAGCACTGTTAGCGCGTCGGCGTAAAACATCCGATTGAACCAGCGAGCTATATGAGGATGGCAGCGATAGTGCTCATTGAGCATCATCGGCGTTGCCGGCTTGAGTGCGTGCTCGAACGCGGAATAGGCCGAACCATCTTTGTAATGTATGCCCCGCTCTCGTAATCGATCGTTGTTTAAGCCGGCTTGTCTGGCGATTTCCCTCAAGTGCCCATCTCCGATGGCGACTATCGGGTTCAGTTGGTGCGGGTCGCCAACGACGGCAAGGCGTTTTGCACGATAGGCCAACGGCAGCATGGTCGCGAGGCTACATTGGCTGGCCTCGTCAATAATCACCAAGTCGAAAAGGTCGGGCTCAAGCGGGAAATTGTTTTGCGCGGTCAAGGCCGTACAGGCCCAGCCGCGTAAATGCGGCAACGAATTCGAGATGATTCGTTTAAGGCGGCCACCTTGAGCCGAACTTTGCGCAAACTCTGCCAACGCTTGGGGAACCTCACGAATTCTCGCGGTCACTTCCGCACGCACAGCGTCTCGGCTGGCGCTCGACCATTCGTTGTCTGCTTCTTGCAGATTTTCTCCAACGTCACCCAATTCCCCGGCAATTCGAGTTCGTTCATCCCGGCAACTGTCAATGTCCACCCGCAACTCTGAAATGCGCGCCGAAATGTCCGCCCACAAGGCGATCGTTTGTAACTCCGCATCCACTATGCAACCAAGCCGCCTGCGGAAGATTCCACTTCGCCAACCACGGAGAATCCACGCCCTGGACAATTGACTGGCCTTTTTCCCGATGCTGGCATAGTCCATCTTAAGCGTAGGCGGCCCGGGTTCCAGCCAGAGTCGCCGCGATGCTTTCTTTGCCTCTCGCTCAAGTTCTTTGCGGCTTTCCGACGACCGCAACAGCAAAGTATCGAGGTTTTCCAGCCGTTCCTGGTTTTCGAGCAAGGCGTTGCGGGCATTGACAGCCTGCCGCAGTCGAGCCCTTGCCGAAGCTTGATTGCCAGTGTGATTTTTCGTCTCGGCGATCGCCATAGTGATGCGATCAGGCACTTCCTCGCGCTTATCCCGATTGCCCGTGCGAATCAGCAGGCCGATTCCCACATCTTTTGCCGCCCGCTTTACAGCCACGTCCACAGCCCCGTTGTTGGTGGATGTCACCAGCACTTTGTCACCGTCGAGCCAGGCATTGGTGACGGCATTGACCACAAGTTGTGTCTTGCCGGTGCCGGGAGGGCCCGTCACGACAGTCAAGGATTCGGTGCGAATTTTGGCCAGCATTTCTTCCTGGGACTGATTGCAAGGCAGCGGCGCCGCAAGTGGCCCTTTGTTTGTTCGATTTTCGTTTTCAATATTGGAAAACAAGTGGGCTGCGGCGGTAAGTTGCCAGTCTGATCGGGATCTGAGTTCCTTGAGTTCATCGCGAAGCGTCGCGGTGTAGCCGGTCCATTCCGCCAACACCGAAATCGCCGCATTGTGAATTCCCTGCTCTCGCGTGAAATCCGAGGCCAGCCTGCCACCATCTGGCTTGGAGTGGATCTTTAGCCCGAGAACGATTGCAATCTCCCGTGAAAGCTCTTCGAAAGCGATGGCATCACCGAAAGGAAGACCGTCAAGCATGAGCTCCTTCACTTCCTCCATCGCCGACGGATCGAATACTCCGCTAGCCGCCACTGCGAGATTGAACTCGGGCTCCATCACCGCGTGCAGCATTACTGAGTTTTCTTCATTGCGTTCCGCTTCGATTTGCAACGCAAAAAGTGGCGCCACTTTTGCCTTCTTGTCCCGACCCCTGATGACGACGGTAGGCCAACCATAGACGACAGACTTTTTCCGTTTTTCCAGTTTTCCATCTAATCCCGCTGGCGCACCAATCGAGTCTTCATGCCCGATCACGAGTTTCTCCGTTCCATTGTGAGAGAACCATCGTTTGTCGCGCAGTTCAAAGTCAATCAGAGTTTCTGCGGCTTCGCCCTCAACGCAAGACAAAGCGTAGTCGCACAACTGTTGCCAAGGCGTACGCTCAACGACCATCCCCGACACTTTATCGCCATTTTCCAGTCTTCGACCGACCGACTCGATCTCTGGTGCGGATTCGATTTTTCCGGCCACTGCGGGTTGGGCTTCGCGGGATACATGTTTGACGCAAGCTTCGCACCAGATTTTGCTTGCTGAAGGCGACCAGTAGGCGCGTATGCCTTGTTTCAGCTTTTTCGAACAACTCTTGCAATGGCCAGCGTAACGCAGGGGAATGTGCCGCAAATCTTCCGGCAATCGCATCTCCGCTCTGTCTGATTGCATCAAGTTTCGCTCAGAATCTCGTAGTCGTGGGTAATTTTGACGCCGCCTTTTTTCAGCATGATCGAGGCCGAGCAGTACTTTTCGGCGGATAGTTCGATCGCGCGGGCGACCTGGGCCTCGCTGAGATTTTCGCCGGCGATGCGGAAATGCATGTGGATTGTTTCGAATACGGCGGGTACCGCGTCGGCCCGCTCGGCGCTGACCCTGGCTTCGCAGCGGGTGATTTTCTGGCGGGCCTTGCGCAGGATCGTCACCACGTCGTAGCTCGAACAACTGGCAACGCCGAGGGCGACGAGTTCCATCGGCCGCATGCCCATGTTGCGGCCGCCGCCTTCCGGCGCGCCGTCGATGACCACCGCATGGCCGCTGCCGGATTCCGCTACGAACATGACGTCCTCGACCCAATTGACTCGTGCTTGCATTGCTGACTCTCCTGATTATTTTCGGCTGACGGCCGCGCCGCGCAGCATGTTCCGCAGTTCAGCGCCCGGTTCGGGAGCGCGCATGAAGGTTTCGCCGATGAGAAAACCGTAAACGCCCCGGTCCATCATCATGCGCATGTCGCCCGGCCCGGCGATGCCGCTTTCGGTAATGAGAAGGCGTTCGGCTGGAACGTGCGGGAGCAGATCGAACGTGATGTCGAGGCTGGTATGGAAGTTGCGCAAATCGCGATTGTTGATGCCGATCAATTCGCAATCCAGCGATAGCGCGCGCTCGAGTTCCTCGCGGTCGTGGACTTCCACCAGCACGTCGAGATTCAGTTCGGCGGCGCAGGCGGCAAGTTCCGCCATTTCCGCGTCGGCCAGCGCCGCCGCGATCAGCAAGATGCAATCGGCGCCGGCCAGACGCGATTCGGCGATCTGCCAGGGGTCGATCATGAAATCCTTGCGCAGCAACGGCAGGTCCGCGGCAGCGCGCGCCGCGCGCAAGTCGTCGAGACTGCCCCGGAAGTACTTGCCGTCGGTGAGAACCGAAAGGCAGGCGGCGCCGGCCTCGGCATAGTCAGCGGCATGACGGGCGGCATCGAAATTTTCCCGAATGAGTCCTTTCGAGGGCGAGGCGCGCTTGACTTCGGCAATTACCGCCGGCCTTCCATCGGCAATCCGTTCGCGCAAGGCGCCGGCGAAATCGCGCGGAGCGGACGCATCGGCCAATTCGGCTTCGATGCTCGACTGCGGGCGCTCCGCTTTGGCCGCGGCTACCTCGCTCCGCTTGTGGGCGATGATTTCCGCGAGAATGCCGGCAGAATTCATGAGTTTTGCTCGCTTCAGTCGCCGAGGGAGCGGCTTAGCTCAACCAATTCCCGAAACTTGTTCGCTGCCATGCCGCTTTGCTGAATGGCGACGGCCCTGGCGACGCCCGCCGCCGGATCTTCGCTGAGCCCGGCGGCGTAAATCGCGGCGCCGGCGTTGAGTGCGACGAGTTGCGCGGCCTTTTCGTGTTCCCAGCCAAGCGCACGATTGACCAGCTCCAGGCTTGCCGCGGGACTGTCGACGCGCAGGTCGTCGATATCGTTCGCCCTTTCCAGCCCCAGGGCTTCCGGCGTGAGCTCGAATTCGCCGATATTCCCGTCTTTCAGTTCGCCGATCCGGGTGGCGGCGGCGATGCTGATTTCATCGAGCCCGTCTTCCGCCGCCACGATCAGCACATGTTCGCTGCCGAGTTCCCTGAGCACTTCGAGCAGGGGTCTGATCCAGGCGCCGTCGAATACGCCCATGAGCTGATTCGGCGCCCCCGCCGGGTTGGTCAGCGGTCCGAGAAGATTGAATACGGTGCGCACGCCGATCTCGCGGCGCGCCGCGATGACGTGTTTCATGGCGCCGTGATGGGCAGGCGCGAACATGAAGCCGACGCCGACCCGGTCGATCAGTTCGCCGACCTGGTCCGGCCCCAGGGCGAGATTGTATCCGGCCGCCTCGAGCACATCGGCACTGCCGCTCTTGCTCGTTGCGCCTCGGTTGCCATGTTTGGCGACCCGCGCGCCGGCGCAGGCGGCAACGATCGCAGCCGCCGTGGAAACGTTGAACTTGCTGGCGCCGCTGCCGCCGGTGCCGCAGGTGTCGACGAGATGCGAGCGGTTGCCTACTTTCACCGGCGTCGCGAGTTCGCGCATGACCCGTGCCGCGCCGAGAATTTCCGCCGCCTTGACGCCTTTCATCTGCAGGCCGACCAGGAAAGCGGCATTCTGGGCGTCGGTGGTTTCGCCCGACATGACATGGGTCATGACCTCGACCATCTCGGGAGCGGCGAGATCGCCGCCGCCGGTCACCCGCCTGATCGCATCTTTGATGTCCATCGGATTTTTCCTCTAGCCCCTCGTTCAGCTCTTTGTGTCGGGGCCGTTTTCGGTGCGTTCGAGGAAGTTCCGCAACAAATCGTGCCCGAATTCACTGACGATCGATTCCGGGTGAAACTGCACGCCTTCCACGTCGAACTCCCGATGCCGCACGCCCATGATTTCTTCGCGCTCCCCGCCGATTTCGGTCCAGGCGGTCACTTCCAGGCAATCCGGCAGGGTCTCGGCTTCGATCACCAGTGAATGATAGCGAGTGGCCGCGAAAGGCGATTCAAGCCCCGTGAACACTCCTGCCCCGGTGTGGTGAATCTCGCTCATCTTGCCATGCATCACGCGGCCGGCGCGCACGATGCGCCCGCCGAACTGCTGGCCGATACTCTGATGACCGAGACAGATGCCGAGAATCGGAATCTCGCCGGCGAAGCGCTCGACCAGCGCCAGCGAAATCCCCGCTTCGTCCGGCGTGCAGGGCCCGGGCGAGATCACGATCTGCCGCGGACTCAATTCGGCAATTTGCTCAAGACCGATTTCGTCGTTGCGGAACACCTCGACCTCGGCGTCCAACTCGCCGAGATATTGCACCACGTTCCAGGTGAAGGAATCGTAATTGTCGAGCATCAGCAACATGGGTGTACCATCCGGATCTCCAGCGCCGCACATGCTATCAGAATTCGCGGAAACGCAGCCGATGAATAGTCGCCTTGAGTCGGAAGTCAGCCCCACGCCTGTCACCGTCATGTGGTTTCGGCAGGATTTACGGTTGCGGGACAATCCGGCGTTGCGCGCTGCCGCGGCCGGGGGGACGGTGCTGCCGGCGTATGTGCTCGATGACGGGAATGCCGGCGCATGGAAGATGGGCGGGGCGTCGCGGTGGTGGCTGCATCATTCGCTCAAGCGGCTCGATGAATCGCTCGGCGGCAAGCTGTGGATTCTGCAAGGCGATGCGGAACGGGAGTTGGCCGGACTGTGCGCTTCCCTGCCGGTTCGCAAGATAGTCTGGAATCGATGTTATGAGCCATGGCGCAGGAAGCGGGACGAGGAAATCGAAGAGTCTCTGCGTGGAGCAGGAGTCGAGACCGAAATCTGCAACGGTTCGCTGCTTTGGGAGCCTTGGGATTGCGTCAAGGCGAATGGCACGCCCTATGGTGTGTTCACACCCTTCTACCACAACCGGCTCAGTGCCGCCTGGCCGGACGAACCGGCTGCCGAACCGAGTGACCTGGTCCTTGCGCAATGCTCCCAGCCCGCGGATCGCATCGACCGGCTTGGACTCAAGCCGCGGATTCCCTGGGACACCGGCCTGGCGGAATGCTGGACGCCGGGCGAAGCGGGCGCGCAGGGGCAATTGTGGAACTTCCTCAGACGCAGCGTCGAGGACTATCACGACAAGCGCGATTTTCCCGCGGATCAGTCAATCTCGTCGCTATCCCCGCATCTGCATTTCGGTGAGATCAGTCCACGGCAGGTTTGGTGGGACACCCGAACTGCGGATGCCGGCGACGGCGGCGATGCCTATATCCGCCAATTGTGCTGGCGCGAGTTCGCCTGCCACTTGCTGTATCACTACCCGGACTTTGCCGATACCAACTGGAAAAGCGAGTTCGATCGGTTCCCCTGGCGCGACGACCCCGAATCGCTGCGCCGCTGGCAAAAAGGCGTCACCGGCGTGCCGCTGGTGGACGCGGGCATGCGGGAACTCTGGGAAACCGGCACGATGCACAATCGCGCACGCATGGTGACCGCGTCGTTTCTCACCAAGAACCTGCTCATTCATTGGCGGCATGGCGCGGAATGGTTCTGGGACTGCCTCGTCGACGCCGATCTTGCGAACAACAGTTTCGGCTGGCAATGGGTGGCCGGCAGCGGGGCCGACGCCGCGCCTTACTTCCGCATCTTCAATCCGGTGCGGCAATCGCGCAGGTTTGATCCGAACGGAGAGTATCTGCGCCGCTGGCTGCCCGAATTGCGCCGCCTGCCCGACAAGCACATCCACGCGCCCTGGGAGGCTGGAGAGGCGGTGCTACGCAAGGCCGGAGTGAGACTCGATAAAGACTATCCCAGGCCCATCGAGGATTTGAGCAATTCCCGCGAACGGGCGCTGGCCGCCTGGAACGAAATGCGGCAGGAGCGTCCGTAGCGATCAGTCGTCGATTCGCAGGGACGCCGCGTTCAACTGGACGGCGCGCATGATGGCCTTGGCCTTGTTGCGCGTTTCCTCCCATTCCATGTCGGGCTGGGAATCGGCGACGATTCCGGCGCCGGCCTGGACGTAGATCTTGCCCCCGGTGATGATCGCGGTGCGGATTGCGATGGCCATGTCCATGTTGTCGTTCCAGCCGATGTAGCCCATGGCGCCGCCATAGATGCCGCGCCGGTCCGGTTCGAGTTCGTCGATGATTTCCATCGCGCGGATCTTGGGCGCGCCGCTCAAGGTGCCCACGGGCAAGGTCGCGCGCAATACGTCGAGCGCGCTGCGGTCGGGCAGGATTTCGCTTTCGACGGTGGAAGCGATGTGCATGACATGGGAGTAGCGCTCCACGAACATCTTGCGCGGAACGCGCACCGAACCGATCTTCGACACCCGCCCCGAATCGTTCCGGCTCAGGTCGATCAGCATGAGGTGCTCGGCCAGTTCCTTCTCATCGGCGAGCAGTTCCTTCTCGAGGGCCAGATCCTCTTCCTCGGTTGCGCCGCGATGACGCGTTCCGGCGAGCGGGTGCACGGTGATCTTGCCGTTTTCCACCCGCGCGAGAATCTCGGGCGAGGCGCTCACTACGTGGTGGTCTTCGAGATTGAAGAAAACCATGTAGGGCGAAGGATTCAGATGGCGCAAGGCGCGATACAGATGCAGCGGTTCGCCGTCGAAATCCCCCGACATGCGCTGTGACAGCACCACCTGCATGCAATCTCCGGCAACGATGTAGTCCTTGATCCGCTCGACCGCGCGCTTGAAGTCGGCTTCCGGAAAATGCTGATGGTAATCGCGGTCTTCAATGGTTCCCGCTCCGTTCGGGGGCAGTTCCAGCTTGCCGCCAAGCTGCCGCTCCAGTTCGTCGAGCCGCTTGAGCGCAGCAGCGAAACCATCGGCCTGAGCGGGGTCGGCGTTGATCACCAGGGACGCGGTCCCCATGAGGTTGTCGAAAATGACGATCTCGTCGGCCACCATGAGCAGGATATCCGGCGTGCCGATATCGTCGCGTCCTTTTGACGGGCCGATCCGCGTTTCCGCATAGCGCACGGTATCGTAGGCAAAATAGCCCACGAGACCGCCGTTGAATCGCTGGTCGCCAGGTGCGCCGGGGGCGCGGAATCGCGCCTGGAATTCGGCGATGAAGGGAAACGGGTCGTCCAGTTCGTGCCGCTCGACGACTACGCCGTCGGTTTCCACGGTGAGCCGGGTTCCGGTTACCCGCAACAGCGTCCGGCAAGGCAGGCCGATGATCGAGTAACGGCCCCATTGCTCTCCTCCCTCGACCGATTCGAAAAAGAAGCTGTAAGGGCCGTCGGCGAGTTTCAGATAGGCGCTGAGCGGCGTTTCGAGATCGGCCAGCACTTTGCGCGCGACCGGAATCCGGTTGCATCCCTGCTCCGCAAGCTGCCGAAAACGCTGCTCGTCCATCAGATTCTCCGTCGCTTGAGCGGAATCATCAGGCCGGAAGCCGGGCCTGCTCGAGCTGGGCGCGCATGGCGCCTATGGTGGCGCGATAGTCTTCGCTGTTGAAGATGGCCGAACCGGCCACGAACATGTCGGCGCCTGCCTCGGCGATGGCGCGGATATTGTCGACGCCGACGCCGCCGTCGACTTCGAGCCGGATCGGATTTTCCGCCTCGTCGATGATCGAACGCGCCTGACGCAGTTTATCGAGCGTGGAAGGAATGAACTTCTGGCCGCCGAAACCCGGATTCACCGACATCAGCAACACGAGATCGATCTTGTCGAGCAAATAATCGAGGCAGTTGAGCGGCGAGGCGGGATTGAAAACCAGCCCGGACTTGCAGCCATGATCGCGAATCAGTTGCAGGCTGCGGTCGACGTGATGGCTGGCCTCGGGATGAAAACTGATATAGCTCGCGCCCGCTTTGGCGAAATCCGTGATGAGCCGGTCGACGGGAGTCACCATCAGGTGCACGTCGATGGGAGCGGTAACGCCATGCTTGCGCAGGGCCGCGCAGACCATCGGTCCGATAGTCAGATTGGGCACGTAATGGTTGTCCATCACGTCGAAATGGATGACGTCCGCGCCCGCGTCGAGCACGGCCTCGACTTCATCGCCCAGCCGCGCAAAGTCGGCGGAAAGGATCGAAGGCGCTATGAGGTAGTCGTTCATCCTGAATTCGTCCTGGAATGTGGTCCGGAGCGTGCGGGGAGTTTAGCATTATTGCCGCGCATTGAGTTCCTGCAGGCGTTCGGGCGTGCCGATGTCCATCCACTCGCCCCGATACAACTCTCCGCCGACCTGGCCGCGATTCATGGCCGCACACAACAGCGGCACAACGGAAAGCGGTTCGGGCTTCAGTCCGGCGAACAGATTGCGATGCATGACGCTGATGCCGGCGAATGTGCATCGAGCCGCCGGGGCATCGATACGGTCGTGGACGCGGCCTTCGCCGTCCAGAAAGAAATCGCCGTTCGGTCTGGCCGGCGGATTCGGCACGAGCACCAGATGCGCCAGGGTTTCCCCGCTGTCCACGGGCCCCAGTGCGGAATAGTCGAACCCGGTCCAGACGTCGGAATTGGCGACGATGAACGATTCGCCTTCGACCAGAGACATGGCCTGAATGATGCCGCCGGCGGTATCGAGCAATTCCGCCTCGGGCGAATAAGCGATTTCCAGCCCGAAGCGCGAACCGTCGCCGAGGGTATCGCGAATCATGCCGCCGAGATGGAACAGATTGACCGCGACACGCTTGATGCCGGCCCTGGCCAGGCGCATGAGCTGATGTTCGATCAAGGTACGTTCGCCGACTTTCAGCAGCGGCTTGGGCGTCGTGTCGGTGATGGGCCGCATGCGTTCGCCGCGCCCGGCCGCGAGCAGAATTGCCTGCATCAGTTCACCGACCGTAGTTTTTCACGGGCGCGCGGCTCAAGCTCCCGGCGGAACCAGGACTGTATTGGCTCCATTTCCCGATATTCCCCGGCGACTTCGGTGAAATATTCCATCACCAGGGGAATATCGGCCAGGAAACCCGCCTTGTGATCGCGGATCGTGAGCCGGCAGAAGATGCCCAGCACCTTCAGATGCCGCTGCAGTCCCATCAGGTCGAAATCGCGCCGGAATTGCGCATCGGAAACCCCGGAGACTATGCCCCGGGATCGCGCACCCTCCAGGTAATAGCCGATCCATTCTTCGAGCCGGCGCCGGTCCCATTTGATATAGCAGTCGCGCAAGAGAGAAACGAGATCGTAACTGCACGCCCCCTGAACCGCATCCTGAAAATCGAGTATTCCCGGACGATCCGCGCCGGCCCGCGGCAACATCAGGTTGCGCGAATGGTAATCACGATGCACCGCTACCCGGGTCTGGGCGAGCGCGGCCCCGCAAAGAAAATCGAAGCAGCCGTCGATAATCTCCATTTGTTCCGCGTTGGGCTCGACTTGCAGCCACCGCCGGCAGAACCAGTCGGGAAACAGTGACATTTCCCGCGTCAGTTCCGTCTTGTCATATGCGGGAAGTTCGCGCGGGTCCACGTGCTGCTGCAAATCGAGCAGGCTGTCGATGGCGGCGCGATAGAGCCGGCCGGCCGTCTCAAAGTCGCCGCTTTCCTGCGCCTGCAGCAAACGGGGGAGATATAGTTGATCGCCGAAATCTTCAAGCAGCATATAGCCTTGCTCAAGATCCGCGGCATGCAGTTCCGGCGCGCGCAGCGAGGCGGCGCGCAGCAAACGGGTGACCTCCACGAAGGGGCGGCTGTCTTCCTTTTGTGGCGGCGCGTCGACCGCGATATACGATGTTTCGGCCGTGGGGCGGGCGCGAAAGTAACGCCGGTGACTTGCGTCGCCACTGACGATTTCCAACTTGCCGAGTTCCGGGGCGTTCGGCAGCATTTGCCGCAGCCGGGCCCGGGTCCAGGCAGTCAGGCCCGCACGGCGGCCGTCTTGCTCAGCCGCCGCGCCGGCCGCAGGCGCTGCCGCTTCTTGTCTTGTGCTCGGACTTCGTTCCATTATGCTGCCTTTGAACCGTTACGCCGGGCTTCGATGTCAGGAATATCGACTTCTCATGCAAGCTGTTGAATTCGGGATCAGAATACTACCGGCCGTTGCATTGCTCGCCTTCAGCTTGCATGCAGGCGCCGCCGAACGGCAATCGGTCACGCAGACGGAAATCGAACGCCTCGACTGGGTGCCGATGGAAGCCCTGTCCGAGGAGCAGCGCGCCGGACTCGCACCGGCCTGCTGCGGCGCTTTCGTCGATAGTAGCAGAACCCCGTCAGGCAGCCCCGACGAGGAATCAGGCCAGACCAGGTTTACCGCGGCCGAAGGATTCACCCAGACCGGTCCCGACACCATAAGCATCAGCGGTGAAGTCACCGTGGAGGAAGGCGCGCGCACGATCGCCAACGACGGTGAAACCGTCATCGACAATGCCGCCGGCACATTCGAACTCGAAGGCGATGTCGAGTTCCGCGAGCCCGGCATCCTCCTGCGCGGAAGTTCGGCTCTCATCGACAACGATAACGATCTGAGCCGAGTGCAAACGGCCCGCTACGTCCTGCATGAAACCGGCATCCACGGCAGCGCGGCCGCAATCGTCTACGACAGCGAATCAGGCCGCGTAAGCCTGGACAACGGCGAATTCAGCCGCTGTGAACCGATCGACCCGTTCTGGACCATCGCCGCCGACGCCATGACGCTCGACCCGGCGCAAGGCCGAGGCACGGCCCGGGATTTGCGCCTGCGACTGGGCGATACGACTGTTTTCCGCTATCCCTTCGAGTTGAGTTTCCCGCTCGGCGATCAGCGTGTTTCCGGTTTCCTGCCACCGAGCATGGGCTCGACCCGCAGCGGCGGATTCGATTTCGAACTGCCGTACTACCTCAACCTGGCGCCCCATTACGACGCCACCGTCATGCCGCGCCTGGTCAGCGACCGCGGAGTCATGCTCGGTGCAGAGTTTCGTTATCTCGCCGAACGGTCGTTGAATACAGTGAACCTTTCCTGGCTCGGCAATGACAGGCTGTTTGATCCGCAACTCGCCCCAATCCCCGGATCCGGATCGCCGCCAACGGAAAATCGCTGGTACGCCGGCTTCCGGCACAACGGCCTGCTCGGCGAGAACTGGCGCACGATGGTGGATTTCACGGCGGTCAGCGACCGCGACTGGTTCATCGATCTCGCCGGCGGCGGGCTCAACGTCACCACGCGCAATCACCTGAACCGGCAAGCGCGGCTGAGCTATGCGTCTGAGGCGCTGCAGGCCGATCTTGACGTACAGCGCATCCAGATCATCGATCCGCTGATCGATGCACTGAATATCGCCAAACCCTACGATCGCCTGCCGCATTTCCGTTTTCGCACCGGAATCGATCTCGGGGCAAATCTGCGTTTCGGCCTGGCAGGCCAGGCGGCCCAATTCGACCGCAAACTCGACGAAAGCCTGATTTCAAGGCGGAACATCGACAACGGCGCCCTGGCAACGGGCAGCCGCGTCAACCTTTCGCCGCGGCTGGACTGGGCGGTGGAAACCCCCGGCTCGTTTCTGCGCGCCGCGGCCAGTTACGATTACCTGAGTTATGAACTTGACCGGCAGGCGCTCGGCAGCCCTGCGAATCCGAGTCTGGACATGGCGGGCTACAGCATCGACGGCGGCCTGATCTTCGAACGCCCCCGCGATAAGGAGAGCGGTGGGCAGAACGGAACGCAAACCCTTGAGCCGCGCCTGTATTACCTGTACCGGCAATATCGCGATCAAAGCAGCTTGCCGCTGTTCGATACTTCCGAATTGAACTTCGGATTCCCGCAACTGTTTCGCGAACGCCGCTTCAGCGGCGGCGACCGCTTCGCCGACGCCGACCGGCTCGGCATAGCCCTGACCAGCCGCCTGCTGGATGACGACGGACGCGAGCGCGCCCGCTTCAGCCTCGGCCAGATTCACTATTTCCGCGACCGACTCGTCAGCCTCGCCGATCCACTGCGTCAATGGCAGCCGTTGTATTCACCGGTCAGCGACACTTCGGCCCTGGCGGGAGAGATGGATATCCGGCTGCGGCAAAACTGGCGTTTGAGCGCCGACGTACAATGGAACGAGCACCATCGCGAAGTCGACGAAGGCAGTCTGCAATTACGCTATCAACGCGACAGCGAGCGAATATTCAATTTGTCCTGGCGCCATCGCTCGCTGTTGCAGGCTACTCCATACCTACTTCGCGCAGGCATCGACCCGAACATCAACCAGACCGACGTATCCGGCGCCTGGCCGCTGTCGGCAAACTGGAAACTGCTGGCGCGCTGGAATTACGACCATGCCAATTCACGGAACCTGGAGGCTTTCGCCGGGGTCGAATATCGTAACTGCTGCGCCACGATCCGCGTGATCGCGCGGCAATGGCTTGACGAATATGAATTGTTTGTCCCTAATGTCCCTTCCAACCGCGGCGTTTTCGTACAATTCAGCCTGCACGGACTCGGCAATCTCGCCGGCGGCGGTTTGAGCGAATTGCTGAGTGACGGAATACAGGGATTCAGAGATCCGGATTATGAATAAGTACTTGTCAGCCGGCCCATGGCCGACTCTCGCCATATTGCTTGCCTTGCTACCACTGACCGCGCAGCCGGCTTTCGCCCAGGAGCGCCTGATGCTCGACCGCATCGTGGCCATCGTGGATACCGGCGTGGTGCTGCAAAGCGAAGTCGACTCCCGTCTCGCGGATATAACCACCAACGCCCGGCGCAGCGGTCAGCCCGAACCCGACCTGGAAGAAATCTACGACGACGTACTCGACGCCCTGGTGCTCGAGAACCTGCAAATGCAAATCGCCGAACGCATCAACATCCGCTTCGACGACGACACCATTAACCGTGTGCTCGGATCGATGGCGGAAAGCAGCAACATGAATTTCGATCAGTACGTCACCACGCTGGAACAGGCCGGCGTCTACCTGCAGACCCGGGAACAGGTGCGGAAGCAGTTGACCTTGCAGGAGTTGCAACGCGGCCTGGTCAATCAGCGCATCCGCATCACCGACCAGGAAATCGAGAACTTCATCAATTCCGAAATGGGGCAGGAACTGATGCAGGCGGACTATTTCCTCAATCACATGGTGGTGCCTTTCGGCGCCGAGGAAGCCGGCGAGTCGCGGCAGCGGAAAATGCAGTATGCGGGCGAACTTCTCGCACGCCTTGAAGCCGGCGAGGATTTCGGCGCGGTGCGGGGGGAAGTCATGCAAGGCGGTCCATTCGAGGTTAACGCCACCGATTTCGGCTGGCGCAAGCTCGATCAGATTCCGGGGCTGTTCAGCGCGGCGGTGGAAGAGATGAGCGTCGGACAGATCGAAGGGCCGTTCGAGGCGCCCAACGGACTCCACATCATCCAGTTGGCCGATCAGCGCGGGGGCACTTCCCAGTTCGTGCAGCAGACGCACCTGCGCCACATCATGTTGAGCCCCAACGAAATACGCAACGACGACCAGTCCCTGGCCGAGATCAGGCGCCTGCGGCAGCGGATCCTGGACGGCGAGGATTTTGCCCCGATCGCCCGGCAAAACTCCGACGACGCGGCCTCGGTGGTGGCCGGCGGCGATCTCGACTGGATCAACGAAGGCGGCATGCCGATCGAGTGGGAAGTCGTGGTGAACGAAATGGAAGTCGGTGACCTGAGCGAGCCCGTGCGCACGGACACCGGCTGGCACATCATCGAACTGCTCGGCCGGCGGCTGACCGATCTCAGCCAGGAATTCACCAGGGCCGAAGCGGAAAACGTATTGCGCAACCGCAAGTTCGATCTTGAATTGCAGAACTGGCTGATCGAGATTCGCGAAGAAGCGTTCGTTGAATACGTCGAGTGAGAAACCGGGCCCTCTTTTCAGGCTCGCGCTGACTCCCGGCGAACCGGCCGGCATCGGGCCGGACCTGTGCGCGCAACTGGCCCAGAGCCCTCCCGCCGGCGTCGAACTGATCGCCTTTTGCGATCCTGAACTACTCGAGCAGCGCGCGGCCTCGCTTGGACTGCCGTTGCGGCTCGAACCGCCCGGCGCCGACCCGCGTCCGTGCGACCCCGGCGAGTTGCGAATAGCGCCGGTAAAGCTGGCGGCGCCGGCGCATCCGGGCGAACTGAATCCCGCCAACTCCGCCTACGTGCTCGAATGCTTGCGCGCCGCCGTCCGGGATGTATTGGACGGCAAGGCCGACGCCCTCGTGACCGGTCCCGTCCACAAGGCGGTCATCAACCAGGCCGGCATTTCATTTTCCGGCCATACCGAATTCCTTGCCGAACTTTGCGGCTGCGAGACCGGCGTCATGATGCTGGCGACGCCGGGCCTGCGAGTGGCTCTCGCCACGACCCATCTGCCCTTGCAAGAGGTGCCGGCCGCCATCAACCGCGATCGGCTGATCGAAGTGCTCACGATACTGGATCGGGACTTGCGCGACCGCTTCGGTATCGAACGGCCCCGTATCCTCGTTTGCGGTCTCAATCCCCACGCCGGCGAGTCCGGTGAACTCGGCAGGGAGGAAATCGAAATCATCGAACCCGTGCTTGCGAAATTGTGTTCCCTCGGCATGGATCTGGTCGGCCCCTTGCCCGCTGACACTCTCTTCACGCCCCACCGGCTCGACGATGCCGACGCGGTGCTCAGCATGTATCACGACCAGGGCCTGCCGGTGCTCAAGTTCAAGGGTTTCGGCAATGCGGTCAACATCACGCTTGGCCTGCCCATCGTCCGCACCTCGGTCGATCATGGCACGGCGCTCGACCTGGCAGGCAGCGGCAAGGCCGACGCCGGCAGCCTGCGCTACGCCGTCGAAGCAGCGCTTGAAATGTCGCGCACGGGCGGTCGGGCGTGACCGCCGCGGCTCGCATGCACCGGCCACGCAGGCGCTTCGGTCAGAACTTCTTGCGCGATCCAAACTATATCGGCCGCATCGTTGCCGCCATCGCGCCGGAGCCCGGCGACCATTGTGTGGAAATCGGTCCTGGCGACGGGGCGCTGACCCTGCCGCTGGCGGAGGCCGCGGGTCGCCTCGATTGTGTCGAACTCGACCGCGATCTGGCGCGGCAGCTCGAATCGCGCCTCGCGGGAAAGGAGCATGTGCAAATACATTGCCGGGACATCCTCAAATTCGACCTTGCCGAGTTGGGTGGAAGTCCCGGAAACCTGCGGATTACCGGCAATCTTCCATACAACATCTCAACTCCCGTGCTGTTCCACCTGCTCAAGATGTCACACTGGATCAACGACATGACCTTTATGCTGCAAAGAGAAGTCGTGGAGCGCATGACCGCGGCCCCGGGGAACCGAAACTATGGCAGGTTGAGCGTCATGCTCAAGTACCATTGCAAGGTCGAACGGCTGTTTCACGTGCCGCCGGAAGCGTTCCGGCCGCAACCGAAAGTCCACTCTTCCGTGGTGCGGCTGCGGCCGCACCGCCCGCGGCCCCTGCAGGCCGCTGACGAGAACGCTCTCGCCACGGTAGTGCGGACGGCTTTCGGCCAGCGTCGCAAGACCTTGCGCAACGGCCTGAAATCCCTGGCCGCGGCGGAAGTACTCGAACGGCTTCCCGTCGACCTCGGCGCAAGACCCGAGCAACTCGGTCTGGCAGACTACGTGCGAATCAGCGACGCCATTTCGAGTGACGGTGAAAAATGACGAAACCGGCCGACCATATCGAGATTCATCCGGTGGCGGTGTTTCTCGAAAGCCAGTCCGACCCCGAAGCGAACCGCTTCGCTTTCGCCTATACGATACAGATCACCAATAACGGGACGGAACCAGTGCAATTGCTGTCGCGCCACTGGTACATCACCGACGCCAACAACGAAGTCGAGGAGGTCGAGGGGCCGGGAGTGGTCGGTTTACAGCCCGTAATCGACCCCGGGGAAACCTTCCAATACAGCAGTGGCGCGATCATCGAGACCGAGACGGGAACCATGCATGGCAGCTATCGCATGGTGACGGGCGCGGGCGAGAGTTTCGACGCGCCGATTCCGATGTTTCTGCTTGCGCCGCCGCGGACGATTCACTAGGCGGGCAACATGAGCACCTACGCGGTCGGGGATATACAGGGCTGTTACAAGCCGCTGAAAAAACTGCTGAAGAAAATCGGCTTTGCCCCCGGAAAAGACCGGCTCTGGTGCGTGGGCGACCTGGTCAACCGCGGCCCGAAGTCGCTTGACTCCTTGCGGCTCCTGCGGGAAATCGACGATTCGCTGGTCGTCGTTCTCGGCAATCACGACCTGCACTTTCTCGCGGTCCACGAGGGCTGTACGCCGATGCGCCGCAAGGACCGCCTGCGCGAATTGCTGGCCGCAAAGGACTGCGACAAACTCGCCGACTGGCTGCGGCTGAAGTCCCTTGCGCATTCCGAGATCGTCGAGACCGAAACCGGCCCGCGCCCCTTTCTGATGGTGCACGCCGGCATCGCGCCCAACTGGTCGGTCGGCAAGACGCTGAAGCTGGCCGCTGAAGTCGAAACCGCGTTACGCGAGAAGCCGCGAAAATACCTGAACCATATGTACGGAGACGAACCAAGCCTCTGGGACGACGGTCTCGACAAACAGCGCCGCTTGCGCACCATCACGAATTATCTGACCAGAATCCGCTTCTGCGACAGCGAGGGCCGTTTGCGGCTCGATCTGAAGGAGGGCATCGACACCGCTCCTCCCGGCTACGAGCCCTGGTTCCGCTGGCAGCGGGTCAGCACCGAGACCGACATCGTGTTCGGGCATTGGGCCGCGATCGAAGGCGTAAGCGGCCACGAGCGCATTCACGCTCTCGACACCGGCTGTGTCTGGGGCGGAACCCTCACCGCCATGCGGCTGGAAGACGGCAAGAGATTCTCCGTATCCGGCTGAGAGTTATAATACGTACTTGATTTTTTGCAGGCGCGACAGGCCATGAAAATCTACACGGTAGGCGGCGCCGTACGCGACAGACTGCTCGGTCTTCCGATCAAGGATCGGGACTGGGTTGTCGTCGGCGGCAGCGGCGACGACCTCGAAAAGCTCGGCTACCGCCAGGTCGGCAAGGATTTTCCGGTATATCTGCATCCTGTAGACAAGGAGCAATACGCGCTCGCGCGCCGGGAACGCAAGATCGCGCCGGGACATACCGGTTTCGCCTTCGATACCGGGGCTGAAGTGAGCCTGGAAGAAGATCTTGCGCGGCGCGATCTTACCGTCAACGCCATGGCCGAAACCGGAGACGGCGAACTGATCGATCCTTACGGAGGCCGCGATGACCTGGAGAACCGCGTGCTGCGTCATGTCTCGCCGGCGTTTCGCGAAGATCCGCTGCGGGTGTTGCGGGTCGCGCGTTTCGCCGCGCGCTTCAAACATCTCGGTTTCGGCATCGCGCCGGAAACGATGCAATTCATGCGGGAGATGGTCGGGCGAGGCGAACTTGCCGAATTGACCAGGGAGCGCGTCTGGCGGGAGATCGAGGCGGCGCTGGCCAGCCAGTCGCCGGAGGAGTTCTTTCGCGTATTGCGCGAATGTTTCGCGCTCCAGGTGATTCTTCCCGAAGTGAACCGCCTGTTCGGGGTGCCGCAACCGGAGAAATATCATCCGGAAATCGACACCGGCGTCCATACGCTGATGTGCGTGCAGGCGGCGGCTCGGCTCACGGAAGATCCCGTCACGCGTTACGCGGTACTCATGCACGATGTCGGCAAGGGCGTTACCGACCGCGCCAGGTGGCCAAGCCATCACGGCCACGAAGAACTCGGCCTTCCTCTGGTCAGGGAAGTCACTCGGCGGCTGGGCGTACCTACCGAATATGCGGAGACCGCGGAGGCCGTCTGCAAATATCACACCTTGCAACACCGCGTGCTCAGCTTGCGGCCGGCAACCGTGTTGCGGCTCCTGACGGGCCTCGATGCGATTCGGCGCCCGCAGCGCTTCGAACGCTTTCTGACGGCCTGCCTGGCCGACGCTCGCGGCCGTCCGGGATTCGAGGACTGTGAGTATCCCCAGAACGAATACCTGGAGCGAATGCTGGCTGCGGTAAATTCGGTCGATGCGGGCGAGTTGCTGCGGGACAAGCCGGAAGCGGACGCCGGCGAACTCATCGCCCGCGGCAGGATCGAAGCCATTCGACGGGCCAAGGCCGAATTTTGAAAAGTTTTGATTCTGATGGGGCGCCGGTGGCGCTTGTTACCGGGAGCGCTCGGCGCATTGGCGCGGCTATTGCGCGCAAGTTTCATGATCGTTCTTACCGTGTTTTGTTGCATTGTCGGAACTCGACCGATGAAGCTGGAGCGCTGGCGGCCGAGTTCAATGCACGCCGGGGGTCGTCGGCGGCTGTGCTGATTGCCGATCTGGCGTCCGCCGATGGCGGCGAGCGACTCGCGCGGGAGGCGCTTGCGCAATTCCGGCGCGTCGACGTGCTCGTCAACAACGCTTCGGGTTATTACCCGGTACGGTTTGGCGAAGTAAGCGCCGAACAATGGGACGATTTGCTGGGCAGCAATTTGCGCGGGCATTTCTTTCTCAGCCAGGCCCTGGGAGAGGAATTGCGTTCGCGCGGCGGCTCCATCGTGAATATCGGCGACATCTTTGCGAGCCGCGCCCGGCGCGGCTATCCGGTTTACACGATCGCCAAGGCCGGACTGCACGCGATGACCCGGTCGCTGGCGCTCGAACTGGCGCCTTCGGTGCGGGTAAACACCATCGCTCCCGGCTCCATTTTCTGGCCGGAACACCTGGCTGACGACTCCGATCCTGAGGTTGCCGAGGCACGGCGAAAGATCATGCGGTCGATTCCCATGCAGACACAGGGCGACGCAGATCAGGTTGCCGACCTGTGCTGGTTCCTGGCCGTCGAAGCAAGCTACATGACCGGCCAGACCGTCAGAATGGACGGCGGCCGATTCCTGAATCCCGCCTAGTCGAGATGCACCCTGGTGAGAGGGTGGCGGGATTTGTCGAAGCGGGTCCATAGTTCAACGAGATCGGGGCCGTCGGGCGCCAGCTTGTGATCAGGCAGCAGTTCCGCCAGAGGGCACAGGATGAAGGCGCTGTCGAGCACTTCCCGGTGCGAGACCGTCAGTGACCCGTGAGCGCCGTCCGCCGCGCCGGGAACGAAGACGTCGATGTCGATGGGACGCGAGGAAAAACTCGGCCTGTCGGGAACGCGGCCCAGGCGCAGTTCAAGTTGCTTGAGCCAGGAAATCGCATCGGGCACGGCTTCGTCCGTTTCGGCGAGCGCCGCCAGATTGAGAAAATCGGCCCCATCGAAGCCCATTGCGGCGCTGCGGTAGACACTCGAACAGCGCAGTGGACCGTATCGCCGTTCCAGTTCGGTCAGCGCCCGGCGGATGTTGACGGCGGCATTTTCGTTGCTGCCGATGCAGAGAACCAGCAATGGCACGGCTCAATCTTCCGCTGCGCCGTCCGGCTTGCGCCTTTCGATGATGACGCCGGTGTCCCTGGAACCGGTCACCGCGCCGGGTTTGCCTACCCGCAATCGCAGCCAGTCAACCGGGAACTCGGCAAGCACGATTCCGGCGATGGCTTCGGCAAGCGCTTCGATGAGCTGGAAATTCGAGGCTGCGACAAATTCCCTGACCCGATGTGAAATCGCCTTGTAGTCGAGCGCGTCGGAGATATTATCGGATCGCGCCGCTACGCGAATGTCGAAGCCGAGATCGAGATCGATGCTCACAATCTGCCTGCATTCGCGCTCCCAGTCGTAAATGCCGATGACGGTTTCGACTTCGAGTTCCCTGATGTAAACAATATCCATCGGTGCTCCGTCGGGCTCAGATCGCATTCAGCGATTCCAGCGGCCAGCGGGGCCGCACCTGGATTTCCAGTCCGTCGCTTTCGCCGGCAAGCAGGCGCATGCAGCCAGCATAGGCGATCATGGCGCCGTTGTCGGTGCAATAACGCGGCGCGGCGTAATGCACGGCATCGGCGCCGAGTTGCTCCTCGAGCACCTGCCGCAGCCGCTTGTTGGCGCTGACCCCGCCGGCGATGACCAGCGATTCCAATCCGGTCTGCCGTATGGCGCGCCGGCACTTGATCGCCAGGGTATCGACCATGGCCTCTTCGAAAGCCCGGGCGATGTCCGCCCTGGTTTGTTCGTCCAGTTCGCCCGCGCTTTCACGCTGTTCGGCGATCACGGTGCGCACATAGGTCTTCAGACCGCTGAAACTGAACTCGAGACCGGGGCGTTTGGTCATCGGCCGGGGAAAATCGAACCGTTCCGGATCGCCCTGCTCGGCCAGACGCGCGAGATGCGGCCCCCCCGGATAAGGCAGGCCGAGCATCTTGGCGACCTTGTCGAAGGCTTCGCCGGCGGCATCGTCGAGCGACTCGCCGAGCATCGTGTAGTCGCCGATCCCTTCGGCCTTGACCAGTTGGCTGTGACCGCCGGAAACGAGCAAGGCCAGGAAGGGAAACTCGAGCCCGCCGCCTTCCAGCAGCGGCGCCAGCAGATGCCCTTCCATGTGATGTACGCCCAGGGCCGGCACATCGAGCCCTTCGGCCAATGCGCGGCCGATCGAGGCGCCGACGAGCAAGGCGCCGACCAGGCCCGGACCGGCGGTATAGGCGATCCCGTCGATATCGGACAGTTCAAGACCGGCCTCGGCGAGCACCTCGCGAATCAGCGGCAAGGTCTTGCGCACGTGATCGCGAGACGCCAGTTCGGGAATCACGCCGCCGTAACGGGCGTGGATTTCCACCTGGCTGTAGAGGCCGTCGGCAAGCAGGCCGCGCTCGCTGCAGTAGACGCCGATTCCGGTTTCGTCGCAGGACGTTTCGATACCGAGAACGATCAAGTGCTTTCTCGCTCAGGAATTCGACTGGCAGCAAAAAGGCCGGGGCTTGCGCCCCGGCCTTTTCGATACTACATGAGCAAAGCTCAAATGAGAACTGCCGTCCTCAGAAGTTTACGCCCAGATTGACGAACACATATCGACCCAGGGCGTCGAAGTACGCCGGGAAGGTATTACCGTTTCCGGGCTGGGTTCCCGCGTCGGAAGTGACCTGGGGGTCGGTGTCGAGCAGATTGCTGACTCCGACTGTCGCTGTGTAGTTTTCGGAAGCGCTCCACACGGCTGTCAAGTCCCAGTAAGTCTCGGCATCGAAGTCGATGTTGTTGCCGCCCAAGTCGTTGGTTTCAGCCAGATAGCGCATGGCCAGGGAGACCCGGATATCGTAATCGGTATACAGGGTCGCCTTGTAGTTGCCGCTCCATTCGGGTACGGGGTTCTTGCCGCAGGAAAGGCCCCAGTTACCGGCGCACTCCGTAGTCGGCTCGCCCGGCAGTTCGATGAAGCTGTCTTCGAGCACGTTGGTGGTAACGCCCTCGATGTCCATCGGGCCCAAGGGAGTGTCGAAGCTGTAGTCGAAGATGAAATCGACGCCGGAAACCCAGGACTCGGTGATGTTGGTAGTCTGGGTGCTGATGTAACCGCCAGTCAGCCAGAGAGAGCCACTACCCGGATGCCGGTTAATGTTGTTACAGAACACGGCTTGCCCGGTTTCCAGACACTTGTTCAGCGATGTGGCGGCCGGAATCGACCCGATACCCTCTTCAATGCTGATGTCGAAGTAGTCGACAGTGAGCGTCAGCCCATCCAGGAACCGCGGCGTAAGCACGGCGCCCAGCGTGATGGACTCGGCTTCTTCCGGCGCGACATTGGGATTGCCGCCGTAGCGGATGTTGTACTGGTCGGCGGGCGACTTCAGGTCGGTGCCGTAATTCGCCGCCGAAAGACCGGTATTGGCGCACTGGGCCTGGCTCGCGGTCATGTTCAGGCCGCAAGGATCGTCAGGCAAGTCGGTCAGACTGTCGCCCTGTGCGGTATACAGGTTGGACAGATTACCGTGCCGGATCGCCGACTGGAACGACCCGCGAAGCGCGATATCCTCGCTGGCGCGGAAGAAGGCGCCCAACTTGAAAGTATCGGTCGTATGGCCGGTCGAGTAATCGGCGTAACGATATCCGGCGTCGAGGCTCAGGTTGTCCATCACCGGAATACCGAACTCCATAAACAACTCGTTCACGTCGTAGGCGCCCGACAAGGGAATCGCCGCGCCGCCGGAACCGGAACGGTCGCCGGCGATGCTCGGCGCGTCAGGGCTGTAGTCGGTCTTCAGTTCCTTGGTTTCGTAGCCGAAAGCCGCGGAGATGGAACTCGGAGCGCCAGGAATCGTGATCCCGGTTTCGCCGGAAACCACGCCTTGCAGGATGCGCTGCTTGCCAGAACCGCGGATGAAGGTGGACTGGGCGATGTAACTTTGCAAATCCTGACCGCCGGCGCGAACGGCGTCGATGCCGCCATCGCCGGGCTGACCGCCGCTGAACAGGTTGTAGGGAATGCAGTTCGAATCCGTGCCGTTGAGAACCGATACACAGGTGGGCACGCCATTGACGTTAACCACGTCGATGGCGCGGTTGATATTCGTCACCGACAAGTCGTTGCGGTACTCGTTAACGTAGTTAACCTCCGACAACTGATAGTTGACGTCATAGGTCCAGCTTCCCGCAATGTCGCCGCGAACGCCATACACCTGGGTTAAATTGTCGTACAACGTAATGCTTTGCCGCGGCGCGCCTTCCACATTGCGCTTGAGCGAGTACAGCGGCGCACTGTAGCCGAAGATTTGATCGTCTTCGCCCACCCGGGTGCTAAGTCCATTAATGTAATTCAACGCCTCGGCGCCGCTCGTAAAGTTGGGAGCGTGATCGCCGATCATCCCCATCCAGTTGCCGCAGACCGTGTCGTATTGCTGCTTGGAAAGCAACGCGTTATAGCAAGGCAACGCAGTTATGTTGCCGAAAGTGCCTGAATACGCAATCTGTGCGTTCGATTCGGACGACATCGAACGGACGCTGGCGTAGGCTTCAGCGTTCTCGTTGATCTCAAAATGGCCGAAGAAACCAGCGTTTAACCGATCGTCCGGACGCTGGAAGAAATTGGTGGGGTTATAATTGAAAGTTTGCCCTGACCGCGGCACAAACTCATCGCCCTGCACCTTCAGGTCGAGACCGGTAACGGAAGGATCGATGTTTACGAATCCCCCTCTTCGGTAGCCGCCGAAATCAGCCCAGCGGCCGGGAGGAATCGTCGAAGAGCCGCCGCAGCCACCCTTGCCGCGAGTCAACGCGCAAGCCGAGATATCGTAGTCGCCTTGCAGGATCGGCTGGGTATCAGTCTTTTCGATATAGCCGGTGATATGGCCGCGGCCATCAAAGGCCGAACCGCCGAAAGCAACCGCCAGCTTAGTCGTGTCGCCCGTGGTGATGTCTTCGTCAGCCAGAGCGTAATCGTAAGAGCGCACCAGGTCGCGCAGTTCGCCGTTGTCGTTGTTGTGCTGATAGAAGCTGTGGGTCACGCTCGCCTTGAAGCCTTCGAACTCCTCGTCGATGATAAAGTTAACAACGCCGGCCACCGCATCCGAACCATAAACGGACGAGGCGCCGCCTGTGAGCACTTCGACCCGGTCAAGAAGCAAGGAAGGCACCGCGTTCAGGTCCGCGCAGTTGCCGCCGGCCGTGCCTCCGGGCGCCATGCGCTGGCCGTTGATCAGCACCAAGGTGCGCGAACAACCCAGATTGCGAAGATCTACCGTCGCCCGGCCATTCGAGCCGTTGGACGCAGTAATCGCCTGCCCCGGAGAAATCTGCGGCAGATCGTTCAGATAGTCCTCGACGCGAGTGATGCCGCGATCCGAAATATCTTCGATTTCGATTGTCGTAACCTGGGAAGAACTGACCACGTTGATATCGCGAATTCGCGATCCCGTAACGATCACTTCTTCCAATGGCTGGGCCTCATCGCCCTGGGCCAGAGCGGTTCCTGCCCCCCCCCAAAAAATAAAAATAGCGCCACCTAACAGCGACACCAAACCCTTGTTGAATGGCATATTCATCCCCTCCAAAATTCTCTCGATAGTTAGCCTTGCCCAAAATTTGAGCGACGGCGGATTATCGCATACTCTCGCCAGCATCTGTCCACCTTTTTGCCACATTTGGCGAATTCCGTGCCTGGCGCCCCTACGCTCATGCTGCCCATGGCCAAATTTCATGACACAATTTGTCACAATAATTACTTGACTGGGGGGGGGGGGTAGTATATTAGCGACACATTGCGGTTTAAAATCAATTTCCCAAACGATAAAAAAATAAGGTAAATTTAAAGGAAAAACAA
>VYCF01000075.1:0-29728 GCA_009844085.1 Gammaproteobacteria bacterium | reverse complement strand
CGGCCCCGCGCCCCCCCCCCCCCCCCCCCCCCTCCCCCACCCCCCCCCCCCCCCCCCCCCCCACCCCCCCCCCCCGGCCCCCCCGCCAGTATCTTAGCGTCGCAATTCGCTTTTCAATCCATTTACCCAAGGAGTAAAACATGAGCGAAATTTTGAAGGAAAACTACATCAGAGAGCTAACCGCACGTGAAATTCGAGCAGTTAGCGGCGGTGACAACGACGATGAGAATCTCGGCAACGGTGACGGCGGCTTCGATTCAAGCGGTCATGGTGGCGGGGGTTCAACAATATCTGACTTTTCCCCCCCATTTTCTTTGGCACAATGGGAATAATGAGTAGATAGCCAAGCCCTCAAGGAACCAAGGCTGGCCAGTTTCGACTGGCCAGCCTTGTTTTTGTATACGAAGAAAAGCAATCCGTTTTGAAAGTCTTACTACAGAACGAGGCTTCTGAATGCGGATTAGCATCTTTGGCGATGGTAGCGCAGCACTACGGCCACAAAATTGACCTGAACGCCATGCGTCAGCGCTTTGGCTCCTCACTGAAGGGAGCGCGCCTGCACGACATAATGGAAATGGCCGAACAACTGTCTCTCGGCTCCCGCGCCATACGGCTTGAGCCTCATCGATTGAAGGACATCGCGCTTCCGGCGATCCTGCACTGGAATCTGGACCACTTTGTCGTGCTCAAGGAAGTGAGAAGAAACAGGCATATCGTTCACGACCCCGCGCGTGGACGGGTCGCTTACTCGTTGGCTGACATTTCCAATCACTTCACCGGCGCAGCGCTTGAATTGTCGCCGGCCGCGGATTTTCAGCCGATCGTCGATCGAACGAGAACCAGCCTTTCCAGTCTGTGGTCCCGGCTGTCGGGCTTCAAAAGATCGTTTGCCCAGATTCTTGTATTGTCAGTAGTAATACAGCTTTTTGTGCTTGCATCGCCATTTTACTTGCAGTTGGCGATTGACGACGCGGTAACTCGGTTCGACACGAATTTCCTGCTGCTTCTCGGCGTCGGCTTCGGATTTCTCTACGTGATCCATGCCGTTACGGAAGCGCTGCGTTCCTGGGTCATCCTGTTGCTCGGACAATCGATGACGATTCAAATCGCGGGCAACGTCCTGCGCCATTTGATTCGACTGCCGTCGGCTTTTTTTGAAAAACGGTTCACCGGCGACATTATTTCGCGCATCGGATCCATTCAGCCGATACAGACCGCTTTGACAACAAGCGTCATCGCTGCGCTGATCGACGGCGCGATGGTCCTGGCCACCGTCACGCTGATGCTGATATACAGTTGGAAACTTGCGCTGATCGGCATTGGACTCACCCTGGCGTATCTAATTGTGTCGCTGACGCTTTTCCCGTTTATGCGAAGCCGTCAGGAAGAACTCATCGCCAGGCGGGCAAAGGAAAACACGCACATGATCGAGACCATTCGCGCGGCCCGCGCCATCAAGTTGTTCGGCCGCGAGACCGAACGAGAGAATGCCTGGCGCAATCTGTACACCGATGTGATCAACGCCGGCGTTTCGTTCGGTCGGTTGGAGATCGGCAACAGGTTCGGTTCGACCTTGCTGTTTGGGATGCAGATCGTCCTGATCGTCTATTTCGGGGCACAGTTCATCCTCGCGGGCGAAATTACCATCGGCATGTTGTTCGCCTTCATGGCCTACCGGCAACACTTTGCGACGACGGCGGAGAGTCTGGTGAACAAGGGCATCGAGTTCCGCATGCTGGGGCTGCATCTGGAACGCCTCTCAGACATTGTCCAGACCGAAAAGGAAGACGGACTTGAATCGCCGCTTTCCGATCTTCGGAAAATCAGCGGAAGGATCGCGCTTGAGGATGTCGGTTTTCGGTATTCTCAATACGAGACGCCCCTGTTCGAAGACCTTTCCATGATGATTGAACCGGGCGAGTTCGTCGCCATAGCCGGCCCCTCGGGCGACGGGAAAACGACCTTGCTGAAAATAATGCTGGGATTGCTGGACCCGACATCCGGCACTGTGCGAATAGACGGTCTGCCGCTCAAAACCATGGGATTGCGCAACTGGCGCGCGTCGGCCGGCGTGGTGATGCAGGACGATCAGCTTCTTTCCGGTTCGATCGCCGACAACATCTCAAGCTTCGATTCGAACATCGATATGGATCGCGTCGAGGAGTGCTCCAGACTCGCCCAAGTGCATGACGACATCTCGCGTATGCCCATGCATTACCTGTCCACGGTCGGGGACATGGGCGCCGCCCTGTCCGGCGGACAGCGGCAACGGCTGCTGATCGCGCGAGCCCTGTACCACAAACCCGCTGTTCTGTTTCTGGACGAAGGTACGGCGAATCTCGACAGGGAAACCGAAAGGCGCATTGCCGATATGATCTCGCAAATGGAGATTACCCGCGTGGTGATCGCGCATGGACCGGAGCTCCTGGCGCGGGCGGACAGGGTATACGAACTGGCTGAGGGAGTACTCAGGGAGAGCAGGGATGCAAGGCAATAACTTTCAGCGGCAGAAATAGCAAAGGCCTTGTATTCGGATGTATGTCTGACATGGAACTGTTCCGCCGAGAGGTTATCGAGCGGCGCGCCAACCGGCCCTTCGGTGAAGTCGCGCTCGCATCGCCGGTTTCGACATGGTGGGTGACCGGTTTAATCGGGGTGGTCGTATTCGGAATCCTGGCGTCCCTTCTGATTGGAAGTTATGCGAGAAAAGAGATAGTCCCCGGATGGCTCAAACCGGACCGGGGGCTGGTAAGGATTGTTTCGCCGCAACCGGGAACTATCGAATTCGTACATGTAGTGGAGGGGCAACAGGTCAAGGCCGGTGATTCGCTGGTTTCCCTGAATCTGGATACGGCCATGTTGGACGGTAGCGGGGTTTTCGGAACGGCTCTCTCGGAGCTGGAAAACCAGATTGCCGAAACGCAACGGCGATTTCCGCTCATTGAACGGCAATTTCTGCAAGAGCGGAAGGAATTGGAAGGGCAACTCGCGTCAGCCGAAGCGGAACTCGCCGCCTTGGGTGAACAAACGGCAGTCCTGGACGAACGCATCGAAACCGCGGACGAATTGCTGCAAAGCTATGCGCAGCTTGCCGCGGAGAATCTGGCATCCGCGATAGATGTCGCCGAGAGACGGGAGTCGGTCCTCGGCTTGCAACAGGAAGTGACGCAAGTCACCCAGTTGATCGAAACTAAGAAGGGCGAGATCGTGGTAAATCGGCTTCGGCTCGACGGCTTGCCCGCAAGGCGCGAAGTGGCTCTTTCCGATCAGCGGGAAAAATTGTCGGGACTGCGGGGACAAAGGGCGCAAGTCGCGGGGCAAGGCTCGATCGTAATGAAAGCGCCGGTTTCGGGAAGAGTCGCCGCCCTGCCGATAGCCGAGGGGCAAAGCATGAATCCCCTGGAACTGGCTGCCACATTGCTGCCCGAAGGCGGGAGACTCGAGGCGGAGTTGTTCGTCCCGACCCGGGCGGCAGGCTTTATCAAGACCGGGCAAACCGTTCGGCTCCAGTTTGACGCCTTCCCATTTCAGCGGTTTGGAATAATTGAGGGACAAATCTATTCAGCGTCCAGAACGATATTCGAACCGGACGAACTACCCGTTACGATTGGATTGTCCGAACCGGCGTATCGTGTGCTCGTGGAATTTAAAACCCAGCATATCGACGCCTATGGCGAACGGTTCCCCTTGCAGGCGGGGATGACTCTGAAGGCGCATGTCATTCAGGAAGAAAGGAAACTCTGGGAAGTGTTGCTTGAACCTCTGCTGTCAAGAATCTAATTTTGTCTCATAGATAGCTTTATTCCCAAATTGTCTGTCAGACAAGCACGCGCACTTGCTCGGACTCGGCCGCATTGCCGAGCGCCCGGTCCAGCGTCGCGAGCGGCCGCTGTTCCCGAACGGCCAATTCCAGATACAGCGCGTCGTAAACGGAAATCCGGTAGCTCCGCGCCAGACGCAAGACCGTTGCGCCTTCGGCGGCATGGTCCAGCATAATGCCCAAAGCTTGGACGGCCGCGAGGGCGGCGGCGGTCTCGGATTGAGAAATTCGCCTCCGCCGTTCCGCCATGATCAGCACGTTGCGCAACTCGGCCCACCAGATTCCGGGAGCTACCGCGCCGGCGGCGCCCACCTGGTCGAGAATCGAGTCCGCTTCGGGAACGCTTTCGTCCGCCAGCAGCCATGCGCAAACAATGGAGCAGTCCAATACGAGACCGTTCATCGGCGGCCTTCGTCGCGAAACTTCAGAATCTCTTCGACGGATCCTTTCCAGTTGATCCGCCGCCGCAGCCGGCGGATATTTTCCACGACCGCGGTCGTGCGCTCCCTGTCGGCCGATTCAGGAGGCGCCAGCCGTGCGACAGGCCGATTGCGCCTGGTAATCGTAATGGTTTCCCCTTGCTCAACCGCGTCGAGCAAACGGGACAAATGCGTTTTGGCCTCAAAAGCTCCTACGTATCGCATATCGGCCCCAATCTATAAACCAGTTTTCAAACTAGTTGGAAGTTTACGGTAATATCGAATCGGGTGTCAATGCCGCATTTGCGATGTATGTATTGCTATTCGTGATCTGCCCGCTGGTTCTCGCCCTTTCGGGCCTGATCGGAAAATCCGGTAAGTTCTTGTATTTTGCCGCCGCGCTGTCGATACCGTTTTCGCTGTATTCCATTGGAGGTTACGACAATCCCCTGATCGTGCTGCAAAGGTCGCTGACCGCGCCCTTGCTGTGGACATTGTCGGGTTACCTGGTGAACAGACGCTTTTTCCCGTCTCTTGTGCTGGCATTGCTGCCGCCGGCGATTGTGCTAATCGATGTGGCTATATATCTGGCGAACTGGTAGGTTCCGCCCATGCATCCGAACTGGGCCAACCGAACGCTTTTCCACGGTGACAATCTCGCTTTCATGCGGGCCATGAACTCCGAATCCGTGGACCTGATTGCAACCGACCCGCCTTTCAACAAGGGCCGGGATTTCCACGCAACGCCGGACAGTCTGGCGGCGGGCGCGAAGTTCCAGGACCGCTGGTCATGGGAGCGCGACGTTCATCAGGAATGGATCGACCAGATTACCGACGACTATCCGCGCTTGATGGAAGCCATCGAATCCGCCCGTTACGCGCATTCCGACGGCATGGGCGCGTTCATGTGCTTCATGGCCGTGCGTCTGCTCGCCATGCACCGGCTGCTCAAGCCGACCGGGAGCATTTACCTGCACTGCGACCCGACCGCATCGCACTATCTCAAGGCCGTCATGGACGCGATTTTCGGATGGAAGAATTTCAGGAATGAGATTGTGTGGAAACGAAAAGCCGGACGTGGAGAAACCCAGAATGCGGCAATTCGATTCGGCGTAACGTCCGATGCGCTTCTGTTCTATGCCAAGTCGCCGGAAAACCCGTTGAATCGCCAATACAGGCCGAACAATCCGGCGTACATAGCGGCGAAATTCACTCATACTGACGATCAGGGGAGACGTTACCGTCTGGACAACCTCACAAGCCCATCTCCCAGACCGAATTTGGCATACGAGTACAAAGGCTATAAACCACCAAAAAACGGATGGGCGGTCTCACGCGAACGTATGGAGCAGATGGACCGGGAAGGCAGAGTCTATTTTCCAGACGACAAATCCAGACGACTACAGCGCAAACGTTTTCTGGATGAATTGAAGGGAGAAACCGTAGATGCGCTTTGGGACGACATTCCGCCAATCAACTCTCGCGCAATGGAAAGGTTAGGGTATCCGACGCAAAAGCCGCTAGCCTTGTACGAGCGCATCATCAAGGCATCGAGCAGCGAGGGCTATATTGTGCTTGACCCGTTTTGCGGCTGCGCCACTACGCTGGTCGCCGCCGAAAGGCTGGGCAGGCAATGGGCCGGGATTGACATATGGGAAAAGGCGCATGAAGTGGTACGGGACCGGCTGGAAAACGAAGTAGGGTTATTCGGCGAAGTGACGTTCACGGCAAAGCCGCCAGAACGAACTGACGGCGGGGACACCGCTTCGCCTTTCCTGCGCGTCAAGCAGCGCGTGAAGGAACCGGAAGGACCGCGCTGGACGAGGGCGGAAATGTACGCGCATCTGCTCGAACAGAACGGCCCGGTCTGCCAGGGCTGCGACCGCAGCTTTGACGATTCGCGCTATCTGGAACTGGACCACAACACGCCGCGCTCGGACGGCGGATGGAACCACATATCGAACCGCATTTTGCTCTGCGGGCCGTGCAACCGGCTAAAGAGCAACAGATTCACTCTCTCCGGCCTGCGCTCGGAAAACAGGAAGCGCGGCCACATGGCCCCTGCCAGCCAGTGATTGTAATCTCCCGACAGTTGGACGGGCCCGAGCCTGAATCGGATTCGAATCGACCATTGACGGGCCTGCGACGGGGTGGGAAAATCCCCCCATGAAGACTGCGAGAGCGGACACAAAGAAGCGCGTTGTGCTTCCGGGTGCCAAGCCTGGAGACGTATTCGACGTTCAGCGCGACGGCGAGGAACGGTATGTGCTCGTCCGCTTGCATCGGCCCATCGAGAAGCCGGCCATGAATCGCAAGGACTGCCTTGAAGCGATCGGCCGATCTCCGCTGTGTCCGACACTCTCCTGGAACGAACTTCGGCGATTGACTCGCGAGCCGTGATTCTTCTGGACACCAATGTACTGATTTACGCTTCGCAAGAAAACAATCCGCATCGGGAATGGGCGCGCGGAACGATCGCCGACGCCGTGAGCGGAGACGGCGCTGGCGTGAACGCAATCTGCCTCGCCGAACTCTGCGTTGGCGAGGCTGATCCTGCGCTGGCGGCGTCGCGTCTGCGCGATTGGGGCGTACTGATCCTCGATGTGCCCGCGGCGGCCGCGGAAGTTTGCGCCCTCGCCTACCGCGAGTACCGGGAAAAAAGGCTGCGACTGTCAGGCCAGTCTTCTCCGCAGATGCCTTTGCCGGACTTTTTCATTGGCGCGCACGCGCAGACTATGGAATGGCCGCTGGCTACGGCGGATACCGCCCGCATCAAAACGTACTTCCCGTCGGTACGCCTGATCTCGCCGTAGATTCCGTGTGTAGCGAAGCGGATCGATTTTGCATTTCGGCGGGTCGGGCAGTAAGATATTCGCCCTGATTTTTTCAGCCCCCGCAGGGGCTTGCTCAACAAGGTGCTCAATGCCTCAAGTCAAACTGAAAGAGAACGAACCCTTCGACGTGGCGCTGCGCCGCTTCAAGCGTTCCTGCGAAAAGGCCGGCATCCTGGCGGAAGTGCGCCGCCGGGAGTTCTACGAAAAGCCGACCTCGGTTCGCAAGCGCAAGGCGGCTGCCGCGGTCAAGCGCCATCAGAAGAAGCTCTTGCGCGAGAGCCGCAAGTTACAGCGTCAATTCTGATCGCCCCTTCCTCAACATCCGCCCGCATACGGACATGAGCCCTTTACAGGCACAGCTTCGTGAAGCCATGAAGGACGCCATGCGCGCCAGGGACAAGCCGCGCCTGGAATCGATCCGCCTGGCGCTGGCGGAAATCCGCAAGGTCGAAGTGGACGAACGCATCGAGTGCGACGATACTCGGATTACCGGCATACTCGATCGCATGGTCAAGCAGCGCAGGGATTCGATCGCGCAATTCGAGGCGGGCGGGCGCGAGGATCTGGTGGCGAAGGAGCAGGGCCAGATCGAAGTCCTGCAGGAATTCCTGCCCCAGGCGCTCAGCGGCGAGGAATTGAGCGCGATCGTCAACAATGCGATCAAGCAGGCCGGTGCGCAATCCATGCGCGACATGGGCAAGGTAATGGGATTGATCAAGCCCCGGGTAACCGGACGCGCCGACATGGGCGAAGTCAGCAAACAGGTCAGGGAACTGCTGAACTGAGCTGCCGCCCTGCCGCCGCAAACCCCGCGCTGGCACTGGAGTCCAGATGGCAGGCCTGATTCCGCAAAGCTTTATTGACGAACTGCTCAATCGCGTCGATATCGTCGAAGTGATCGACCGCCGCGTCACGCTCAAGAAAGCCGGCAAGGAGTACAAGGCCTGCTGCCCGTTCCACTCGGAGAAAACGCCTTCCTTTACCGTTCAGCCGGAAAAGCAATTTTTCTATTGTTTCGGCTGCGGCGCCGGTGGCAACGCTGTCAAATTCGTTATGAATTACCAGAACCTCGACTTTGTCGAGGCGGTGGAAACTATCGCGAATGAAGCCGGCATCGAAGTGCCGCGGGAGACAAGTCCGGCACAGTCCAGGCGCAGCGCCGAACAACGCCCGCTGTTCGAGTGCCTGGAACAGGCTAACAAATTCTATAGACACCAATTGCGGCAACACCCGCAGCGCGGTCTCGCCGTGGATTGGTGCAAGTCCCGGGGCATAAGCGGCGTAACGGCGCGTGAATTTCAACTCGGCTTTGCGCCATCTGGAAGGGAAAACCCTTTGTTGACAGCTCTAGGCGTGGATGAAAGGGCGCGAAACACCTTGCTGAAAGTAGGCCTAATTATCGCCAGGGAAGCAGAAAAGACCGGCAAATCTCACAACTCGCGCTTCTATGACCGCTTCTGGAATCGGGTCATCTTTCCAATTCGCGACGGTCGCGGCCGCACCGTGGGATTCGGCGGCCGTGTACTCGGCGACGGTACGCCGAAGTATCTGAACAGTCCGGAAACGCCGGTATTCGAAAAAGGACGCGAATTGTACGGGTTGTACGAGGCGCGCAAACACAAGTTCAACAAGCTGCTATTGGTGGAAGGCTACATGGACGTCATCGCCCTCGCCCAAGCCGGCATCCGAAACGTAGTCGCCACTTTGGGAACCGCCACCAGCGAATGGCAAATCCAACGCATGTTTCGCCACGTGCCAGAAATCGTATTCAGTTTCGACGGCGACGAAGCCGGCCAGCGCGCGGCATGGCATGCGCTTGAGACAAGCCTGCCGTTAATGGGCGATGGCAAGAGCGCCAGGTTCCTGTTTCTGCCCGAAGGAGAAGACCCGGACAGCATGGTGCAAAAAGAGGGCACGGAGAAATTTCTCGAACGGATTGAGAACGCGCAACCGCTGGAGAATTTCTTTTTCAAACACTTGAGCAAAGATCTCAATACCAAATTGTTCGAAGGTAGGGCCACTCTCAGCGACAGGGCCATGCCCTTGATCAGAAAGTTACCCGAAGGCACATACCGAAAACTCATGATCGAACGGCTCGCTGAGATCACCGGCAAGGAAACGGAGGCATTGGACAAGTCCCATTTACTCCGCCGGACTTCTAACGAATCCGGCGACAATCTGCCCAACAACAAGTTGTTAGCCATAAAATACCTGATCGACTTGCCAAAAGTGGCATTGGACAACGAAGAGGATCTTTCACCCCTTTTGGAGGTAGGCGATGCCAGCGAAATGTGTCTGGCTGAAATGATTGAAAAAGTTCGGGAGAATCCCGATATAGACCGGTACGAGCTGATGGAGTACAGCTACTCGAATTCGGAAGTGCGCAGCCAACTTACCAACGTGCTGACAGCGGAAAAGATCGAGCCTGCCGATGCGGGGAAAGTGAAGGGCGAGTTTCTTCAGATACTTGATGAGTCCCTCGCCAGATGTGCCAAAAAGCTCAGGAACAGGCAACTCAGGGATCAATTGCGCGCCAGAACTGCCGCTAAAGCGCATACGGAGGACTGATTTCCGGCGCTTTTTCGCATCGGCGTGTACACCGCGAACCGGCACGGTTTATAATGGTCGGCTAACTTGAATTTGCGCAGCTTCGGCCATGCGCGACACAAGCAAGGACTTCATGACTGATTCAATCACGCCACTTGCGCCCAAATCCAATCTGAAAGCATTGATCGCCAAGGGCAGGGAGCAGAGCTACCTGACTTATGCGGAGGTCAATGACCATCTGCCCGAGCAGATTTCGGATCCGGACCAGGTTGAAGACATCATCCAGATGATCAACGACATGGGCATCAAGGTCTACGAGACCGCTCCCGATGCCGATTCGCTGATCCTGAACGACGACAGCGACAGCAGCACCGACGACGTGACCGCCGCCGAGGCCGCCGCTGCGCTTGCCGCCGTCGCGAATGAGGTCGAAGCGGGCCGAACCACCGACCCGGTGCGCATGTACATGCGCGAAATGGGCACGGTGGAACTGCTCACCCGCGAGGGAGAAATCGTCATCGCCAAGCGCATCGAGGAAGGCATGCGCGAGTTGATGAAGGCCATGGCCTGTTTTCCCGGCGTGGTCGAACATGTCCTGAACGAATATGAAGCGATCAAGGACGACGATCGCCGCCTGAAGGAGCTGATTTCCGGTTACCTCGATCCCGACGACGAAACCGTTCCCGGCAGCCGCAGGGCGGACGAAAAGAAAACCGCTGCCGACAGCGGTGACGGAAACAAGGACGATGACGACGATGACGATGACGCCATAACCGGTCCCGATCCGGAAGAAGCCCGCGTCCGCTTCGCCGCCATGCGCAAGCAATACCAGCGCACATGCAAGGTCGTCGGCAAGTTCGGCCGTGACGACGAACGCTCGCTTGCCGAACTCGACGCGCTTGGCGACCATCTGAAATGCTTCAAGTTGACGCCGCGCCAGTTCGATCCGCTGCTGCTGTTGATTCGCGGCATCATGAGCCGCGTCAAGCGCAACGAGAAGTACATCATGACCTTGTGCGTGCGCAAGGGCAGGATGGATCGAAAGGAATTCCTCACCACCTTCCCCGGCAACGAAGTCAACGAGCAATGGCTCGAACTGCATATCGACGAAGCCGGGGCCAATGCCGGCCTGTTGCGCAAGGTGAAATCGGAAGTGCTGCGCACGCAGAAGAAATTGCGCCTGCTCGAAGAGGAATGCGGCCTGACCATAGCCGAAATCAAGGACATCAACCGCCGCATGGCGATCGGTGAAGCGAAGTCGCGCCGGGCGAAGAAGGAAATGGTCGAAGCCAACTTGCGGCTGGTCATCTCCATCGCCAAGAAATACACCAACCGGGGCCTGCAATTTCTCGACCTGATCCAGGAAGGCAATATCGGCCTGATGAAAGCCGTGGACAAGTTCGAATACCGCCGCGGCTACAAGTTCTCGACCTACGCCACCTGGTGGATCCGGCAGGCGATCACCCGTTCCATTGCCGACCAGGCGAGGACGATCCGCATCCCGGTGCACATGATCGAGACGATCAACAAGCTGAATCGCATCTCGCGCCAGATGGTGCACGAGAAAGGCCGCGAGCCGACTCCGGAAGAACTCGGGGAACGCATGGAAATGCCCGAAGACCGTGTACGCAAGGTGCTGAAAATCGCGAAGGAGCCCATTTCCATGGAAACTCCGATCGGCGACGACGAAGATTCGCATCTCGGCGATTTCATCGAAGACAGCACCATCGCGAATCCGATCGACTCATCCGTGGGCGAAGGATTGAAGGAAGCCACCCGCGATGTGCTCAGCAGTCTGACCACGCGCGAGGAAAAGGTGTTGCGCATGCGTTTCGGCATCGAGATGAACACCGACCACACGCTTGAGGAAGTCGGCAAGCAGTTCGATGTGACCCGGGAACGCATACGCCAAATAGAAGCCAAGGCGTTGCGCAAATTGCGGCATCCTTCCCGCTCCGACCACCTGCGCAGCTTTCTCGACGAGTAAGACCGCCGATCGGCGGGCATGCGCGGCGGACACAGGGCCTATAGCTCAGTCGGTTAGAGCAGCGGACTCATAATCCGTTGGTCCCAGGTTCGAGTCCTGGTGGGCCCACCACATTTCTCTTTTGTTCAAACCCGAGGCCATATCATGAAGAAATTGTTCGTTCTCGTTTTTGTCCTCTCGTTCGGCTTCAGCGCACACGCGGACCCGAGACTCTATGTTTTCGACTGCGGTCATCTGAGCTTTCCCGACGTCAGCGCCTTCGGCCTGAGCAATGATGAGACTTCGGTCAGGGAGTTGTTCGTGCCCTGCTATCTGATCGAGCACGAAGGCGAACTGATGATCTGGGACGCCGGGCTGCCGCTGGACACAGTCGGCCCGAGACAGCCAGACGCCGGTAGCTGGTACGACACCTCGATCATTGATCAGCTCGCGGCGATGAATGTTTCCCCGGACGATGTCGACTACACCGCCTATTCGCATTTCCATTACGACCATGTCGGCGCCGCCAACGCCTTCGCCAACGCGACCCTGCTCATACAGCAGACGGAATTCGAGGCCGCCTTCGAGACCCCGGAAACCAACCCGGTATTCAGGCCGGAGCTCTACGACCAATTGCGAGATTCGGACAAGATCATGCTGGAAGGGGATCACGATGTCTTCGGCGACGGCAGCGTAATGATCATTTCCGCGCCGGGCCATACGCCCGGTCACCAGGTGCTGAAACTCGAACTGGAAAATTTCGGCCCCCTCATACTGTCCGGCGACCTGTACCACTTCGAGGCCAGCCGCCGGCTGCGCCGTACCCCGGTTTTCAATACCGACGCGGAACAGACGCTGGAATCCATGGACAAGGTAGAAGCCCTGGTCGAGGAAACCGGAGCGACATTCTGGATCGAACACAGCCTGGAACTGGCCGAATCGCTGGAACTGGCCCCCGCGTACTACGACTAGCGCCAGCCCGGCGGCCGTTCGGTATACGACTTCCGATAAATATGCTGTAGTATCGAGTCGAATCGGGATGGGCTCCACCTAGGCCGTCCCATATAGCCCCGAGGAATGCGATTGTGAAGATCGAACCAAAGTACTTGCAGTTGGCGGGACTCGCTACGGCATTCGCCTTCGCGGCGGGAATCGTCCAGGCCCAGGCCCAAGATCAGCCTCCGCATGGAAACGAGATTAGCTACAACGGCGAGGCCGGCAGAATCATCAACGAGAATTGCGTGGTCTGTCACCGTGAAGGCGGCATCGGCCCAATGGCTTTCGAATCCTACGAGCAGGTTCGTCCCTGGGCGCCCCTGATCCAGTTCAGGGTCGCCAGTCGCGAAATGCCTCCCTATGCCTACGACCACGGCATCGGCATCCAGGAACTCGAAGGCGACTGGCGGCTGTCCCAGGAAGACATCGACACGCTTGTGGCCTGGGTCGATCAGGGCGCCCTGCTCGGCGATCCGGACATGGAATTGCCGCCGCCGGACGTGCGCGATCTCGACGAGTGGAATTTCACCGATCAGCTCGGCCCTCCCGATCTGATCGTTCCTTCGATTCCCATCGACATTCCCGCCAACGGCAACGACATCTGGCACAAGCACATGGTGCCGAGCGGACTCGCCGAAAATCGCTGCATCCGAGCGGTCCAGGTAAAACCCCGGGGTAATGCGGCCACCGTTGTGCACCACGCGAACTCGAGGATGATGACCATCGACGAAGACGGCGCGCTCGAAAGCATGAGCGAAAGCATGCTTACCGAGTACGCCATGGGCAAATGGGGCGAACTCATGCCCGAGGACGTTTGCCGGGTACTGCCGGCGAACGCGCTCGTTTCCTGGGACATCCACATGTTTCCAGGCGGAATCGGCGCCACCGCGCCGGGAACGATCATCGAAGACAATGTCGTCGAACTCGGTCTCTGGCTGCATCCGGAAGGATTCGAGGAAACCGCGGCGTTCAAACAGGATCTGAAGTCCTACGAGATCGGCATTCCGCGCGCGGAGCGGGAATACAACCTGGTGATTCCGCCCCACGGCGAGATCATGACTCAGGGCTTCCATTCATTCGACCATCCGATTCGCATCGACAGCTTCCAGCCCCACGGGCATCTGCGCCTGGTCGCGGCATCGCTGGAGATCTATCACCCGGATACCGGCGTGCTCGAGTCGATCAGCCAGATTTCCAACTGGAGCGCAACCTGGCATCACAGTCACATCTTCGAGCCCGATTCGGCGCCGCTCGTGCCTGCCGGCTCCGTACTGGTATTCAAGCAGTGGTATGACAATACCGCCGACAATCCCAACAATCCCGACCCGGATCAATGGGTTTCCGGCGGCAATCGGACCACCGACGAGATGACCCATGCCTGGGTGGCCATCACGCATCTCGACGAGGAGGGCTATCAGCGGCTGCTGGCCGAGCGCGAACAGGCAGTCGCCCGCAGTCTGGCCGGACAGGAATGAGGTATCTGCCTCAGCACTCGATCACATTGACCGGAATCTCGACGACGTTGACCGCGAGCCCGCCGCGGGAGGTTTCCTTGTACTTGTCCTTCATGTCGCGGCCGGTGTCGCGCAAGGTCTTGATGACCTGATCGAGTGAAACGAAATGCTCGCCATCACCGCGCAGCGCCAGGCGGGCCGCGTGAATCGCCTTGACCGAGGCCATGGCGTTACGCTCGATGCAAGGCACCTGGACGAGCCCTCCGACCGGATCGCAGGTCAGTCCGAGATTGTGCTCCATGGCGATTTCGGCGGCGTTTTCTACCTGCCGCGGCGTGCCGCCGAGCACTTCGGCAAGCCCGGCGGCGGCCATGGAGCACGCCGAGCCGACCTCGCCCTGGCAACCGACTTCGGCGCCGCTGATGGAGGCGTTTTCCTTGAACAGCACGCCGATGGCTGCCGCCGTCAACAGGAACCGCACCATGCCTTCCTCGTTCGCTCCCGGAACGAAGCGGGCGTAATAGTGCAACACCGCGGGAACTATGCCGGCGGCGCCGTTGGTGGGCGCGGTGACCACGCGGCTGCCCGCGGGCCGTGAAAATCATGCCATTGGAGTGCAGCGGCAACGCCTCGCGCCGATTCAGCAGCAGATCTTCCTTCTCGTCGAAGGCAATGGAATGTTCGCCGTTCAACCGCAGCGAGCGCTGCGACCGGATCGCCTCGACCCGGCCGGCTACCGCTTCCACGTCCACGCCTTCCGGGCTTTCGCCTTCCAGGCCCAGCATCACCGCCTTTGGCGTGCCATGTCCCCGCCCGGTGGCGCCGAGGGACCCGTACATCTCGGCCTTGACGCGGACGACTTCCTGCAAGACTCCGGCGTCGCGCAGGCGGCCGGCGAACATCGCCGCCGCCCGCATGGGACCTACCGTATGGGAACTCGAAGGACCGATCCCGATCTTGAACAGATCAAAAGAACTGATTGCCATCCGCGGTCCGGATCAATCTAGTCCTCGAATCGCACGTAACGCTTGACCGAGCGCGGGCCTACTTCGGCGCTGTAGATCACGCCGTCCGCATCCGCGGCCACGCCTTCGCCGCCGCTGCTGACGCGATAGGGGCCGTTGTTCGCGTCGAAGGGGTCTGGAATGAAGGCCCAGACTTCGCCGGTTCGCGCGCTGCCGATGCGAATGCCGCGGCGCCAGTCTTCGCGTCCGCGCTGCTCGTTGGATTCCGAATCGACACCGTAGAGAACGTCGTTCTCGTCGATGTAGATGCCGCTCAGCCGGCTGAACTGATACCACTCATCGAGCAGATTGCCGTTCTGATCGAAAATCTGGATGCGGTTGTTGCCACGGTCGGCGACGAACAGCCTGCCCTGGGAATCCATCGCCAGGCCGTGAGGGGCGTCGAACTGGCCCGGGCCGGAGCCGGGCTCACCCCATTCCATCAGGTAGTTGCCGTTGGCGTCGAACTTGACGATGCGTCCGTTGCTCTCTCCACCATGACCGTCGGCGACGAAGATGTCGCCATTGGGCGCGACGTGTACATCGGACGGCATATTGAAATGGGATTCGTCGTCGCCGGTTACGCCAGGCGTGCCCAGGGTCATCAGCCGTTCGCCCTCGGGGCTGAACTTGACGACGATGTGGCCCTTGCCTTCGATTCCGGGAGGCAGTGTGAACGGGGCGTCGGTTACCCAGATATTGCCGTCGGGGTCGACATGGAAACCGTGCGGGACGGCGAAAATACCGCCACCGAAGCTCCTCACCATGTCTCCGTCGGAATTGAACTTGAGCACCACCGGCAGGTCGGATTCGGCGCAGCCCCTGATCGGGAAAGCGGGCCGGATTGAGTCCGAACCGCACCGCTCGCCGATCCAGATCGACTTGCCGTCGAGGTCGACGTCGACGGCGCTGGTGGCGCCCCAATCGCGGCCGGCGGGCATCTTGGCCCAGCCGGTGTAGATCTGGTACGGATTGGGCAGGTCATTGACCGGCTCCATGTCGGCCTGGGCCAGGGCGGCGCCCGCAGGTACGGCAAGCGCGAAGGTCAATATCGAACTGACTATCGTTCTCATGGGATTGTTCCTCTGAAATTCGGGTTCTTTATCGGATCAGTCGCGTCCGGCGGCTTCGAGGCCGAGTCGCAAGGCGTTGGCCGCGCCCGAGGACAGGCCGCCGTCCGCGCCGACGGTCACGTAGCGGAAACCCTGCTCGATGCGATCCTGGACAGAGCCCGCGCCAGTGGTGATCGCGCATGGCACGTCATGTTCGAGGCAGGCGCCGAGCACGGTCTGGATCGCCGCTTCCACTTCCGGCGCCGCGGGGCTGGCATAGCCCATGGAAGTGCTCAGGTCCGACGGGCCGATGAAAATGCCGCCCAGGCCAGGCACGGTGACGATCTCCTCGATGTTCTCCACGCCCTGAGGCGACTCGATGAACATGATCGCGAGCAATTCGCCTTGCGGGTCGAGCGGCCAGACATCGGCTTTCGCCATGTAGTCGGGAATGCCCCAATACCAGACGGCATTGGAAGGATTGCGCCCGCGCAGTCCGGCGGGCTCCATGTCCGGTGAACCGTTCACTTGCGGATAACGCATGGCGCGCACGGCAAGTTCCGCCTGTTCCCGATTGTGGACTGCCGGAAACATGATGCCGTAGACGCCGACATCGAGAACCTGCTTCGCCTGGGCGATCAGTTCCTCGGCGCCGCCTGCGGCGGGAATGCGCACGAAGGGCACCACGTCCGGCTGCAGATTGCCTTTTGCCATGATCGAACGCTTGTTCGTCATGCCGAGCAGGAACAGGCGCAGGCGTTCGACATCGAAGGGCGCATGTTCCATATCGATCATGATGAAGTCGAGCCCCGAGCTTGCCAGCGAGCGCGCGTTGTTGAGCGAATAATCGAAGGACAACAGCCCGAATGCAGGCTGATCGTTCTCGAACAACTCGATCAGCTTGTTGACCCGGGCTTCGGACTGCGCCGCCGCGCCGGCGGAGAAGAACGAAACGCCGAGCGCCAGAATCAGCGCCGGCGCCATGGAGAATGTGCGCATGGTGCGAATCACTCGTAAGGTTACAACTGGACGATGGCGTCGGTGAAGGCTGCCATCACCTCACCCATGCGAGGCACCCAGCGCATCACCACGAGCAAATCGTTCTCCTGGTCGATCCAGATGTAGTTGCCGCCCGCGCCGCTGGCGTAGAAAGCGCTTTCCGGGGCGTTTTCGACGGCTTCCTGATCGGTATTCAGCCACCACATGTAGCCGTAACGCTTGTAGGGGAGCGAAGGCTGCTGCACCGCATCCACCCATTCCCTGGAAACAAGCTGCTTGCCGTCCCAGTTGCCGTCGCGCAGGAACAGGTAGCCGAAACGGGCGTGGTCGAGCGTGCTGATGAAGAAGCCGCCGCCCCAATGGGCGCCGCCGGAAGGCGATTGCATCCGCCGGCCGTCGATTTCCACCCAGGAATTTTCATAGCCGTGCCATTCCCATTCCTCGCTGGCGCCGATCGGATCCATGACTCTCTCCCTGAGCACCCCGTCGAGAGGCTCGCGCCACACGTTGAGCAGCGAGTAGGCGAGCATGTTCACGCGCACGTCGTTGTACTTGTAGAAAGTGCCCGGCTCATGCATTTCGCGATTGATCGCTTCCGCCGGATCGTAATCATGGGGACGGTCTGCCCAATCGGGCTTGCCCCAGAGCGTCCCGGCCCAATCCGACGACTGGTTCAGGAAATGCTCCCAGGTGATGGGCGCATTGTGTGGATCGTCGAAACTTGCATGGGGGAAGTATTCCTTCACCGGATCGGTCACGTCTTCGATCAGTCCCTCGTCGAGCGCCAGGCCGGCCATGGTCGAGAGATAGCTCTTGGCTACGCTGAACGTCATGTCTTCGCGCTCGATGTCGCCCCATTCGGCGACGATGTAACCGTTGCGCACCACCAGTCCGGAGCCTTCTTCCCGGCGCTTGACCGGGCCGAGAATGCTGAAATGCGGCTCGCGGCCGAAGCTGCGTTCGATGAACTGGGCCATGTCGTGGGGCTCGACCACGGTATTGTCCCTGGCCAATTGCACCGCCGCCGCCAGTTTCGCACTGTCCATGCCCGCTGCTTCCGGTGCGCGCCGCTCCCATTCCCCGGGCGGCGGATAGTAGAAATCCTGGGCGAAGCCGATCTGGGCCGCCAGGACAAGAATTACTACTTGAATCGAATAAAGGACAGGCCTGCGGAACGTGTGCATCGGCGCCTCCAGGGGGTTTATTCGGTAACGTTCACCGTGATGTAGCCGTCGTGGTACAAGCCGCCGTCATCGGCCCTGCCCCAAAGTACGTAGGTGCCGGGTTCGTCGAACGTGGCGGTTACCGTGTAGATGCCGTCTTCCGGAATCGGCGGCGGCAGGAACAATGCGCCCCATGGCGAATTCGCGCTGGTGCGGCTGTCTTCCCAGACTTTCACCTGGGGCGGGTCGAACGAGACATTGCCCGGGCCCCGATACTTGTTCCACGAGTAATACAGGCCGTTGACCTTGTCCACGGTCACCCTCGTGGGCGGACTCGACATGCGCCGCTCCATGATCAGCTCGGGCGTAATGAAAGCGGACGCCAGCGGACCGCCGGCGAACTCGGCGAAACGGCGCGCTTCTTCCACCGGGTCGGTGGGCTCGGGCAGGCCGTCGTCGGTCACCAGGGTATCCAGAACCAGCGGTTCGCCGACCGCAACCGTGCGGATGTCGTCGCCCTGAATCTCAACTACGGGCGGAACGTTGGCGCGGGATTCCGGACTGCTCGTGCCGGCGCCAAGAGAACCGGTCTCGGAAGCGATGACCATGTTGTCGACGAGATAGTCTTCACGCAAGGTGGCATAGGCTTTCTTCTCGACACCGTTCACTTGCAGCGTCCAGACGAGTTCCCTGTCGCCCCAGTCGGCGGGCACGGCGACTTCGAACGTGAAGCGATTGCGGCGCGGCAGGAAATGTGCGGGCTGGCCGCGGTCCGGTTCGCCCGGCTCGAAGTAATTGTGCTCGCCAACGGGAACGTCGGGAGACTCCTCCCAGTTCTCGTTCATATAGCCGAACATCATGTTGAAGCCGCCTTCGTCGTTGGGTCTCCAGCCTTCGAAAGCCGGCTCCACGTGCTGGCCGCTGCGATAGGTTTGTGCGCTGGCGCCGCCGGCGCAGAAAGCCGCCAGCAGCAAAATGGAAAACAATTTTCGGGACGCGCCCGAACCGCCTGTAGCAAGCATTTTCACTCGATTCCTCTTATGTCAGTCTGATTCAGTCCGAAGACTCCGGCGTGGGCGCAAGCGTTTGTGAGACCATCGGAGCGCCGCACAAGGGGCAACCGATGACATGGTCGTTTGGCCCGAGGTTGAGCACCTGCCGGCGCTCTTCCATCGCTTCCGCGAACTGCTCGTCGGTAAGCCTCACCCGCATGCCCAGGTCAATGAACATATTGGTCACCGAACGGTTGCCGGAACCCTGCCAGTTGCGCGGGTCGGGCACGTTCGGATTGGTCTCGGTATTGTTCATGTAACCGACGATATGCAGGATTGTGCCCTTCGGCAGCAGCGGCTGGGCGTGATCGGCATAGGCATAGCCGCGCACCCAGTTGTGATCGTAGCCGACGCAGGAAAGCGTCTCCACGGTATAGCCCCAGATCGCTTCCAGGCACATGCGTTCGCCCGGAGCGTGCAGGTGCGGTTCGAAGGTCACGATCTTGATGTGGTCCTCAAGGACCCTGTAGGCATGCAGTTCCTGGTTGTTCCGATTGCCGGCGATACTGATGTCGACGCCGTTGCCGAGTCCGAGCCGGGCGCGCTCGTACTTGGGCTGATAGCCGACGGGGTGGAAGCGGAAACCGATTTCCAGATGGCCGGTGGTGTCCTGGCCGTTGGAATGCAGGTGCACCGAATCGGAAACGACATAGGTGCCCGGGCGCAGCAGCCTGCCGGCGTCCTCGTCGAAGATGTCCGGATTGCGGCCTACCTCGTGCACCGGCCAGGATGTGACGGTATCGTCGATGCGCTGGCCGTTTTCGTCGATCTCGGCGGTGCTCCAGATCATGTGATGGAAAATGTAGCGTCCGCCGACGGTCTCGCGCCCGGTGCCGGTCTGGAAGTCGACGTCGTTGACTTCGACGATTTCAACCGATCTGACGTAGCGCTCCTCGTCCAGCGGTATGGGAATGCGGTCGATTTCGCCCCACCAGTCCGGCGTGCCGGCAAGCTTGGTGACCGGATTGGTACTGACGATCAGGTCGGGTTCGCCGGCGGTCCACTTGATGCTGTCGTCGAATACCAGCGGCTCGGGGGCGTCGGCCGGATCGCCCTGTGGCGCTCCCGACCGGGCCCAGACGGAAATCGCCTCGATGTCCTCGTCGTTCAGCGAAGGGTCGTTCTTGTAATCCTGGATGCCGATGTTCTTTTCCATGTACCACGGCGGCATGGCGCCGGCGCGGTTGCGGATGCCGGTCTTGTATTCGATCAGGCCGGCGAAAGGAGCGACCTGCTCGTAGGAAACCAGCGGCATGGGTCCCACGCCGCCGACTCGATGGCAATTCTGGCAACTCCTTTGCAAGATCGGTTCGATGTCCCTGTGGAAAGTAATCTCGTCCTGCTGGCCGAAAACCGCGCTTGGCGCCAGCAAGGCAAGCAGCGCGAGCGGTGTAAGGGCCGGATTGAGCCGGAATCGATGCGACATTTTCAGATCCTCTTGCTTGTTCGAGCTCGACGGAAAATCACGATGACTCCCGATTCTATATGATTCTCCGCCGATCATGAACCCGCTGTGCAATTACGCCGTGAAGGTCTCCTTTTCTTCCTCGGTTACTTCTTTCATGCTCAGCTTGATGCGGCCGCGGGCGTCGAGGTCGAGGACCTTGACGAGCACTTCCTGTCCTTCTTCCAGGTAGTCGCCGACTTTCTCGACCCGATTCCTGGAAATCTGGGAGATATGCACGAGGCCGTCCTTGCCGGGAAGAATATTGATGAAGGCGCCGAAATCGACGATGCGGGCGACGGTGCCGTTGTAGAGCTTGCCTACTTCCGCCTCGGCGGTTATCTCGTTGATCCGATCGAGGGCCGCGTCGCGGGACGTGACATCCTCGCCGTAGATGCGCACGACGCCGTCGTCGTCGATATCGATCGCCGCGCCGGTCTCCTCGGTGATCGAACGGATCACCGCGCCGCCCTTGCCGATGACGTCGCGGATCTTGTCCTGGTCGATGCGAAGGGTGGCCATGCTAGGCGCGTTCTCGTTCACGGTCGGACGGGCTTCGGATATCACCTTGCCCATTTCGCCGAGAATATGCTGCCGGGCCTCGTGAGCCTGGGCCAGGGCCGTTTCCATGATCTCCTCGGTGATGCCCTGGATCTTGATGTCCATCTGCAAGGCGGTCACGCCCTTGGCGGTGCCCGCGACCTTGAAGTCCATGTCGCCGAGATGATCCTCGTCGCCGAGGATGTCGGTGAGTACGGCGAAACGCTCGTCTTCCTTGATCAGGCCCATGGCGATGCCGGCTATCGGCGCTCGCAGGGGCACGCCGGCGTCCATCATGGACAGGCTGGCCCCACAGACCGAGGCCATGGAACTCGAACCGTTGGATTCGGTGATTTCGGAAACCACGCGGATTGCGTAGGGGAAATCCTCTTCAGCGGGCATCAGGGCGGCTACGCCGCGCTTGGCTAGGCGGCCGTGGCCGATCTCCCGGCGTTTGGGTCCGCTCATGAAACCCGTCTCTCCGACCGAGTACGGCGGAAAGTTGTAATGCAGCATGAATCCTTCCTTGTGCGAGCCCGCCAGTCCTTCGATCAACTGCGAATCGCGCACGGCGCCCAGGGTGGTGACTACCAGGGCCTGGGTTTCGCCGCGGGTGAACAGCGCCGAGCCGTGGGCCTTGGGCAAAATGCCGACTTCCACTTCGATCGGCCGTACGGAGCGGGTGTCGCGGCCGTCGATCCGCGGCTCGCCATCGAGAACGCGGTTCCTGACGGTGCTTTTTTCCAGCGCCGAGAAAGCCTTGCGAATATCCGCCTCGCCGAATTCAGAATCGGAGCCTGCCAGCGCCTCGACGGCTTCGTTCTGGAGCGCACCGAGGGCGGCGTAACGTTCCGTCTTGCCGGAAATCTGGTAGGCCTCGGTAACGCCCGCGCCGAACTTTTCCGACAGCGCATTGGTCAGATTCTCGTTCTTTGCGACCGGTTCCCATTCCCAGTCCGGTTTGCCGGCCTCGCTCCGCAGTTCCTCGATCGCGTCGATGGCCACCTGCATTTCCTGCTGGGCGAAAAGCACCGCGCCGAGCATCTGGTCCTCGCTGAGTTCGTTCGCCTCGGATTCCACCATGAGTACCGCGGAGCGGGTGCCCGCGACGACCATGTCGAGCGCCGATTGCTGCAATTGATCGAAAGAGGGGTTGAGGATATAGCCGGTGTTCAGGTCGAGGCCGACGCGCGCGGCGGCAATCGGTCCGGCAAAAGGCATGCCGGAAATCGCCAGGGCGGCGGAGGCGCCGATCATGGCGGCGATGTCGGGATCGTGGTCCTTGTCCGCGGAAATCACCGTGCAGATGACCTGCACTTCGTTGAGAAATCCTTTCGGAAACAATGGCCTGATCGGCCGGTCGATGAGTCGCGAGGTCAGCGTCTCCTTTTCGGTGGGACGTCCTTCGCGCTTGAAGAATCCGCCGGGAATTCTCCCCGCGGCATAGGTTTTTTCCTGATAGTTGACGGTCAGCGGGAAAAAGTCCGCGGTTGGCGACGCCTCTCTCCGACCGACCGCGGTCGCCAGCACCTTGGAGTTGCCCATGGTGACGGTAACCGCGCCGGTTGCCTGACGCGCAATCTTTCCTGTTTCAATGGTGACCGTCTGGTCGCCGAATTGAAACGTCTTCGTTGTGATATTGAACATAAGTAATTCCTGTTGGCCGTATCAATCAAAACGGCCGTGATGTATTTGTCCAGCGCCTAGCGGCGCAGTCCGAGCCGCTTGATCAATGCGGAATAGCGATCCACGTCCTTGCGCTTCAGGTAGTCGAGCAGTTTCTTTCTGCTGTTGACCATCCGGATCAGGCCGCGGCGTGAATGGTGATCGTGAATATGCTGCTTGAAGTGAGCCTGCAGATCGTTGATGTTGGCGGTCAGCAAGGCTACCTGCACTTCCGGGGAGCCCGTGTCTCCGTCGCCCGTGGCGTATTCATTGATAATCGTCTGTTTCTCTTCTGTCGATAAAGCCATTTATATCTCCTAATGTTCCGAAAAATTCCTTCCATGGAATTTTTCTCTTGAACAAAACAGAAGCGTGGTTTTGTTTTGTTCACGAGTTAAATCTCGTTTCAGGTCGCCGGCGGTCAGCCGGCGGGTTCCGCGATCAGGCGCTTCGGCGCGACCCTGCCATCGTCGTCGATGGCGCCGATGCCGATGAAGCGTTCCTGATCGCATGTCTTGCGATACATCCTGACCATTCCTTCGGCAGGCAGGTGCCGTACGAGCACCGCCTGGCCGCTGCGCACCTGGTTCGCCGCGATATCCGGCAACATGACCGCCGGCAAATCCGCCAGCGGCTTGTCGATCGGCGCCAGGTAGCGGTCGATTCCCTCCAGGCCCTTGCTTTCCTTTTCCTGTTCGAGGAATCCGGCGGTAACGCAGTCCTCTTCGCCGAATCCTCCGGCCTGCAAACGCCGCAGGGCGATTATATGGGCCCCGCAGCCCAGCATCTGTCCCATTTCGTCGGCGATCGTGCGAATGTACGTGCCCTTGCTGCAGGCCAGTTCAATCTCGATCTCCGGCGGCGCGAATTCCGTCAGCGCGATCGCGTAAATCGTCACCTTGCGCGGCTCCCGCTCGACGACCCGGCCGCTGCGGGCCAGCTTGTATAGCGGCGTGCCTTGCACCTTCACCGCCGAATGCATCGGCGGCACCTGTTCGATCTCGCCGCGAAAACTTTCCAGCGCCAGTTCCACCTGCTCCCTGGTCACCGAAAATTCCTCGCAGACCGCGATTTCCCTGCCTTCGCTGTCGCCGCTGTCCGTACGTACGCCGAGCTTCATGCGCGTGCGGTATTTCTTGTCCGAATCCAGCAGGAATCGGGACACCTTGGTCGCCTCGCCGAGGCAAAGCGGCAAGACGCCGGTCGCCAGCGGATCGAGACTGCCGCCATGGCCCGCCTTGCTCGCCTGGAAAATCCGTTTCACCTGCTGCAGGGCGGAATTGGACGAAAGCCCCGGCGCCTTGTCCAGCACGATCAGTCCACTGACATCCCTGCCCCTGTTACGCCGGCCGCGCATTCAATATTCCTTCCGCAATCCGGACGCGGTCACGAATGCCGTTCCCGGTCCGAGGCCAGCGCGCTGTCGATCAACTCGTCCAGTTGGCGGCCCCGTTCCACGCTGGCGTCGTAATGAAAACTCAACCTCGGCACCGTGCGCAGTTGCAGGCGCCGCGCCAGCAGGCCGCGCAGATAACCCGCGGCGCCGTTCAGGGCCGCCGTACTCTCACGGCCGGCCGCATCCGACGGCTGCCGTTCGAAGTCTCCGCCCCCGAACGAAGTCACAAAAACTTTCGCATGGGCCAGATCCTGAGTGACTTCCACTCCGGTAACCGAAACCATGCCGATGCGCGGATCGTCGATTTCGAACTGAATCAGCGAAGCAAGATCGCGCTGAATCTGGTCCGCCACCCTCTGGGCGCGGGAATTGTTCTCCATCATGGCATGCGCTCCGGCCCGGCCGGGCCCGACTCACCAACGCAATGTGCTACAAACTGCGCGTCACTTCGGTGGTCTCGTATACCTCGATCTTGTCGCCAATCTGCACATCCTTGTAGTTGCGCACGCCGATTCCGCATTCCATGCCATGACGAACTTCGTTGATGTCGTCCTTGAACCGGCGCAGGGATTCCAGTTCCCCTTCGTAAATCACTACGTTGTCGCGCAGCACGCGAATCGGCTTGCTGCGGTAAACCGTGCCCTCAAGCACCATGCTGCCCGCGATCTGGCCGAATTTGGGCGAGTTGAAGACATCGCGCACTTCGGCCACGCCGACGATTTCCTCGCGGAGTTCCGGCGCCAGCATGCCGCTCATGACAGCCTTTGCGTCGTCGATCACTTCGTAAATCACGTTGTAATAACGCAACTGCAAGTGTTCGTTCTCGATGATGTCCCGCGCCGCCTTGTTGGCGCGCACGTTGAAGCCGACGATCATGGCGTTCGAAGTGGCCGCCAGATGGGCGTCGGTTTCGGTGATGCCGCCGACGCCGGAAGCGACCAGGTCCACCTTGACCTCGTCGGTATTCAATCCGGCCAGTGCGCCGGCGATGGCTTCGAGCGAGCCGCGCACGTCGGTCTTGAGGACGACCTTGAACAGCTTGACGCTGTCCTTGCCCATATCGACCAGCATGCTTTCGACGCTGGCCTGCTGCCGCGCCTGCTGGCTTTCCTTGTGGCGGTCGCGGCGAAACTCCGCCACCTCGCGCGCCTTGCGCTCGTCGCTGACGACGACGAACTCGTCGCCCGCCTCGGGCACGCCGTTCAGGCCGAGGATTTCGGCCGGAATCGAAGGACCCGCGGATTTCACGTTGCGGCCCATCTCATCCACGAGCGCGCGCACCTTGCCGTATTCATGACCGGCGAGCACGACATCGCCGGCGTTGAGCGTGCCGTTCTGCACCAGCACTGTAGCAACCGGTCCGCGACCCTTGTCGAGCCTGGATTCGATGACCACGCCCTGGCCCACCACATCGGTATAGGCCCTGAGATCGAGCAATTCCGCCTGCAACAGGATGGCTTCGAGCAAATCGGAGATGCCTTCACCGGTATGGGCGGAAACGGGAATGAACTGGGTGTCGCCGCCCCAGTCTTCCGGAATAACTTCCTGCGCCGCAAGTTCGTTCTTGACCCGCTCGATATCGATGCCTTCCTTGTCGATCTTGTTGATCGCCACGACCAGCGGCACTTCCGCTGCCTTGGCGTGCTGCACAGCCTCCAGGGTCTGGGGCTTGACGCCGTCGTCGGCGGCTACCACCAGTACGATCACATCGGTGGCCCTGGCGCCGCGGGAGCGCATGGCCGTAAACGCGGCGTGGCCCGGAGTGTCGAGAAAACAGATCATGCCCGCATCGGTTTCGACGTGATAGGCGCCGATATGCTGGGTGATGCCACCCGCTTCGTGACTGGCCACGGACGCATTGCGGATGTGGTCGAGCAGCGAGGTCTTGCCGTGGTCGACGTGCCCCATGACGGTCACGACCGGAGCCCGGGGTTCTTCGGTCTTGCCTTCCTCGACGTCCATCGCGATCGATTCGGCGAGTTGTTCCTCGATGGCGTCCTCCGAAACGAACCTGACGCGATGGCCGAGTTCTTCGATCACGAGGGTGGAAGTATCCTGGTCGAGCGTGTGATTGATCGTCGCCATGACTCCCATGTTGAACAGGATCTTGATGATCTCAGCCGACTTGATCGACATTTTCTGGGCGAGTTGGGCGACGGTATTGGCCTCGCCGATCGTGATTTCTCTCGAAATGAATTCCGTCGGTTTCTCGAAGGCATGCTGGGAGGCGAGTCGCGGCTTGGCCTTGCGGCCCATTCTGCGACCCCTGCCGAGATCGTCGATGTCGCCGCCTTCGAGTACGAAATCGTCGTTGACGTGAATCGATCTCCTGCGCTTCTGGGGCGGCGCCTTCGGGCGCAGATGAGATTTGCGTTTTTCGACCGGATCTTCGCCTGCGGTCTTGCCGCGGCCGCGGCGTTTCGCCGGCGGCTTGGCCGAGGTCTTGGCCGCCCGGGCCGAATCGACTTCCTGCTGCGGAGGCTGGGCCGGTTCCGGCGCGGCATCCTGCGCCGCGTCGGCCGTTTCCGGCGCTTCCGCGGCAGGTTCCTGCACTTCTTGTCTGGCTTGCGCGGTCTCCTCCGCCGGTTCAGGCGCGGCTTCCTGCGCCTGTTGCTGCTCCTCCGCTTCCGCCGCCTTGGCCTTCGCCGCCGCTTCCGCCGCCGCGGCTTCCTGCTCGATGGCGCTGCGCTTTATGTAGGTGCGCTTGCGGCGCACTTCCACCGCAACGGTCTTGCCGCGGCCGTGGGAGCCCGCGGTGCGCAAGGTGCCCAGGCTCTTTCGTTTCAGGGTGATCTTGCGTGGAGCGGCCTCCACTTCGCCGCCGCGTCCCTTCTTCAGCAGCGCCAGCAACTTGGTCTTGTCGTCGGTGGAAATCAGATGGTCCGCGTCCGTATGCGGCAGGCCCGCTTCCTTGATCTGGGAAAGCAGTTTTTCCACCGGCATTTTCAATGTGCCGGCAAATTCACGAATGCTTACGTCCGCCATTCAATCGCTCCCGCCAGCCGCGGCCTCGCCCTCGGCAAACCAGGGCGCGCGCGCCGTCATGATCAATTCTCCAGCCCGTTGTTCGTCCAGGCCCTCGATATCGATCAGTTCGTCTATGGACTGTTCCGCCAGTTCCTCCATGCTCAGGATGCCCTTGCGCGCCAGTTGCAACGCCAGTTCATCGTCCATTCCTTCCATGGTCAGCAAGTCTTCGTTGACATTGGCCGCCGACAGATCCTCCTGGGAAGCGATCGCCCTGGTTACCAGCGCGTCCTTGGCACGGTTGCGCAATTCATCGGCGATTTCCTCATCGAAACCGTCGATAGCCAGAATTTCGTCGAGCGGTACGTAGGCGATCTCTTCCAGCGACGTGAATCCTTCCTGCACCAGCACTTCGGCCAGTTCGTCGTCGACGTCCATCGACTCGGTGAACAATTCGACCAGGGAGGTCGATTCCTGCTGTTGCTTGATCGCCGCGTCCTCGACGCTCATCACATTGATCGTCCAGCCGGTCAACTCGCTCGAAAGGCGCACGTTCTGCCCGTTGCGGCCGATGGCCTGGGCCAGGTTTTCCTCTTCCACGGCGATGTCCATGGTGTGCTTTTCCTCGTCGACGATGACCGAGGCCACTTCCGCCGGCGCCATGGAATTGATCACGAGCTGGGCCGGATTGTCGTCCCAGGGAATGATGTCGATGCGCTCGCTGGCGAGTTCGTTGGACACCACCTGCACGCGCGAACCGCGCATGCCGACACAGGCGCCCACCGGGTCGATGCGTCCGTCATTGGTGCTGACGACGATTTTCGCCCTCGAACCCGGATCCCGCGCCGCGGCGCGAATCTCGATGACCTGTTCGGAGATTTCAGGCACTTCGATCTTGAACAGGGCGATGAGCATCTCGGGCGAGGTGCGGCTCAGGAAAAGTTGCGGGCCGCGCTGTTCCGAGCGCACATCCATGAGCAAGGCGCGCAGGCGGTCGCCCATGCGGAAACTCTCGCGGGGAATCATCTGGTCACGGGGCAGGCAGGCTTCGGCGTTGCCGCCGAGATCGACGATGACGACATCCCTGGTAACTTTCTTGACGGTGCCGTTGACGAGTTCGCCGACCCGGTGTATGTACTCGGCGATGACGATCTCGCGTTCCGCCTCACGCACCTTCTGCACGATGACCTGCTTTGCGGTCTGGGCGGCGATGCGGCCGAAAGCCACATTATCGATCTTTTCTTCCCAGGCGCCGCCGAGTTCCAGGCCGGGGTCTTTCTCCCTGGCCTGGTCCGGAGTCATATGGCTACCCTGTTCGAACTCTTCGTCGTCTTCCTCGAGCACGGTCCAGACCCGGAAAGTCTCGTACTCTCCGGTATTCTGATCTACGGATACCCGGCAATCGATATTGTCCCGGTCATGGAACTTGCGGGTGGCCGTTGCCAAAGCGGATTCGATGGCCTCGAAAATCACGCCCTTGTCCAACCCCTTCTCGTTGGAGACGGCGTCGGCGACCATCAGAATTTCCTTGCTGTTCATCATCTCGTTTTTACTCTTTTCGAACCCTTGGTCTTCGAATCCCGCCGCTTGCCCGGCCGGGATTTCGCGGTCCTGGCGTTGTCATTCGACGGCGCCGGCGGCTCCAGTCCGGCCCGCTCGATATCGGCATGCAACATCTCGACTGTCCTGCCTTCCACCAGTAACGCCACCTTGTCCGCCATCACTTTCTCGATCATGCCCCTGAACCTGCGCCGCCCGTCGACCGGGACACGCAGGCGAACGTTCGCCTCGGCGCCGAGATAACGTTCAAACTGCGGCAAGGTGAACAGCGGCCGATCGATCCCGGGCGAAGAAACTTCCAGCGTGTATTCCCCCTGGATCGGATCTTCCACGTCGAGAATCGCGCTTACCTGGCGGCTTACCCGCTCGCAATCGTCGATCGTCACTCCGGACAGGCAATCGATGAAAACGCGCAAGGTGACGCGCCGCCCGTGCCGCAACTGTTCGATGCCCCATAACTCCAGGCCCAGCGCCTCGACCGCCGGGGCTATCGCCTTGCCTATCCGTACCTCGCTCGGTTTCACAGTCCTGAGCCTCTGGTATTGAAGACCGGGTATTGAAAACCGGGCAAAAAATCCGGGCACAAAAAATGGGCCTGCGGCCCACTTCTGAAATACCTCGTTGCCGTTCACGCCTTCTGCGAACAGCGCAAGGTCTTGTCAACCTGCTACAGGAGCCACGTACACATATCTCTCCAAAATGAGCGCGTTACTATCCGGTCCGGAGGGAGCCCGCGTCCGTAAAACGGTGAATTGTACCGAAAAGTTCCCGGATATGACAGTAGCAAAGTAAAATACCAGCTTCTCCCGGTAACTCGGCTGGCGATTGCCTGAAGCCGGACCGGGCCGCT
>VYCF01000056.1 GCA_009844085.1 Gammaproteobacteria bacterium | reverse complement strand
CGAGCCGAGCCGAGCCGAGCCGAGCCGAGCCGAGCCGAGCCGAGCCGAGCCGAGCGCGACTCGCGGCACGGATGTGTTTGCTCCTCGTGGCGGCGGCGTTCGGCGCGGGATTTCTGCCCGGCTTGACGGCCCCGGCCCAGGCCCAGTCGAATAGCGCCCCCACGGTTGCCAAGGCCATTCCAGACTTGTTCGCAAAGACGGGAAGTGTGCTCACCTATGCATTTCCCGCGGACACGTTCACCGATTCCGACGATGATTCCCTGACCTATCAGGCAACGCTGAAGGATGGCTCATCCCTGCCGGAATGGCTGAATTTCCATATTATTCAACTGATCCTGACGGGAATCCCTGCCGACAGGGATGTCGGGACATTGACGATAAGTGTGACGGCCGATGACGGCAATGGCGGGACGGTCTCGGATGAGTTCGACCTGACGGTTGCGACTTCGGCCCCGGAGGCCGTGCTCTCGCTCAGCGGCCCGGCCAATGCCTTGGAGGGCGACAGCGGCAAGCGGGTGCTGACATACACGGCAAGCCTGTCGAAGTCGCCATCGGAGAATGTGCTCTTCAAGGTCTGCTTCCATCCATTTGATCCACGTGTAGCTTTGAATGCGGACCGGGACGGGAGCGGCAGCACCACCTGGCAGGCCGGTGCTGACTACCGGCTTTTAAATGCCGGTACGCCCACTGCCTCGGCCTGCTCGGGCAACCAAATTTTCTTGGAGGGCACTCCCAGCCTCTCCAAGACCATCCAGGTCGAGGTGAGGGGCGACACGGATGTGGAAAGGGACGAGGCGTTCGTTGCGACCCTGGAGTTGATTTTGCCGACACAGGGCGCCGTCCTGGGCAGAAACCGGCACACTCACTGGCTCCTGAACGATGACCACGGGGATGCGCGCATGGTGGTGAGCCAGTCCACGCTGACCATCACCGAGGGACAGAGTACGACATTCACCGTGAAATTATCCGAACAACCGACCGGGAGCGGCTTTCAGTCAAAGGAAGTGAGTCTGGGACCGCCTAATTTCTTTTCCCATCGCAATGACGAACAAAATACAGCATACTTTCCTTCAGCGGAAAATCCCGTTTTGGCAATCAGACCTCTCACTCGTACTTTTACCCCTTCCAACTATGCTACTCCCCAGACCTTCACGGTTTTTGCCCTCCCGAACGATGGTTCGGCGGATGTAACGACAATGATGAGGCTGCAGGGCATACAAAAACTATTTGCCGGTGAAGACAGGAATTATAGGGATACTGCCGATGGCATATCGGTGACCATCAGGAAGGCCACCACCCCGTCGACGAAACCGGTGGTGGACATAACCCCGGCAGTCGAATATGCCGCCGAGGAAGGTGGTAAGTCGGCCAAATTCACGGTGAGCCGGACGGGACCGACGACCTCCGCCCTGGCGGTGAATCTGTTCGTCACCGAGAAGACCGGTGGCGGTCGGAATTTCCTGCGGGTCGCCGAAGAGGGGTTACAGTCGATCCTGATACCGGCCGGGCAATCATCCGCCGTGTACACTGCGCCTATTTGGAATGACGGGGTCGACGGGCCGGATGGCGAGGTGCGGGTCTCGATCCGTGCGTCCGGCGTTTACGACATCGACGGCGCCGCCGGCAAGGCGTCCGTTCCCGTGTATGACAATGACGGGCCCCAGATCGTGAGCATAGAGGCCGGGGAAAGCCCCGTAACCGAGGGACAGGATGCGACCTTCACGATAAGGCGGACGGGGGGACCGATAACCGGTTCCCTCAATGTCTTGCTCGGAGTCGAGGAGAAGGACGCCAATGCCGGGGATTTCGTGGCGCCCGGCAATGAAGGACGCGACAAGACGGTCAGCATTCCGGCAAACCAATTCTCCGCCACCTACACGGTTCCGACCGTGGACGACACCGTGGACGAGCCGGACGGCCCGGTGTCGGTCTGGATACGCCGGAACGATTCGGCCTACCTGCGGCATGAAGACGATACGTCTCTCGTGGAGACGACCGTGACGGTGAACGACAATGATGACGGCGGCGGCGATCCGCCCCCGGACACCCCCGTGGCCTCCTTCGCCTCCGCCGCCTCGTCCGCGGTCGAGGATGCGGGCACGCGCAACGTAGCGTTCGGCCTTTCCCCCGCGCCCGCGTCCGACATCACCGTCGTGCTGACCCGGTCGGGCACGGCGAGCGAGGGCCAGGATTACGCGCCCCTGGGCCTGGCCGTGGCCGTGCCCGCGGGCACGGCGAGCGTCGACGTCCCGGTGGCGATCACGGACGACGCGGACGACGAGCCGAACGAGACGGTGATCCTGACGCTGACGGCCGGCACGGGCTACGCGGTGGGGACTGCGAACGTCCACACGCTGACCATCACCGACAACGACGATCCGCCGCCGGACACGCCGGTGGTCTCGATTTCGGGAGGTTCGGCGGTCACCGAGGGCGGCGATGCCGCCTTCACGCTGACGGCGAGCCCGGCGCCGTCGGGCAGCATCTCGGTCCAGGTCTCGGTCGCGGGCGGCAACTTCGCCACGGGCGGCGACCGCACTGTGACGGTGGGCGCGTCGGGGACGGCGAGCTTCACCGTCGCCACGGTGGACGACGATGCGGACGAGCCGGACGGCCCGGTGAGGGCGACGGTGCAATCCGGAACGGGCTACTCGCCCCACAACACGAACGCGAGCGCGTCGGTGACCGTCCGGGACAACGACGATTCCGGCGATCCGGGTCCCGACCCCGATCCCGATCCCGACACCGGTAGCGGCGGCAGCGGTGGCGGTTCGGTTGCGGACGCCGAGCCGGAACTCCCGGCGCTGACCGTCCAGCAAGCCATCGCCGAGGGCGAGACCACATACAAGGCGGGGGACCGGGAAGTGACGGTGCGGCGCGAACCCGGCACGCCGGCGGTGCGTTTCGCCGTGCCGGAATCGGCGGCCGAAGACGCGACGATCACCGTTTCCCCGGTCGCCGGAGACGTGCCGCTGGGTCCGGGCGCCTTCGCGCTGGGCCCCCCGGAAGCGCGGACCCTTGTGGATGTCGCCGTGGACCGCGTTCCGGCGGACGGGCTGACGCTGTGCCTGCCGGTGACGCCGGCCCTGCTGGAGGCCGCGGCGGGCCGCCCGCTGATCCTGCTGCGCTACGCGGACGGGGCGTGGAACGAAGTGCCGGGATCGGCCTTCGACGAGGAAAACTCCATGGTTTGCGCGACTGTAACCGGGTTTTCGCCCTTCGCCGTGGGATTCCGGGCGCCGCCGGGCGCGCCCGCGGACCTGGCGGTGGGCGGCGCCACTCCGTCGAGTCTCGAAGTGAATTGGACGGCGCCCGGGGACACGGGCGCGCGGCTGAACGGATACGAACTGCAATACCGGCCGGCCGGCGCGGAAACGTGGACGGACCACCCGCACGCGGACCTGTCGACGTCGGCCACGCTCGGCGGGCTGGCGCCGGATACGGACTACGAAGTGCGCGCGCGTTCGCTCGGCGACGGCGAAAGCGAATGGGCCGAGGCCGCGGGGCGCACGGCGCCGCTCGATGGGACGGCCTCCCGCACGCACCTGTTTCCCCTTTTCGCCGACGGCGGCGGCTTCCGCACCCGCCTGTACCTGACGGACGTTTCGGGCGCGGACAACCGCTGCGGACTGAGCCTGCATGGGCCGGGCCTCGGCGCGACCGCGTTCGAGAACCATCCCGCGCTGACGGCTTCGGCCGACGGCGTCGATATCGACCTGGACCCGGCCGGCGACACCGTCGCGCTGACGACCGCCGGCGAAGGGAATCTGGTTTTCGGCTACGCCAAACTCGCCTGCGAGCGGCCGGCGGTGGCGCGCATGCTGCTGACCCTGGAAAGCGGCGGAGAACCCGCCGCCCTGACGAACCTGGAAAGCGTCCGGGCGATGAACGTCTTCCAGTTCCCGGCGATGCCCCGGCTGGGCCGATTGGGTCTGGTGCTGGCCAACGACAACGAACTGGAAGCCGCCTGCGCCCTGGAGGCCGCGGACGCCGAAGGCATGAACGCGGGCGGGGCCAATATCTCCGTTCCCGCGCGCTCGGCCGAAGTCCGGTTCCTGGACGAACTCGTTCCGGCGGCGGACGGCGCGGCCGACGGTACCGTCAGGGTGACCTGCGACCGGGCCGTCGCGGCCCTGGGCGTGCCGCTGCACGGCGGCGACCTCGCCGCGCTGGCGGGCGTCGATCTCGAAGCCGCCGGCCAATCAACAGACGGCGCCGCCGATCCGGCGGACAGCGGCGAAGAATCGCGCTTCCGCCGCATCCTGCCCCTGGTGCAGGACGGCGGCGGCTTCCGGTCCAACCTCGTGGTGACGAACCTGTCCGACGCGGCCAATTCGTGTACGCTGCGTTTCGATCTCCCGGGCGTGCCCTCGGCCAAGTTCCAAAGGACGCCGGGCGTGACCTGGGAGGACGCCCGCACGGCGGCGTTCGAACTCGCGGCCGGCCCCGGCGGCCAACTGTCGCTGCCCTCCTTGGACCGCTCGCCGTTCGTTTCCTTCGGTTACGCCGCGCTCGATTGCGACGCGCCCGCGGACATCCGCAACCTGCTGACCGCAAGCGCGGCGGACGGCCCGGCCGGAATCGCGTCCATCGCGCCCGTCCAGGCCGCGCGGACGCTGCGGTTCCCGGTCATGCCCGGGTTGGGGAGTTTCGCGCTGGTCATGACCAACGCCGCCAAGACCGGCGCTTCCTGCGCAGTCGAATTGACCCCGGCCGGAAGGGAGGAAACGCTGACCGCCGAAACGCCCGTCCAGATCGAAAGCGGATCCACCGAAATCCGCTTCCTGGCCGACCTGTTCGAACCGCCGGCGGATTTCGCGGGCGGCGAAGCCACGTTGCGCTGCGACCGCAACGTCGCGGCCGTCGCCCTGCCCGCGACCGCCGGCGCCGCCTTCACAGCCGTGCCGCCGGTCGTCGGCGCGGCGTCCGATACCGCGCGGGAGTGAACCGCTTGCGCCCGCCGGGGATCGCAAACCCGGCGGGCGCAAGCGGCAATTCCGTGGTAGAACTCGCCGGGTCCGGCCTCGAAATTCCACAACTCGACCAGTTCCCGATAGGCGCCGCCGGTCCGAGGCGTCGAACACGCGGGTAACGACCGGAGGCGGTTCTTCCGTTTCGTGATCGACGCGCACCGCCAGCGCCGCCCAGCGGCCGAGTATCGGCGCCCGATGCTCGACCGGGCGACCCCGCCAATCCCATTCCAGTCGGTCGGAGACGCTGACCGCGGCCGTCGTGGTCGCGGCAGCGGAATCGTCCCGTTCCGGCGGTGGGGCGCTTGCCGGGGAATTTGCGGCCCCCAGCGCCGGCAGGGCCGGCTTCCCGCATGGCGTTTCCGGAATCGGACGGCGGGTCCGCCTCTGCCGGGACACCCCCCTCCGAAGACGTAACCGCCGAAGTCGTCACCGCGGCCGCGCTGGTTTCGGAGCGGCGGGACAGCCAGTACTCGGTATGCTTGCGGTAATTGTAGTTCGAGACGAAATTTTCCGCGCCGCGATCGGCGAGCCGGCGTCGAAAGTCCGGTCCCCGGGGGAAGCGGCAGCGGCGAAGACCGGCGCGCTCGGGGCAGTTGCAAGGGCTGGATGGGCTGGCCCAGCGGGTATCGATTCTCGAACGGCAGCACGTAGCCGAAAAACGGAGCGGATTCGGACCCGTCGGGATCTTGCGGCGTCGCGGGCGGCGTCGAGATTGGTCACGAGCGCTTCGGACAGGAAACCGCCGCCGTCGGCGATCAGCGGGAAAAGAAACTCCCGGCCTTCGCCGGCGGATTGCGCGAAAGCCGGCAGGGACGGCGCAAGCAGGACGAGCAGGAGAAGTGGGAAACGCATTGACTGACTCCCGCCACACCGCACGGTTCAGCGAAGCGGACTTCCACCCCTTCCGCCCGCCGCGCCGCGGACCGGCGCGGCGGGCGGAAAGTCATTTCAGCAAAGCGTCAGAACGCGTTCCAGGTGGCCCGCAGATAGTAGAAGCCGCCGTTGAAGCCGAACGGCGATTGTTCGGGATAGATCAGACCCGCCACTTCGCCGTGTGGGTTGATCATCGGATACTCGTCGAAGGCGTTCTGCAATCCCCCGATTACGGTAAACGAGTCGCTTACTTCGTAAGCCGCCTCGAAGTCGAACAGCGTGGCGGGTTCGGGGTAGTAGGCGACGCTGCCGTCGTTGGTGGGCGCGTCGTAGAACTCGCCGTAATGACGGACCCGCGCCATGAAGCGCCAGGCGCCCTGCAAGTGGGACCAGGTCGCGGTGAAGCGGGAATCCGGGCGGCCCCGTTCGATCTGCAGCCGGCGATTGTCGCTGGTGAAGTTCGGGTCGAAGTCGGTCAACTCGACGTCGGACCAGTTGGCGACGACGGTCAGCGTGCTGTCGCCCTGGCCGAGGTCGAAAGGCAGCGTGGCCACCAGGTCGATGCCGGAAGCTTCCACGGTCTGCTGGTTCGAGAAGAAGCGCACCGAAGTGAAGCTCTGGGCGTCGGAGACGCCCGCGGCGAGCAGCGCGTCGATATCGGCCGGAGTCAGGTTGAAGCGGCTGGTGAAGGCGATACGGTCGGAAATCTCGATGTTGTAGTAATCGAGGGTTACGTCGAGGTCGCCGGCGGAGAAAACCAGGCCCAGCGTCGTGTTCACCGACTCTTCCGGCGTCAGCGGCGTGGCGCCTTTCTGCTGCGCGATCGGATTGTCCGGCGGCAGGGTCGCGATGTCCGCCAGCCGGCCCATGTTGAACTCGGTGGTCACGTTGCGCAGGTTCGCCTGCCCCGCCGTCGGCACGCGGAAGCCGGTGCTAACCGCGCCGCGCAGGGCGACGTTGTCGGCGACTTGCAGGCGCGCGGTGACCTTGCCGTCGAGGGTGTCGCCGAAGTCGGCGTAGTCCTCGAAACGCAAGGCGCCGCCGAGCAGCAGGACTTCGTTGACGCTCGACTCCACATCGAGATAGGCGCCGAACGCGCGGACGGTGTTCTCGCCGGCGTCGCCGGGCTGGAAGCCGGCGAAGCCGTTGGAGCCGACGCCGAAGCCCTGTGCGGCGAGGTTCGGGTCGATGAAGAACGAATTGGGCTCGCCGTTGCGGATGGTGAAGGTCTCGTCGCGGTATTCGACGCCCATGGCGACGTTCACGCTGTCAACATTGCCCGGAAAGAATTGCCGCGACAGGTCGAAGTTCGCGACCCGGTCGGTTTCGACGTAGCCGCCGGCGTCGTAGTACGTCGGGATGTCGTTGCGCCGCGTGAACAATTGCGGGTTGATGGTGTTGTAGATGTAGAAGTCCGCGCCGCTTTGTCCGGCGACCGCGCTGAGGTCGTAGAACCAGCCCGAATCGAGTTCCCCGCGCACGCCCGCGGCGAAACTGATGTCGTCTACATAGCCGCCGAACTGGGGCGTGAAGCCGCCGGGAAATTTCTCGATCAGCGAATAGCAGTCGTCGCGGCCGGAGATTTCCGACAGGGCCGCCGGGTCGGCCACGTTGTCGACGATATTGACGATCGGACAGCCGCCGGCGGCGGCGTTGGCCGCCACGGCGTCGGCGAGTTCCATGCCCTGATTGACCAGCATGGCCGTGGCGCCGGAAAAGTCGGCGACCTTGACCGTTTTCATGCCGTTGATTTCCGGGCCGCGGAATACGCCGTTCCTGGTATGCGGATTACGATAGTAGAAGCCGCCCTCCACCTGCCGTTGCGCCCAGTTGCCGAACATATAGGCTTCGGCGCCGTTGCCGAGATCGATGCCGAAATTGCCGAAAAGCTTGTAATCGTCGGAAATCTCGGGCGCGCCCCAGATCTGGGCCGCGGGCTGGCGTACGCTGGCGTTGCCGGCGTTGATCAGGCCCTGGGCATCGTCGCGCTGAACGCTGCGGCTGGTCGGATCCTGCTCCTTGAATTCGAAGCTGATATTGCCGAAACCGGCGTCGCTGAGCCCGAATCCGGCGTTGCCGGCGATCGTCAGCGCATCGCCGTCGCCTTCGAAATGGCTGCCCCACTTGGCGTCGAGGGTGAAGCCGGAATCGTCTTCCTTGAGGACGAAATTCATGATGCCGGCGATCGCGTCGGAGCCGTATTGCGCCGAAGCGCCGTCGCGCAGCACTTCGAGCCGGTCGAGCGCGATGGCCGGAATGACCGACAGGTCGGGACCCTGGGAACCCCCGGAAATTCCCGCGCCGAGCAGCGCGATGACCGCGGCGCGATGGCGGCGCTTGCCGTTGACGAGCACGAGCGTGGCGTCCGGCGGCAGCGAGCGCAAGGTCGCCGGGCGGATGAACGTCGCCGCGTCGGAGATGGGCTCCTGTGCGACGTTATAGGAAGGCACCAGCGCCGCGAGCAGCGAATCCATATCGCTGTCGCCCTGAGACAGAAAGTCGTCTCCGCCGATCACATCGACCGGAACCGGCGAGTCGTCGGCGGAACGGTCCCTGCGCCGCGAACCGACGACGAAAATTTCCTCGACGGGTCCCGCGGCTTCGTCCTGGCCGGACGGCTGGGCCTCGGCGGCGCCGGCGGCGGCGATCAGGGGAAATACGATAGAGACAGAAAGGATAGCACGATACGCTGCTCCCATTTTTGTTACCTCCAGGTTGGCATGATTGGCATCAGCGCCCTGAATGTACAGTTGTCCAATGCTAAGTGATGGTGGACGAAGAGGCCGATTCCAATCCTTTTTGTTGGAAAAACGATAAGCAATATCGATACCGGAGTCAAATGAATGAATGAATGAATGAAGCATGCCTCCCAAATGAGGGATGGCTGATCAGCTTTTCAGGGGCAATGGCAGGCCCGCGGCGAGAAAAACGACCTCTCCGGCGACTTCGGCGAGACGCTGGTTCAGGCTTCCCTGTTCGTCCCGGAACTTACGCCCGAGACTCGTTGCAGGAACGATGCCGAGACCGACTTCGTTGGAAACAAGGATGAGTTCGGCAGTTGAATCTTCGACAGCCTTCAGAAGCCGATTCACCTCGGCCTCACAATCCCTCTCCTCATGCAGCAGATTCGACAGCCATAGCGTCAGGCAGTCCACTACCACGACGTTTCCAGACGCATGGCTTGCGATCGCCCCGGCCAGTTCGAGCGGCTCTTCCACCGTGGTCCAGTTCGCTCCCCGGTCGCGGCGATGACGCGCTATGCGTTGCCGCATCTCCTCGTCTCCCGCAACGGCAGTGGCGATCAGCACGGGACTGTTCGCCTTTTCTTCCGCCAGCCGCATGGCGTGCCGGCTCTTGCCCGAACGGGCGCCGCCGAGGATGAGAATGGAACGCTGACTCATGAATTGGTGAACGCCGGCCGTAACCGGCGTAGACTTTCCGGGTAGACGGATTCTATCCTGTCCGCGCCGTTAACGGGCTTGAAAGGTCCGGAAACAGGTCCAGATACTTGTTGAGGCCCATGAGAAAGCAGCAATGATGACACCCGTCGCCCGCGCCTACCTGCTGATCGCCTTCCTGTTCATGCCGCTGAGCCTGCTCTGGCTGCTGTTGAGCATGGACGAGATTTCCCTGACCTGGGCCGCGGCCGGCTCGGCGCCCTTGCAACTCGTGTCGTTCCTGTTGCTGCTGGTCTGGACGGTTGTGGGCGCCCGGGAGTATTTCTTCAGCACCAGCAACTTGCGCCGGAACTATCCGGTGCTGGCCAATCTCCGCTATTTGCTGGAGTCGTTCCGCCCTGAAATCCGGCAGTACTTCATCTCCAACGACCTGGACGAACGACCTTTCAGCCGCGAACGCCGCGATATCGTCTATTCCCGCGCCAAGGACATGACCGACACGATTCCTTTCGGCACGAAGCGAAATCTGCTCGAAGACGGTTATCGCAGCCTGCAGCACTCGCTCAGGCCCACGCATCTCGAGGAATGCGATTGCCGCGTGCAGTTCGGCGGCCGGCAATGCGAACAGCCCTACAGCGCCTCGCGGCTCAACATTTCCGCGATGAGTTTCGGCGCCCTGAGCGCCAACGCGGTCATGGCGCTGAACAAGGGCGCCGAACTCGGCGGCTTTGCCCATAACACCGGCGAAGGCAGCATCAGCCCACACCATACGAAACACAAGGGCGATCTGATCTGGCAGATCGGCACGGGCTATTTCGGCTGCCGCCAACGCAGCGGCAGGTTCGATTCCCAAGCGTTCGCCGAGCGCGCCAACCTGGACCAGGTCAAGATGATCGAACTGAAATTGTCCCAGGGCGCCAAGCCTTCCCACGGCGGCGTGTTGCCGGGGGCGAAGGTTTCGGAGGAAATCGCCGAAATCCGTCTCGTAGAGGTCGGCAGGACCGTGCTGTCGCCGCCGCGGCATCCCGAGTTCGACACGCCGGCGGGATTGCTCGAATTCGTGCAGCGGCTGCGCGAACTCAGCGGCGGCAAACCCGTGGGCTTCAAGCTCGCGCTCGGCAAGCCGAGCGAATTCAGCGCCATCGTCAAGGCAATGCTGCAGACCGGGATTCTGCCGGACTTCATCACCGTCGACGGCGCCGAAGGCGGTACCGGCGCGGCGCCGGTGGAATTCACCAACCGGCTCGGAGTGCCCTGCCTCGAGGCGACCTATTTCGTCAGCCAGATTCTGCTGGGAGCGGATCTGAAGAATGACATCCGGGTAATCAGTTCCGGCATTACGGCAACCGGTTTCGACATGCTGGAAAAGATCGCCCTTGGGGCGGATACGGTCAACGCCGCGCGTTCGATGATGCTCGCGCTCGGCTGCATCCAGGCCCGGGCCTGCAACACCAATCGCTGTCCGACCGGGGTCACGACCCAGGACAAGGCGCTCGCCAGGGCCATCAACGTCGAGGATAAAGCCAAAAGAGTCTATCGCTTCCAGCGCGCGACGGTGGAAGCCTTTCTCAAACTATGCGGCGCGATGGGGTTGAACAGCCCCGACGAACTCGAGCCCGAGCACCTGTTCATCCGCCGCGACGACGGCGCACACACTTATGCGGACGTCAATTGCTCGCTGCTGCCCGGACAATTGCTGGCGGACGGCGAAGGGCCGCAACGGTTCAGGCGCGAATGGGACAGCGCCAGTCCGGACAGTTTCTGATACTTGATGATTCGGTCTGTAGGGGCGAGGCATGCCTCGCCCGCCGCCGGATTGGCACAATGCCCGAACACCCGCGGGCGACGCATGCGTCGCCCCTACTGGCGTGTGCCCGAAACCGCGATATCGCCGAAGTCGGAGCCGAACGATCCCTCGATCGCATCCCCGTCTACCGCACCGCTGAAGTCGAGCATCACGGATTGCCCCTGTGCGTCGATTTCGGCGGTGAACGTTACGTTCGGGCCGTCGTACACGATGTCGGAAACCGGCGCCTCGCCGAGATTGGCGGCCTCCATGCTGCCGGTGCCGTCTTCGTTCAGGGTCAAGGTAACCGGGATCACGCCCAGAGGGGTGTTCATGTCCACGCCCCACATGCCAACCGCGGGCGGCGGACCGCTGGCGCAGCCGGCAAGAATCATCAGGGCCAGAAAAAGGCTTCCGCCAGTTATTCTGTTCATATGCATACCTACTGTGGAAGGGGTGCTTGGCGGGCAATATAAACCTGTGTCATTTTGATGTCCAGCGCGGTTGAAATCGCCGTATTCTCACCGGTTTCGGGATCGGGATGCGCGTCGGCCAGACGGCGTAGCGCCTTGTAAAGCGAGATTCCCGAAATTTGCCCATTGCTCAAATGATGCGTCGAGTCATTTCTGATGAGTTGATAGTACCAAGTGTCCACATCGGCGTATCCGGCCAGCAGTCCGGTTGCGCCGTCGCTTGTCAAATCGAGCTGCAATCGCGCGTCGCGAAAGAGATGTATCGACGGGACATTCAGATTCATCCAGGGGATCACCAGTTCGTCAACGGGATCGCTGGTGAATACCGAATCGACGATCTTGCCCCGGGTCCGGCGGATCAGGCTTTCACCCCAGCGCCTGTCGACTCTTTGCGTGCCGCCGGGCATGACCCGCTGACCGGTAGCGTCGGTCAACAGTCGATCCATTCCGCGGTACCAGGTCAGCGTTACGGAATCGTCGTTCTCGAGATCGTCGACGCCCGTAAGTTCAATCATCATCCGGTTGTATACGCGATCGAGTATGGCCTTGTTCTGGAAAATGAATTCGACGCCGTCAGGTCCGCGGAAACCGATAATGCATCCGACGGCGCGATAAACCTCGTTATCGATGCCGGGGGCGCCGTCGGGATGAGTGAAGTCGCTTGGCCCGACTTCCCCATCCAGATTCAGACCCCAGGAAAGCTCGCCTTCCACTTCAAGAAACTCGAACCCGTCCGGCTCGGTGGTCGGATGCCAGGTTTCGATTTCCTGCCTGAGCTGAGTCTCTTCAACCGTGAGAAGTTCATGTGCGGGAAACAATTGTTCGAATTGTTCGCGCGGTCCGTCATTGAAACCGCGAGGACATTCCCGGCTCCCGTCCGCTGTCTGATAAACGGACCAGAACAGATCGGTCATCACATAGGCGATCGTACCGTCGCGTAGACGACCGTCATCGGCCTGGGCGCCGGAGCAGGCGACCGCCAGCAGACTTGCCAGACTTGTAATGAACAGCGGCAACCGGCCCATCAGAGTATTCCATCCATGAAGTCATCGCGCAGCCAGAACGCTTTCAGGCCGTTGCGCTGACCTCTCCATTCCCCGGCGCCGTCACCGTGTACGTCACCGGGAAGCTTGTCCCCGGCGAACAGGTACACCGGTCTGCCGCGCCAGGACCAGACTCTCAATGCTCCCGGTTCACCGTCGCCCGCCAATCGGCCGGTTTTCGGATCGATGGACAAGACGCGCCAACTGCGATTGATACTCTTTTCATCGGCTCCCGCCATGACGTAAGGCCAATGTTCCAGGCACTGGTCGGGAGCGCCGCCGCCGCACATTGCGAGCCTGTAGACCTGGGTGTCGTCCGGATGGTCACAAGCGAGCTGGTCCGCGGAATCCTCTCCGCAGCGATAGACGTAGATCGTTCTGCCGTCGGCATCCGCCAGCACGTCCCCGGCAATAGTGGATTGCACGGTAAAGCTTGACGGGTAAGCCGGCGCCTTTTGCGTGAACACGTTTTCCCACATGGCTACATCGCTGCCCTGCTGACTCCAGGATCCCGTATCCAGAACATGGGTATACAGCGGCTGGCCTCGGAAGACCCACTGGCGCACCCCCGGCGAACGCTCGAGCAAGGACCATTCACCCTGGGCGCGGGCCAGATTCGGGGCGAGAACCGGATTCCAGTTGACCAGGCAGTCGTCATGGCAACTTGATGTCGTGGCGGTGTCGCCGCCATATGCATATACCGCTTCGTTCTTGTCGGTAGTGAGCATGCGGCCGATCGAAGTCGACCTGACGGCAAAGCCGGGAGGAAGCAGCGCAGGCGGCCCGACGGGCACGCGATAAGCCGGAGAGTCACCGCCGTAACGCCGCGTCGTGCCGCCGATCACGTCGCCGGGCCGCTCGTCGCGAACGGACGTATACAGGGGCTGTTCGTCGAATGCCCATTGCCGGCTGCCGTCCCTGCGCTCGACGATCGTCCACTTGCCCATGGGTTCCGCATCGTCGCCCGCCAGCACCGGCGGCCACAGGTCCGTACAGCTCAAGCGGCTGTCGAGTTCAGGCAGCTCGATGCCCGGAGGATAAGGACTCATGAGCCCGGCTGTCACGGTGAGCACTTCGTCGTAGCACTGCGGCGTACCGGGCGGTTCTCCGCTGTATCCGTTGCGAAGTCTGTGCTGCGGCCATTTGTAGAGTGTCTTGCCGGAACTGTCGGCGAAGACCGGTCCGTCGAGTTCGGTCAACTCGACATGGAATTCGGCAGGCGTGGGAATATCCCGGTAAGTTTCGACAGGGAATTCAGCGTCGGCTGCCAGCACGGCCGAGCCGAAAACGGCGACGGACAGCGCCGCGCACCGCCTAAACCAATATTTCACCGATTTCACCTGAGGTCGTGTTGCTCTTGTCCCCCCAGGACTCGATCTCCAGCCCCATCAGGCGTTGAGCGGTATAGCCCAGGCGGCAACCCGGCGATCCGCCCCCGTCGACATGCAATCCGGTCTTCACCCGGCCGCCGGCGGTCCCTGCGCTGAACATGGGTATGCCGTCAATCGAGTGCGTCTTGGCGAAAGACTGATCCGTCGTGCAGTAAATAAAGGAATTGTCCAGCAGGGAGCCGTCTCCCTCCCTGAAATTGGCCAGGGCGTCGACGTAGTAAGCCCACTCTTCCATGGCGCGGCGCGTGAACCAGGACACATTGGGCTGGTAGCCAAGTTCGCTGTCCACCGCTTCTTCATGGGTCGCCGTGTGATGGGGTTTGTCATAACCCGGCTTGACGGTGGACGAAAACGCGGAAGCGTAAAAAACATTGAACACGCGAGTCTGATCGCAGGCGACCGCCATCAGCATCAGTTCGGTCATCATGCGATGACGCTTCGAGACGAGATCGGCATCGAGTCCGGTCGGCAAGTCCTCCGGCGCTTCACTGACGATACAGGCTTCGCGGGGATCCGGTTTCGTGAGTTGCAGATCGAAGCGCCTTTCAAGATCGCGCAATCCGGTAAAGTATTGATCCAGTCTCGCGCGATCCGCCGAACCCAGGGATTTTTCCAGCTTCCTGGCGTCGTCCTGCACGGCGGAGAGCGCACTCTTTCTCACCATTACCCGCGGGTCCGGGGCAAAGGATTCCGCGTTGGGATCCTGAAAATCCTCTCCGAACAGGCGCTGATAAAATCGCAGCGGCGACCATTCCGGCGCGTTTACCGAATTGCCGCCTTCGTAACTGAAGCTGTCCCGCACGTCCCCGGTTGCGGTCGCGCTGAGGCTGCGGAACCGGGTGGCGTTGCCGATCTGACGCGCGACGGAAACATCGATGGTTTCACCCGGACGATTCTCCGAGGTCATCGGCGCGATGCCGGAGCGCAGCACGACCCAGCCGGAGTGGTGGCACAAATTTGGCGCGTCGTCCTTGAACACGTGGAAATTGGTATACAGGTTGATGTGTTTCTGAATGGGCGCCAGGGCCGCTATTTCTTCCGGCAGGTCGAAATCAGGTCCGGTTTTTTTCGGCACGAAAATCGACTCGCTGATGCCGAGACCCCAGGACCAGGTGCCGAAGCGCATCGGAATCGGCGCGCCATTGGCCAGCGCCGTTCCGTTCTCGTTCAGGAATACATCCAGCAATGGAAGACCGACGGCGATCACACCGCCGTTCAAGGTTCCTTTGAGAAATCTGCGTCGATTGAATTTGCTCATGATTTCACCGTTGCTGCGGCGAGCCGAACCTGGGCCCGCTGAAGCGGTATGTGGATTCACTCGCATCCGCAACGCCCATATTACCTTGAATTTCACCCGACAATACAGTGGAAAACGCCTCGCCGAGCGCCAGTTCGCGCAGCAGCGGCTTCAGTCTGTATCCATTTGCGGCGAAGCGATTTTCAAACCAGCTAATGGTGTCGCGATCGCGCCGCAATGACACCGGTCCGCCGGTGCCGTAGGCGTAGAGGCGATTGACGAGACAGTTGGAAAGTTTCGGATGGTCCCGCATCGCCAACGCCAGTCCAGCGACATCCTCGTAAAGTACGCCGTCCAGTTCACCGCTCAAGTCCAGTGCCGCGCCGTTTTCGGTCTCGCGGAAACGCCCCGCGCCATCGAAATTCTCAAGCGCAAGCCCGATGGGATCGGTGATGAGATGGCATCCCGCACAAGCGGGATTGGTATTGTGTACGTCGAGTCGTTCGCGCGCCGTGGCTGCATGTTCGGCTTCTTCCAGCAAGGAAAAATCCACGTTCGGCGGCGGCGGAGGCACGACCTGGCAGAGGAAGCGCTCGCGCAGCGCCTGCCCCCGAAGAGTCGGTGAACTGCGCACCGCATGGGAATTCGCGGCGAGAAAGCTGACTTGCGTCAGCAGCCCGATTCGGGGGCTGCCCGCCTCGAATTCATGGGGAGTCCAGCCGTTACCGGCGGGAATGCCATAGACGACGGCCAGCGACGGAGACATGAACGTCTTGCGAGTGGTGAACAGATCGCGATAGTCCGATTCCTGGTGAAGCAGGTGATCGACGATGGTTCGCAGTGTCTGTTCCCGCGCGTCCTGCAAGGTGGACCCGGTAACCATCGGATAGACGATCGGATCCTTTGCCAGGCTGCCGAACTCGTCGAAGCCAAGCATGTCGTCGAAGAACGCGCGCATGCCCGATTCGAGTCTCACGCTGGACAGCATCCGCTCAACCGTGGCGCTCAGCCCCGCTTCGGTATGCAGTTCTCCGCTTTCCGCCGCATTCAGCAAGGCATCGTCGGGAGGCCCGTTCCACAGGAAAAAACTCAATCGGGAGGCCAGGGACCAGGCGTCTAGCCGCTCCGACCCCGGGCGGTCCGGATCGGGTTCCGCCCGGTCCACGATAAAGATGAATTCCGGGCTGATCAGAATGGATTCCAGCGCCAGGGCCAGTCCCGCATGGAAATCTTCGGTTTGTTCCGCCGCGTATCCGGCGATATCGACTAGTTCGGCAAGTCGAACGTCCTCAAGGTTCTGGCGATAGAGCAGCCGGCCCGTTTCGCGCAAGAACAGTTCGGCACAGGCCGGATCGGCTTCCGCTTGAGATTCCGGCCGGCAGGGGATCAGAAAATCACGATGCTCTTCATCGACGACTTTTGCCGCTATTGACGTCGCGGCCTGCTGGATTTGGGAAATCTGGTCGGACGTAACGCCTACGTATGCGGCGCCGGAAGCCAGCAGGCCGTCGGTCCTGGCCATGGGTGGAATCGGGGGGAGTATGCTGCCGCTGATGTCTTCGCCGAAAATCTGTGCAATCGTATTCGTGTATTGCTCTCCGGTCAGCAAGCGGGTTCTGAGTACCGAAGCGCTGTCCGGCGGCTCTGTCGGAATGGCAGTATCGCGTTCACAGGCGGCCAGCAACAGCATTGCAACGATGGCGGTTGCAGCGGCTCGCCGCGCTGGTTTACTGGCAAACGAAGGGAACAAGTCAGCTACCTCTCTTGCCGGTATGTTCGGTTGGAGTTGACCGGACATTATCGGGTATTTGTTCTGGGTGTTCAAAGATTGTTGGCTTCGATCCAGCTTCTCCCGGTAACTCGGCTGGCGATTGCCTGAAGCCGGACCGGGCC
>VYCF01000046.1 GCA_009844085.1 Gammaproteobacteria bacterium | reverse complement strand
TACGTCCCTGTACGCTTCGGCCCCGACATCCATGTCGGGGACGCCCGCTAAACCCGTCGCCACCCGACGGCGACTCAGGTCGTTGGATTCCCGTTGGGCAATGGCCTCGATGTTGCGGCTTCGATTTGAAAAAGGACAATTGCGATCATCAAAATTCTGTTTTTTCGAATTTTCCTGGTGCTTACTGCGCACTTGCCCCTGCGGTTGCTGCACGGTTTGTCGGGACCGCTGAGCACGTTGTTGGTGCGTTTGCCGAATCGTGCGGGGCGGACCACTTTGCGCAATTTGAGGGTTTGTTTTCCGGAGCTTGACGAGGCAGGCGTTCGCGATCTTGCGCGGGACAGTTTGCGCCATTCGTTGTGCGCCCTGTTTGAGATGGGGCGCGCGTGGGTTTGGCCGATGCCGCGAATGGTTGAGCTGATTCGGGAAGCGGAAGGCGTCGACGAGTTTCGCGGCGCGGTTGCGGCCGGCGATGGGGTCGTTTTGCTTGCGCCGCATCTTGGAAGCTGGGAAATATTCGGAATATCAATGTGTTACGGGTTGCACGCACATTTTCTGTATATGCCGCCCGACGATCCCGCGCTCGATCGCCTGTTGCTGCGCAGCCGCGCTCGGGGCGGATTGCGCATGGCCGCCGGCGGCCAGGCAGGCGTCGGCAAGCTGTTGCGCGCTTTGCGCGCGGGCGAATTGGTCGGAATCTTGCCGGACCAGGTGCCGGCCGATGGCAGCGGCGTATTCGCACCCTTCTTCGCCCAGCCAGCCTACACGATGACCCTGGCCTGCAAACTTGCGCAACGCCCTGGCGCACGCGTCTTCTGCGGCTACGCCAAACGCCTGCCTGCCGGCGCCGGATTTCGCGCCGTCATCCGTGAGCTTGACCTGCGCCGCGAAAATCTCGACGAATCCATTACAGCCATGAACCAGGCCATCGAAGAAATGGTCCGCGAATGCCCCGAACAATATCAGTGGGAATACAAACGCTTCCGCCGCCAACCCGACGACACTGAGTTTTATACCGCCTAGCGGCGCCAGAACATGGGTGTGAAGAGGACGAGCAGGGTGAAGACTTCAAGTCTGCCGAGGAGCATGGCGACGCACAGGATCCACTTGGCCGCGATGGGGAGGGTTCCGTAGGTCGCCGAGACCCCCTCGAGTCCCGGCCCCAGATTATTGATGCAGGCGCCAACCGCGCTGAAGGCTGTGATGATCTCGACCCCGGAAGCGAGCAGCGCCAGCAACATCAACATGAATACCATGACGTATACGGCGAAGAATCCCCAGACCGATTCGATGACCCGGTCCGGGACGCGTTTGGCGCCGAGCTTGATCGGAATCACGGCCTTGGGGTGAATCAGGCGCTGCACCTCGCGAATACCCTGCTTGAAAATGAGCAGGATGCGAATCACCTTGATTCCGCCGCCGGTCGAACCGGCGCAGGCGCCGATGATCGCCGCATATAGCAACATGTACGGCAGGAACAGCGGCCAGGAATTGAAATCGGCGGTCACGTAGCCGGTGGTGGTGGCGATCGAAACCACCTGGAACAGTCCCCGGATGAACGCTTCGAAGAAACTGTCGTACGTCGCGGTCAGATAGAGAATGCCGATCGCGGCGACGGACAGCGAGGCGAGGATGAACGCATAGAACCGGAATTCGGGATCCGCCAGGTAGTGCCTCACCGAGCGGCGCTGCCAGGCGGTGAAATGCAAGGCGAAATTGACTCCCGCGATTACCATGAAGACGATCGCCACCAGGTCGACAGCGGGGTTGTCGAAGAAGCCTATGCTGGCGTCGTGAGTGGAAAAGCCGCCGATCGCCACGGTTGTGAATGAGTGACTGACGGCGTCGAAGAGATCCATGCCCACCGCCCAATAGGCCAGCGCGCAAGCCACCGTCAGCGACAGATAGATGTACCACAAGGCCTTCGCGGTTTCGGCCAGCCGCGGCACGAGCTTGTTGTCCTTCATCGGCCCCGGGGTTTCCGCCTGGTAGAGTTGCATGCCGCCGATGCCGAGCATCGGCAACAGCGCCATGGCCAGGACGATGATGCCCATGCCGCCCATCCATTGCAGCAATTGCCGATAGAACAGGATCGACCGGGGCAACTCGTCGAGGCCGACGATCACCGTGGCCCCGGTGGTCGTCAGTCCCGACAGGGACTCGAAAACTGCATCGGTCAGACTCAGGTCGAGCGCCAGCAGCAGGGGCAGACAGCCAGCGATGCCCAGCACGCTCCAGAACAGGGTAACCACGAGAAAGCCGTCGCGAATCGTCAATTCGCTGCGCGTGCGCGCGGTCAGCCCCCACATTCCCAGCCCAAGCAGAAACAGGGTCAGCAAGGTAGTGAAGAAAACAGCGAGCATGCCGTCGCGATAAATCAGCGACACCACCATCGGCGGCAATGTTCCCAGCAGACTGAACAGCATCAACAGGATGCCGAGCAGCTTGGTGATCATCAGGGGGTGCATGGCGTGTCAGAAATGCGCGAAGCCCGCGCCGAACAGGCGCTCGACGAGAACGACGTGCTTGCGGTCCACCAGAAACAGGATTACGTGGTCGCCGGACTCGACCCTGGTGTCGTCGTGTGCGATCAGAACCTCGTCGTCCCGGACGACCGCGCCGGCGGTAATGCCGTCGGGAAGATTCAGCTCGCGCAATTCGCGCCCGATCACCCGGGAAGAAGCGACATCGCCATGTACGACCGCCTCCACCGCTTCGGCGGCGCCGCGGCGCAATGAGTGCACGTTGGCGAAATCCGCCCGCCGCACCTTGGTCAATACGCTGCCGATGGTGGCCTGCTGCGGAGAAATGGCAATATCGATCTCGCCGCCCTGGATGAGGTCGACATAATCGGGATTGTTGATCAGCGCCATCACCTTCTTGGCGCCGAGCCGCTTGGCCATCATGCACGACATGATATTGGCCTCGTCGTCATTGGTCAGTGCGACGAAAACGTCGGCGTCCTCGATGTTTTCGCTGATGAGCAGTTCCCGGTCCGAAGCTTCGCCTTGCAAAACCAGCGTGCGTCCGAGTTGGCCCGTCAGAAAATCGCAGCGCGCCTCGTCGCGTTCGACCAGCTTGACCTTGTAGCGCGACTCTAGTTGCCGCGCGAGCCGCAGACCGATGTTGCCGCCGCCGGCGATGAAAACACGGCGATACGGACGGTCCATGCGCCGAACCTCGGCGATGCAGGCGCGGATGTCTTCCTGGGCGGCGACAAAGAATACTTCGTCTTCCGCTTCTATCACGGTCGATCCTTCGGGTACGACCGGCCGGTCCTTGCGAAAAATCGCCGCCACGCGGGTATCGATCGAAGGCATGTGCTGGCGCAGCAGACGAATTTCCTGGCCGACCAGGGGTCCGCCGTACACTGCCTTCACGCCGACGAGTTGCACCTTGCCATCGGCGAAGTCGAGCACTTGCAAGGCGCCGGGCAGGTCGATCAGGCGTTCGATGTTGTCCGAGACGATCATTTCCGGACAGATCGGCGTGTCCACCGCGATGCCCTGCTTGCCGAACAAATCGTCGCTGGAATTGATGAACGAGGAAGAATGCACCCGGCAGATTTTTTTCGGCGTGCGATATAGCGAATAGGCGACGCGGCAGGCCACCATGTTCAATTCGTCGTTTTCCGAGACGGCGATCAGCAGGTCGGCGTCTTCGACCCCGGCCTGTTCGAGCACATCGGGATGGGAGCCGCGGCCGCTGACGACCTGGATGTCCATGCCCTGCTTCAATCCTTCGAGCCGCGCCGCGTCGCTGTCGACAAGGGTCACGTCGTTGGACTCGGTCGACAAGGTGCTGGCCAGGCTGATGCCCACCGGGTTCGCGCCGAGAACGATTATTTTCATGTCAAAGTACCGCGCCGGAATGCGCGCCCGCCATAGCGGAATTCAGTTCTTTCCCAGCAAACAGAAATAGAAACCGTCCGGGCCGTTCGCCCCGCCTGGGAGCAACTGTTTTCCATGAACGCATTCTATTCCCCAATCGGCAGTGATGGGCACTGTTTTAGCGTCGTCGGCCGCGGCGAGGAAGCGCGAGATGACTTGTTCGTTTTCCCGGCGCAACACCGAACACGTCGTATAAAGCAGGCGGCCTCCCGGTTTCAGGCATTGCCAGAGCGCCTGAAGCAGGCCGAATTGGGCGTCGCCATGACTGTCGACATCGCCCGGGCGCAACAATAACTTGATATCGGGATGCCGGCGGATGACGCCGGTGGCGGAGCAGGGCGCATCGAGCAGAATACGGTCGAATCCGCTGCCGTCCCACCAGGCGGACAGGTCGGCGGCGTCGGCGACGGCAAGCTCGGCGTCGAGCCCGAGGCGCTCGAGATTTTCCCTGATCATCACGCTGCGCGGCGCATTGCGGTCGAGCGCGAGGCATGAAGCCGCCTCGGGCTGAAATTCCAGCAGGTGACAGGTCTTGCCGCCGGGGGCGGCGCATGCGTCGAGCAGGCGCGCGCCCGGTTCGGGCCCGAGCGCCGCTGGCGCGAGTTGCGAAGCTTCGTCCTGCACGCTGAGGTGACCATCGGCAAATCCCGGAATCTCGTTGACCGGCCGCGGTTTGGCCAGGTAAATCGCCGATTGCGCCAGCTCGCCGGCAACGCAGTCGAGACCGGCCTGTTGCAATTGCGCCATGGCTTCCTCGCGGGAATTCCTGAGCCTGTTGACCCGCAAACTCATGGGCGGGCGCCCGTTGTTGCGTTCAAGTATGGACTGCCACTCTTCCGGCCAGTCGGTGCGGATGGCGTCGGCCAGCCAGACCGGATGGTTCAGGCGGACTGTTTCAGGTTGCCGCGCGAGCGCCTCCTCAAGATCGGTTTGCCGGCGCTGGTAGTTGCGCAATACGGCATTGGCCAGGGGCTTCGACCATTGCTTGCGCAACTGTCCCGCAGCCTTGACGGTTTGATCGATTGCCGCGTAGTCGGGCACGGCAAGTTCGCGCAACTGATACAAGGCGCTGAGCAGCAGGTATTTCAGGTCGGAATCGCGCTCGCGCAATGGCCGCTCAAGCAGTTGACCGAGCAGGAAGTCGAGTGTCTCGTGATGGCGGCATACGCCGAAACAGATCTCCTGCAACAGCCCGTATTCAGGCGATTGCCGGTGAGGCTGCAGGTGTTCGCCAAGCGAGCCGCGATGGTCCGCGAGGCGGGAAAGGATGCGTGCGGCCCTGGCGCGGATATCCAAGGCGCTCAGCCGGACTTCACTTCGCGGAAGCTTGCGCCCTTCGCGAAGGGAGTAGACGGCGAATTCAGCAGGGCACTAACCGGAACCGCGGTCTTGCCGGGCATTTGCACGATTTCGATTCTGATTGCGCCTTCGCCGCAAGCGACGAGCAGCCCCTTCCTGCCGGCGTCGATGATGGCGCCAGGTGTTTCGGAATGCTCGCGGGCCTCCGGCGTTGCGCGCAATATGCGGACGCGTTGTTCCCCGATGAATGCGAAAGCAGGCGCGCGGCCGATGCCGGCCCGCACTTGCCGGTCGATGTGTTCGGCGGGCGCAGTCCAGTCGATCAATGCGTCGGCCTTGTCGAGCTTGTTGGCATAACTGGCCAGACTGTCATCCTGCGGTGTCGCCCCGGCCAGCAATTGCGGCAGGTTTTCCATGCTATGCAGCAAGGCCGCGCGGCCGACCTCGACGAGCTTGGCTTCCAGATTCTCGCGGTCGTCGTTTTGCGCGATTTCGACTTCGTGTTGATGGAGGATGTCGCCGGTATCGAGCCCCTCGTCCATGCGCATGATGGTGATGCCGGTAGCGCAGTCTCCGGCGAGCAGGGCGCGTTCGACCGGCGCCGCGCCGCGCCAGCGGGGCAGCAGGGATGCATGCACGTTCACGCAGCCGTAGCGGGGAATTTCGAGAATCGACGCCGGCAGAATCAGTCCGTATGCGGCGACCACGAGTACATCGGGTTCGTATGAGGCCAGCAGTCGCGCGGCTTCGCCGTTGCGCAGGCTGACCGGCTTGTGCAGCGGCAGGTCATAAGTTTCCGCCAACGAGGCGACCGCGCTCGGCGTCAGTTTGCGGCCGCGTCCCGCGGGACGGTCCGGCTGGGTGAATACCGCGGCGATTTCGTGTGGAGAGTCCAGCAGCGCCTCGAGATGCGCGGCCGCGAAGGCCGGCGTGCCGGCAAAACATAGTCGCAACGCCGGCATCGGAGTCAGGCAGATTTCCTGTGTTCCTTCTCCAGCTTGCTGCGAATGCGTTGTCGCTTGAGCGGGCTCAGATAGTCGACGAACAGCTTGCCGTTGAGATGGTCGATCTCGTGTTGAATGCAGACCGCGAGCAGCCCGCGGGCCTCGAGTTCGTAACTTTCGCCGTGGGGGTCCCGGGCCTTTACGCGAATGGCGCGGGGCCTGGAGACTTCCTCGAAAAATCCCGGCACCGACAGGCAGCCTTCCTGGTAATCCTGCAATTCTTCTTCGATTACCTCGAATTCTGGATTAATGAAGACTTGCGGACTATCTTTTTCCTCGGAGACATCGAGCACGAGCAGGCGCTTGTGCACATTGACCTGGGTGGCGGCAAGGCCGATGCCTTCCGACTCGTACATGGTCTCGAACATGTTGTCGACCAGGGTGCGCAGGCCGTCGTCAAACTCGGTAACCGGGGCGGCGATCTTGCGCAGTCTCGGGTCGGGAAATTCCAGAATCGGTAATTGAGCCATCAGAACTCCGATACGGGCGGAAAAGCGCGCGCCCGAACCGGAAATTATATCAGTCACAAGGAAATCGTGTCATGGACGAAGCTTTGGATGAAGCCGGACTCGAAGCCTATCTAGGCCTGATGCACCATGGCGTTCTCAGCGCGAGCGTGCTGGCAAGGACGCTCGGAGAATTGGGGCCGCTGAGCCGCATATGGCAATTGTCCAGGGAGCGGTTGCGGGAAGCCGGGTTCTCCGAAGCGCAGATAGCGGCCTTGACGGCCCGGAAGCCGGCGCCGCATTGCCGCGGCCGAGTGCAGTCGGATCTGGCCTGGGCCGCTGCCGACGACCGGGCCATTCTCCATTTCGAGTCGCCGCGATATCCTGCCCTGCTCCGCGAGATCGCGGCTCCGCCGCCGGTGATTTTCGTGGAAGGCCGGCTCGAATGCCTGGATTTGCCGGCCATTGCGATGGTCGGCAGCCGCCGTGGCAGCGCCTACGGCCGCCGGCACGCGGAATGGCTCGCCCGGGAGTTGAGCGAGGCCGGTCTCGTGATCTGTTCAGGGATGGCGCTGGGTATCGACACGGCGGCGCACAAGGGAGCGCTCGATGCGGGCGGATACACGACCGCGGTGATGGGCACCGGAGTGGACGTATGCTACCCGGCGCGCAATCGCGAGTTGCGTGAGCAAATTCGGGCGCAAGGCGCGCTGGTCTCGGAATTCCCGCTTGGCGAGCCTGCGATCCCCAAAAATTTCCCCCGCCGCAATCGCATCATCAGCGGCCTGGCCGCGGGCGTAGTGGTAATCGAAGCAAGCCTGAAAAGCGGCTCACTGGTGACAGCCAAGCTGGCCCTGCAGCAAAATCGCGAGATATTCGCCATGCCGGGCCCGATATCGAGTTCGTTCTCCCGGGGCTGCCATCAACTGATCCGCCAGGGCGCCACCCTGGTCGAGACTCCCGAGGACATCCTCCGGGAAATGCAGGACATCATCCCCCTCGACAGCTTCCGCCCGAAACCGGCAAGCACCCCAACCGACAAATCCGCACCAAATCCAGATGACGCCAAGCTGCTCGCCTTGATCGAAGAATCCGGCACCCTCCCCGAAACCCTGCCCAGCCAGGCAGGCCTCACCCAGCAACAACTAAACGTAAAACTCCTCCAACTCGAACTGGCCGGAACAGTGGTTCATCAGGGCGGCAGATACTTCCCTACGTGAGTGTGTAGCCACCAACGGCCGGAAGGACGATTGCCGGGAGGGGCTGTTCGCGTCGTGGGAGTCGTCGCGTGCCATGGATGGCCTAAAGCGGCGACGACCCGATTCGAACCTCGCCATGGATGGCGAGGTGAGATTAAGCGAACAGCCCCTCCCGGCAAGCGTCCCCCTGCACAATCTGGCCCCACTTGCGAAGGTGTTGAGACTAGTATAGTTTTGCCGGTTTTTTATAGGAGCGTGGGGCCGATGAGTTTGCCGTTTGTTGCCATTTTGATGGGGTCGAAATCCGACTTGGAGGCCATGCAGGCCGGGGCTGATATATTGCGAAATTTCGGCATTCGATACGAGATCAAGATCAGTTCCGCCCATCGCACTCCCGAAGCCACCCGGAATTATGTCGAGAACGCCGTCGAACGCGGCTGCCAGGTCTTTATCGCCGGCGCCGGCCTCGCCGCCCATCTCGCCGGCGCCATCGCCGCCCATACGACCCGCCCCGTGATCGGCGTGCCCATGGAGGGCGGACCGCTCAAGGGATTCGACGCCTTGTTGTCCACGGTGCAGATGCCTGCCGGCGTGCCTGTTGCATCCGTCGCCATCGGCAGGACCGGGGCGCGCAATGCCGCCTATCTTGCGGCGCAGATCCTGGCCCTGGCAGACGGCGATCTTGCCGAACGCGTCGCCGCGGACCGCCAGGCCGACGCCGAAAGAGTGCAGGCTCAGGACCGGGCTTTGCAGGAGCAGCAGTGAAGCTTCGCCGGCGGTGACCGAATCCCGGGCCATCGAGGCCGCGAAGCGGCTGCGGAAAGGCGAGTTGATCGCCTATCCTACCGAGGCGGTCTGGGGAATCGGTTGCGATCCGTTCAACCGCGAAGCCGTATATCGCCTGCTGCGGCTGAAGCGGCGCCCCGTCGACAAGGGTCTGCTGCTCGTCGCGGCCGGAATCGAGCAGGTCGGCGAGTTGCTCACGCATCTCACCGACGATCAGATTGCGAAGCTGCGTTCGACATGGCCCGGACATATCACCTGGCTCGTGCCGGATCCCGACAGACAATATCCCGAGTGGATTCGCGGCGAGCATTCGGCGGTAGCGATTCGAGTCAGCGATCACCCCGTCGTGCGGGAATTGTGCGTGGCTTTCGGCGGGCCGATCGTTTCCACTTCGGCCAATCTGGCGGGCGAACCGGAGTTTCGCTCGATGGAAGACGTGCGACGCCAGTTCGGCGCCGACATCGACTGCATAGTCGAAGGCAAACTTGGCGGACAAGGCAAACCATCCGAGATTCGCGACCTGGTCACGGGCGAGCGAATTCGGTAGAAGCAGGGCGTGAAAACCGCAATGAGCAAAATCGATACGGAAGCGGTGCGGCAGTTCCTGCTTGAATTGCAGGAAAATATCTGCGCGCGCCTGGCAGCCGAAGACGGCGCCGGAGAATTCGTCACCGACTGCTGGGACAGGGGAGACGGTGGCGGCGGCATATCCCGGGTGATGAGCGAAGGCGCGGTGTTCGAAAAGGCCGGGGTAAATTTCTCGCATGTGTTCGGTAAGACCCTGCCGCCTTCGGCCACCGCTGCCCGGCCGGAACTGGCCGGACGAGGCTACCAGGCAATGGGAGTTTCGCTGGTGGTCCATCCGAAAAACCCCTTCGTGCCGACCTCCCACGCCAATTTCCGCATGTTCGCCACCAGCGGCGGGGATCCGGTCTGGTGGTTCGGCGGCGGTTACGACCTGACTCCGTATTACGGTTTCATCGAGGACTGCGAGCACTGGCATCGAACCGCGAAAGAGGCCTGCGACCGCCTGAATCCGGAGTACTATCCCCGCTTCAAACAGAATTGCGATGACTACTTCTATCTGAAACATCGCGACGAACATCGCGGCATCGGCGGTCTTTTCTTCGACGATTTCAACGAGGGCGGTTTCGCAAGCAGTTTCGCCCTGGTCCGCGTCCTGGCCGAAAGTTACATCGAGGCGTATCTGCCCATCGTCGCGCGCCGCAAGGCGCTCGTCTGGACAGCCGAGCAGCGCAGGTTTCAGGAATATCGCCGGGGCCGCTATGCCGAGTTCAATCTGGTTTACGACCGGGGTACGCTGTTCGGCCTGCAATCCGGGGTCGGCAGGATCGAGTCAATCCTGATGTCGCTGCCGCCGGCGGTTCGCTGGATCTACGACTGGCGGGCCGAGCCCGGCAGCGAGGAAGAAAAACTCACCAGCTATTACCTGTTGCCGAAGCAATGGGTATGAACCAATCTCCCGTCCGTTACGCCGTCGTCGGCAATCCGATCGGCCATAGCAAATCGCCGCTGATTCATTCGCTGTTCGCGCAACAGACCGGCGAGGCGATCACGTACGACGCGCTTCTCGCCACGGCGGAAGGCTTCGAGGGTCTCGTCGGCGAGTTCTTCCGCGAAGGCGGCGGCGGATTGAACGTCACCGTGCCTTTCAAACAGGCGGCCTGGGCCATGTGCCGGCGGCTTACGCCCGATGCCGCGCGGTCGAGAGCGGCCAATACGCTTGAGATGCGCGAAGGCGAACTCTCCGGCGCCAACACCGACGGCATCGGCCTCGTGCGAGACCTTCGCGACAATCTCGGCATCGAGATCGGCGGCCGCCGCGTATTGCTGCTCGGCGCGGGCGGCGCGGTGCGCGGCGTCGTTCCCGCGCTCGGGGAGGAATCTCCGGCCTCGATAACCGTCTGGAACCGGACCGCCGAGCGAGCGGTCGAGCTCGCGCGGGATTTTACCGGCAGCCTGACCGCGGCAAGCATGGAGGAGTTGCGCGGCCGGCAGTTCGACCTGATCGTCAATGGCACGTCATCCAGCCTGCAAGGGAGCCTGCCCGAAGTCGACGCGGCCTGGCTCGCAAGCGGTTGTTGCTGCTACGACCTGGTCTACGGGGATGAAGATACGCCCTTCGTGCGCTGGGCCCTGGACAATGGCGCCGCGACTGCCGCCGATGGCCTCGGCATGCTGGTCGAGCAGGCGGCCGAATCCTTCCGTATCTGGCGCGGCGTCGCCCCTGATACCGGGCCGGTCATCCGACAGCTTCGATCACGCCACTCCTGACGGACACACTGCGGGCGAGGCATGCCTCGCCCCTACGGGGGGACGGGTGCACATGGCGGGGTTGCCGGGGACGGTCGTCGATTGTGGTAGGGGCGACGCATGCGTCGCCCGCGAATTTCGTGTGGTGTGCGAATCCGGACACGGGCGAGGCATGCCTCGCCCCTACGGGGGGACGGAATTAGTGCTCCTCTTCAAGCGAGGCGTGGTATTCGGCCGGGGTCAACGCGACCGCGTCGCGATCGTGGCCCATGTAATCGAAGCGGGCGCCTTCGGTGTAGTCGCCTTCCACGGCCATGAAACCGATCAGCAGCAGCAGAACGCCGGGCGGGCCGAGAATCGTCAGGCATAGCGCCAGCCGCTCCCAGAACGCATGCATGAAGATGGCTATGATGAAGCCGGCCTTGACCAGCATGAAAACGATGACCAGGGTCCAGCGCAAGGCTCCTTGTGCGTCGAAATAGTCGACCGCATAGGAAGCGGCGCTAACGAGGAACAGCAAGATCCAGACCTGGTAATAAATCCCAAGTGGATGCTGTTGTCCCGCGGTGTCTGACGATGCCATTGGCGTCCCCTCTTACAGAAGATAGAAGAATGCGAAGATGAATACCCACACGAGGTCGACGAAGTGCCAGTAAAGCCCGGCGATTTCGACGATCTCGAAGCCTTTCTTGTCGTAATAGCCGGCCCAGATGCGCCGCGCCACCCATAACAGGTAGATCACCCCGGCGGATACGTGCAGGCCGTGGAATCCCGTGACCATGAAGAATACAGAACCGAATTGCGGCGCCCCGAAGGGATTGCCCCAGGGCCGCACGCCTTCGTCGACGATCAGCTTGGTCCATTCGAAAGCCTGCATGCCGACGAACGTCGCGCCGAACAGGGCGGTGAGGCAAATGAACACGATCGTCTTGAACTTGTCGCGCCGGTAACCGTAGTTGACCGCCAGCGCCATGGTGCCCGAGCTCGTGATCAGCACGAAAGTCATGATCGCGATCAGGATCAGCGGGATGGGGGCGCCGCCGAAGCTCAGGGCGAAAATTTCGCTTTGCGGCGGCCACGGCTGGGTCGTGGTCATGCGCACGTTCAGGTAGCCGGTCAGGAAGCAGGTGAAAATGAAGGTATCGCTGACCAGGAAGATCCACATCATGGCCTTGCCCCAGGGCACATGATAGGCCTGCTTGTCCGCCGTCCAGTCGTCGACCAGGCCTGTTACCCCGTCGTTGGGGGCGATACTCGTTGCAGCAGCTTCACTCATTCGTGGTAATTCCCGTTGATTGCCGGTCCGCCGGCTAGGTGTTGGATAGAATCGCGAACAACGCCAGCCACACTACCAGCAGGAAATGCCAGTAGAGTGTGCATAACTCTATGCTGAGGCGAACGTCTTTCGGCTCGCTGCCCGACAGCAGCCGGATCGAGGTCTTGCTCCAGACCCAAAGCCCGCCGAGCAGATGCAAGGCGTGCACCCCTGTGAGCAGATAGTAGAACGATGCGGCGGGATTTGGGGTCAGATAGACCCCGGCTTCCTGCAGGCCGCCCCAGACCAGCAATTGCCCGGCGATAAACAGGAAGGCGACGATGCCCCCTGCCAGATAAAGCGTGAGCACATTGCGCGCCTCGCCGCGCTTGACCTTGTTGCGGGCGAGCTGGAACAGCGCGCTGCTGAGTACGAGCAGCCCGGTGTTGAGCCACAACTGCGCCGGCTCCGCCAGCGGCCGCCAGTCCGGCAGTTCCATGCGGATGAAGTAGCTGATCGTGAACAGGCTGAACAGCACCGTGGCGACGACCAGGAAGAAGCCCAGGGCCACTTTCTCCGCCGCGGTGTCGAAAACGCCCTCGGGCTTGAGCCCGCCGATGATGCCCTTGCGTTCCCAGGGCTTGTCGGCCAGGTGTTTGAGCGATTTCACAGGTCCGCCTTGGATACGTCGTGATCCGGATCGAAATGTTCTTCGTCCACCGTCGGCTCTTCGCTTTCCGGCGTGTTCTGCGGGATGAAATCCTCGTGTGCGCCGGGCACGCTGTAGTCATAGGCCCAGCGGTAAACCGTCGGCAGCGTGTCGCCCCAGTTGCCGTGGATCGGCGGCGTATCCGGAGTCTGCCATTCGAGCGAATTGGCGCCCCAGGGATTGGGCCCGGACTTTTCGCCGTAGCGCAGGCTCCAGAACATGTTGATGAAGTACAGCAACTGCGAAGCGCCGACGAACAGCGCGGCGATGGTGATGGCGGTATTGGCGTCCTGGGTCGCCGGCGCCATGAACTCGGTCGTGCCGAGTGCGTAATAGCGCCGCGGCACGCCATGGATGCCGAGATAGTGCATCGGCAGGTAGATGGCGTAGGTGCCGAGGAAGGTGCACCAGAAATGCAGTTTGGCCATGCCCTCGTGGTACATGCGGCCCGACATTTTCGGGAACCAGTGGTACAGCGCCGCGAACAGCACCAGGATCGGCGAAACGCCCATCACCATGTGGAAATGCGCGACCACGAAATAGGTGTCGGACAAGGGCAGGTCGATGACCACGTTGCCGAGGAACAGGCCGGTCAGTCCGCCGTGGATGAAGGTGAAGATGAAGCCGATGGCGAAATACATCGGCGCGTTCATGCGGATATCGCCTTCCCAGAGGGTAAGCACCCAGTTGTAGACCTTGAGCGCCGTCGGCACCGCGATGATCAGCGTGGTCGTGGCGAAGAAGAAGCCGAAGTAGGGGTGCATGCCGCTGACGTACATGTGATGCGCCCAGACGATGAAGCTGAGCAGGCCGATGACGATGATCGCCCAGACCATCATGCGGTAGCCGAAGATGTTCTTGCGGGCATGGGTGCTGAGCACGTCGGAAACGAGGCCGAAGGCAGGCAGCGCCACGATATAGACTTCCGGGTGGCCGAAGAACCAGAACAGATGCTGGAACAGGATCGGGCTGCCGCCGTCGTAGTTGAGGGCCGTGCCGGATTCGATCACCGCCGGCATGAAGAAACTGGTCCCGATCAGGGTGTCGAACAGCATCATGATGGCCGCCACGAGCAAGGCCGGGAAAGCGAACAGGCCGAGTACGGTGGCGACGAAGATGCCCCACACCGCCAGCGGCAGGCGCATCATGGTCAGGCCGCGGCAGCGATATTGCAGCACGGTAACCACGTAGTTGAGGCCGCCCATCGTGAAGGCGACGATAAACACCGCCAGCGAGACGAGCATGAGCACGATGCCCATGTCGTGTCCCGGCGTTCCCGCCATCGATGTCTGCGGCGGATACAGCGTCCAGCCCGCCCCCGTCGGGCCGCCGCTGACAAAGAAGCTGGCCAGCAGGATGATCACCGAAACGAGGTACACCCAGTAACTGAGCATGTTCATGAACGGGAACACCATGTCCCTGGCGCCGCACATGAGGGGAATCAGGTAGTTGCCGAATCCGCCGAGGAACAGGGCGGTGAGGAGATAGATCACCATGATCATGCCGTGCATGGTCACGGACTGGTAATACGAATTGGGGTCGATGAGGTCAAAGGTTTCAGGGAAGCCGAGTTGCATGCGCATGAACAGCGACAGCACGAGAGCGACGAGTCCGACGGCGATGGCGGTGCCGCCGTACTGGATGGCGATCACCTTGTGATCCTGGCTCCAGACGTACTTCGTTACCCAGCTATGGGGGTGATGAAGTTCGACCTCCTGGTCCGCCAATGGTACGTATGCCATGTTCTCTGCCTCCTGGTTCGATAATGCCCGATTTCCGGGTTATTCCCCGACCTCGATTCTACTTGAAACAAGCGTGTTGATGTACGCTGCCACGTCCCGGATTTCTTCCTCGTCGGCCATGGCCGTGGCCATGTAAACCATCTGCTCGCCGAAATCGTCTTCCGGGTGCATGCCGCGGATTCCGGACTGAAACTTGCTGAGTTGATTGACCAGGTACCAGTCGCTCTGCCCCGCCAGCGGCGGTGCGTCGGTGTACCAGGTGCCGCTGCCGTCGTCGAGATGGCAGGCGGCGCAATTGCGGTCGTAGATGTCCTGGCCGTTGGCGATATCGCCGGTGACCGTGCGCTCGGCCGGTTCGTCGGGCAAGGTGGCGATATACGCGGCCATGTTGCGTACCGCGTCGTCATCGAACAGGGTCAGCGACATCGTGGCCATGCCCCGGCTCGCGTCGTCGTCGCCTTCTCCGCCGCGCACGCCGTTCTTGAAGTATTGCAGTTGCCGCTCGAGATACCAGGCCGGCTGTCCGGCCAGTTTCGGCCCGATATTCAGGGGCGAAACCCCTTCCTGGGGCAGCAGCCCTTCGCCCTGCTGACCGTGACAGGTCGCGCAGATCGCGTATTGCGCCTGGCCGGCCGCGGGGTTGGCGGCGACCATGTTCTGGGTTTCGGCGAACGTAGGCTGGGCGGCGAGCCAGGCATTGAAGTCTTCCTCGGTTTCCACCACGACCTGGCCGCGCATGATGAAGTGGCCGATGCCGCAAAGTTCCTCGCAGAGCACGTCATAGGTGCCGACTTCGGTGGGCGTGAACCACATGTAGGAAATCAGGCCCGGCACCAGGTCCATCTTCACGCGGAACTGGGGCACGGTGAAGTTGTGGAGCACGTCGTTCGAGCGGAAAAGGAAATGCGCGTCCTGATCGACCGGGAGCCGCATCTGCGGGTCGTTGACGACCACGTCGTCCTGGCCGTTGGGATCTTCGGGATTGATGCCGAAGGGATTGCTCTCGGAAACGAGCGAAGTGTCGGCGGTGCCGAGGATGCCGTCGGCGCCGGGATAGCGGTACTGCCATTGCCATTGCTGGGCCAGCACTTCGTAGTCGTTCGCGCCTTCGGGCACGTTGACGAAGACCGCCCAGTAGAACAGGCCCGGCGCGAGCATCAGCACCACGCCGACGGTGGTGAATATCGACAGATTGATTTCCAGTTTCTTGTTTTCCGGCTCGTACACGGCCTTGTGTCCCGGCCGGTGGCGGAAGCGCCAGACGCAATACGCCATGAAGGCGTTGATCGCGATGAACACGAAGCCGGTCACCCACAAGGTTACGATTACGGTGAAATCGATTCCCGCCCAGTCGGCGGCAAGAGGGGTGAACCACCAGTCGAAGTAATAGGCAAACACGAAATGCAGAACGACGGTGGCGATGACGAGCAGGAAAAGCGCGATTGCTAGTGACATATTTTGGCAATCCTTGAATTAATTAGCCCCGATTGAATTGCCGCGATCCGGTCGGGCTTGCGAGGATGGGTCTGGCCTTAAATTTTGCGGAGCGCATGGTATAGAATTTTGCCTCGCGCCGCAAGTAGATCACACGCTTGGGCGAGTATGCACAGGAGGTTGAAATGAAGGTTACGCAGATTGTCTTGTTGCTCGTTGCCGGACTCGCGGCGGTTGCCGGGTCCGTGCTCGCCCAGACGCGGGATTACAGCCCCGAACACCCCTTCGGCAGCTTGCGCGAACAGGCGCGGACGCAACAGGCCTGGCTCGAGGAGCGGCTGGAGCGGAACCTGCCGATGCTCATGCGCAAGCATGGCGTCGACATGTGGATCGTGACCATGCGCGAGTACAACGAGGATCCCGTTTTCCGCGCCCTCGTCTCGCCCACCACGTTCGCCGCCCGGCGGCGCACGATCTATATCTTTCATGACCGGGGTGCGGATGAAGGCGTCGAGCGGATCGCCCTGGGCGGCTCCTCGCAAGGCGGCGCATACGACGCGATCCGCGCCACCGCGACCGCCGCCGACGGCCGCGAGGCCGAACTCTGGGGCAGCGATCAATGGGACCTCTTCGCCGGCATGGTGCGCGAGCGCAATCCCGAACGCATCGCCGTGAACATTTCGCAGGAACACAATTTCGGCGACGGACTCTCGGCCGGCGAATGGGAGCAGATGCAGCAGGCGCTCGGACCCGAGTTGGTGGACCGCGTCGTGCGCGAGCCCCTGCTCGCCATCGATTACCTCGCCATGCGCGTGCCTTCGATGACCCCCGTTTACCGCAAAATGCAGACCATCGTGCACGAACTCATCGCCACGGCCTTCTCGGACGTCGTCATCGTGCCCGGCCAGACGACGACCGAAGACGTGGAATGGTGGATGCGGCAGCGCGTCCACGACCTGGGGCTCGATTCCTGGTTTCAGCCCTCGGTGTCATTGCAACGCCGGGGAGCGGACATGTCCGACGCGGTGGCGCCGGTGATCGAACGCGGCGACGTGCTGCATTGCGATTTCGGCCTCGTGGCGCTAGGCATGGCGACCGACACCCAGCACATGGCCTATGTCCTGCGCGAGGGCGAAACCGAGGCGCCCGCCGGACTGCAACAGGCCCTGGCCAACGCCAACCGCCTGCAGGACATCCTTTTCGAGGAGACGCAGGTGGGGCGCAGCGGCAACGAGATTCTCGAATCCGTGCTCGAGAAGATGCGGAGCGAAGGCCTGAACGGGACCATGTACACGCATCCCATCGGCGATCACGGCCATGGCGCCGGACCGCTGATCGGGCGCTGGGACTACCAGGCAAGTATTCCGGGGCGCGGCGACCCGCCCGTGATTCCGAGCATGTGGTTCTCGACCGAAATGCAGGTGACCACGCCGGTGCCCGAATGGGACGGCCAGCCGGTGCGCATGGCGGTCGAGGAAGAGGCCGAGATCACGGCCGACGGCGAAATGCGCTGGATGCTGCGCCGCCAGACCGAACTGCACCTGGTTCGTTAGGTCCGGATACGCATTACCGCCAGCGATTCCCGCTGAAAATCGTATTCCAATAGAATCAATGGGTTGCGACAAC
>VYCF01000041.1 GCA_009844085.1 Gammaproteobacteria bacterium | reverse complement strand
GCCGGCGGTGACGGATCGAGGCCACATATCCCGACTCCCGCACTTGAGAATTCGGCCTGTGAAACATAACATTCCGCACTGACTTGGAAATTGACCGAGAGTTATTCCGATGAACCTGTTTTTCAGCACCGCCCACGCCCAGGCTGCAGCCCAACAACCCTCCATGACCTTCAACTTCATCCTGTTCGGCGGCATGATCCTGCTGTTCTGGCTGCTGCTGATCCGGCCCCAGTCGAAGCGCGCGAAAGAACATCGTGAACTCGTAGCGAGCATTTCCAAGGGCGACGAGGTGATGACCTCCGGCGGTCTGCTCGGCAAGGTCACCAAGGTAAGCGGTGACTATATGGCGATTCAGGTGGCCGACGGCGTGGAGATCAAGTTGCAAAAATCATCGGTCGCCGCCACATTGCCTAAAGGCACACTCGAGCAGATATGATGATCGACGCTGAATCCCGAGACTCCAGGGGAACATCCTCATCATGCTGAACCGGTATCCGGCGTGGAAGAATCTCCTCGTCCTGCTCACGGTGGCGCTCGGCATTCTCTACTCGGTGCCGAACCTGTATCCCGACGACGAGGCGCTCCAGGTCACGCACGAAAGCCGTGAACTCGTTCAGCCCGATCTCGACAATATCACCACGGCGCTCGAAGCCGCCCAATTGCAGACGCTCGCCTCCGAACTCAACGATAGCGGCATTCTCCTGCGCTTCGATACCGTGGAAGAGCAATTGCGCGGCAAGACCGCTATCGAGGAAGCGCTGACCGACGATTTCATCGTCGCCCTCAACCTCGCGCCGACCACTCCCGGCTGGATGCAGGCCATCGGCGCCGGCAAGATGAACCTCGGGCTCGATCTGCAAGGCGGCGTGCATTTCCTGATGGAAGTGGACATCGAGGCCGCGGTGACCGGCCGCATGGAAGACAATCTGAGCAATGTGCGCAGCATTCTGCGTGAATTGCGCATCCGCACCCGCGGCCTGAACATGATCGACTATTCCCATATCGAAGTGCGCTTCGCCAGCGCCAACGACCGTTCCCGGGCGCGCTCGGAACTGATCGACAATTTCCCCGAACTGCAATTCCAGAATCGCGAGGCCGGCGATGTTTTCATCCTCGACCTGCGCATGACCGACGACACCCAGTTGCAGATTCAGCGCGACACCTTGCAGGCCAACCGCACGACCTTGCTGAACCGGGTCGATGCCCTCGGCGTTGCCGAGCCGACGGTGCAACAGCAGGGTGCTGACCGCATCGTCGTCGAATTGCCCGGGGTACAGGATCCGGCCCAGGCGATCCGCATCCTGCAACGCATCGCCACGCTGGAGTTCCATCTCGAAGCGGCGCTCGGGGCGCCCCGTTCGAGTTACGAAACCTACGATTACGTGGCCCCCGAAGGCGTATTTCCGGTCAACGTCGACAACGACGTGATCCTGCAGGGCGACCGCATCAGCAACGTGCGGCCCTCGCTCGACCAGAACGGGCTGCCCCAGGTTCAGATCAGCCTCGATGCCCAGGGCGGCAATCAGATCAACCGGGTCACGCGCGACAACGTCGGCCGCATGATGGACATCCTGCTGATCGAGACGCGTTCGCGCACCAACCTCGTCATCGACGAGAACGGCCAGGAAGTGGAAGAGGTCGAATTCTACGAGGATCGCCGCCTGATCAGCCACGCCCGCATCAATTCGGCCCTAGGCCGGCAGTTCGTGATCACCGGCCTGACCCAGCGCGAGGCCATGGACCTGTCGCTGCTGATCAGTTCGGGCTCGCTCGCGGCGCCGATGACCATCGTCGAACAATCGGTGATCGGTCCCACCATGGGCCGGGAGAACCTCGAACAGGGCATTCGCGGCGTGCAGATCGCAGCCATCCTCGTCGTGATCTTCATGCTGCTCTACTACCGGCTATTCGGACTCGCCGCCAATGTCGCGCTGATCATGAACATCGTGCTGATCTTCGCCGTATTGTCCTCGGTACTGCCGGCGACGCTGACCTTGCCGGGAATCGTCGGCATCGTACTCACCGTTGGCATGGCGGTGGACGCGAACGTGCTGATATTCACGCGGATCAAGGAAGAACTGCGTAACGGGCTGCCGCCCCAACAGGCGATCGACGCCGGTTACAACCGGGCCTTCACGACGATTCTCGACGCCAATCTGACGACCTTCCTCGTGGCCGTGGTGCTCTTCACCATCGGCACGGGGCCGGTAAAGGGATTCTCGGTGACGCTGATGATCGGCATCATCACCTCGATGTTCACCGCCATCATTGGCACGCGGGCGCTGGTGAACCTGATCTACGGCGGCCGCCGTGACTTGCGCAGTCTCTCGATCGGCATACTTCCGATCAAGCCGGCCGGCGGCGAGAGCTGAGCTATGGCGGCGCCGCAATTCAAGGTCGACTTCATGGGCTATCGCAAGCCCGCCGCGTTCATGTCGATCGTCATCGTGCTGATCTCGCTGAGTTCGCTGGCGCTGAGCGGACTCCAGTTCGGCCTCGATTTCACCAGCGGCACTTCCGTTCGCCTGAATTTCGCGGAAAGCGCACAACTCGACGAAGTCGGCGCGCAACTGGAAGAGGCGGGCTACGATGACGCCGTGGTCGTAAATTTCGGCTCCGACCGCGATATTCGCGTGCTGCTGCCGCTTGACCCCAACGCCGAAGTCGCCACCGAGGCGGAACAGGCGGCGCTTACCGGCGAAGCCATCGCTGCCTACCTGCAGGAGCGCAGCGACACCGAGATCACCTTGCAGGGTTCGGACTACGTCAGCGCAAAGGTAGGGGAGGAACTTGCCGAACAAGGGGGTCTCGGCATGCTTGTGGCGCTCGGCATCATCATGGTCTACATCGCCGTGCGCTTCCAGTTCAAGTTTTCCGTCGGCGCCGTAACGGCTCTGGCCCATGATCTCATCATCACCCTCGGCATCTTTTCCCTCACGGGCATGGAATTCAATCTCAACACCCTGGCCGCCCTGCTCGCCATCATCGGCTACTCGCTCAACGACACCATCGTCGTTTCGGACCGCATTCGCGAGAATTTCCGCATGCTGCGCAAGACCGAGCCGGTCGACACGGTGAATATTTCACTTAATCAGACCCTCGGCCGAACACTGATCACCTCGTTCACGACGCTGCTCGTACTGTTCTCGATCCTGCTGATCGGCGGCGAATCGACCCAGGGATTCGCCATCGCCCTGATCATCGGCGTGATCGTCGGAACCTACTCTTCAATTTACGTCGCGTCGAACGTTATTATCCTCATGAACGTTACCCGGGAGGATTTGCTGATTCCCGTCAAGGAAGGCGCGGAAGCGGACGGCATACCATGAGGAGATTCCTGTTTCTTGCCATTCTGATCTGGCCGCTTGCGGCCAATGCGCAATCCACGGAATTGTTCCCCCGGCCGCCGGAAATCGAACCGGCGGTGAATTTCTGGCTCAAGGTCTACACCGAAATCAATACCCGCAACGGCTTTGTCCACGATGCCCGGGACTTGTCCGTCATCTACGAGACCGTGCCGTACAACCAGCGCGCCATAAGCAACGCGCGGAACCGGACCCGCGACGACCTGCGCGTGCTCGGCAGCGGACAACGCACGGGGCTTACCGCCGGCCAGCAGGAAATCCTCGCGCTGTTCCCGGAAGGCGTGAGCAACCGGACATTGAACAACGCCGCTTCCAACATTCGATTCCAGCTCGGCCAGTCCGACCGTTTTCTCGGCGGTCTGCGGCGTTCAGGCGCTTATCGGGCGCACATCCGACAGGTCATCGAGGAAAAGGGTCTGCCGCAGGAACTCGGCATTCTTCCCCATGTCGAGTCATCGTTCAATCCCGGGGCGGTTTCCAGCGCTTCCGCCGCCGGCATGTGGCAGTTCGGACGCGCCACCGGCCAGCGATTCATGCGTATCGATCATATCGTCGACGAGCGCATGGACCCGTACATCGCAACATATGCGGCCATGAGCCTGCTCGAATACAACTACAGTATTCTCGGCACCTGGCCGCTTGCGCTGACCGCCTACAATCACGGCGCGGGCGGCATGCGCCGGGCGGTGCGGGAGACTGGAACGACCGACATCGAAACCATCATCGCCGACTATCGGGGCCGGCTGTTCGGCTTCGCTTCGCGCAACTTTTATGCCCAGTTTCTAGCCGTACTACAGATCGAGAACGACCTGGACCATTATTTCGCAGGCTACACCTTCGACCCCGCGCCGCAGTTCCGCGAAGTGCGCGTCGACGGCTTTGTCGAATCGAGGGCGCTCGCCGAGACGCTCGGCGTCTCCCACGCGCGGTTGCAGGCCGACAACCCGGCGCTGCGGGCCGCGGTCTGGGACGGCGACAAGCGCATCCCGCGCGGTTACCCGGTCAAGTTGCGCGCCGGCGAAGTTCCGCCCGGCGACTTGCTCGCGCTCGTGCCCGACTCGCTGAAATTCAGTGAGCAGACGCCCGACGTCGAGCATATCGTCGCGCGCGGCGAGAGCCTGTCGGTGATCGCGCGGCGTTACGACACGAGCGTCTCCAGACTGGTGGCGCTGAACCAATTGACCAACCGCCACCGGATTCAGATCGGCCAGCGCCTGCTGCTGCCACAAGGCAGCGAGCAGGCAGTGGCCGCTGCGCCGCCGGAATCGGCGGCGCCCGAACCCGCGCCAGCGACCCTGGCGCCCCCGCCTGAACCGGTGCCCGAACCGCCTCCCGAGCCCGTGCAGATCGCGAGCAACGAGCCGGTCCGGATCGAAGAGCCGATCTCGTCCGGCGAGCCGATCCTGCCGCCCGCCGCTGTGCTACCCGACGACCAGGAACTCGATGCGCCGGTCAGCGGCGAGGACGAACTCGCCGCGGCCATCGACCCGATCCTCGACGTGGCGCAAAGCAACCGCATCCTCAGCGCCGAACTCGCCGCCGACCCTTCCGATTACGACGTCGACGGCCGGAACACCATCGAAGTGCAGGCCGAGGAAACGCTCGGACATTACGCCGACTGGCTCGGCATTCGCGCCCAGGACCTGCGCCGCATCAACAACATGGCGTTCCGCGACCCGGTGATTGTCGGCGAACGGCTGCGGCTGGATTTTTCGCAAGTGAACGTTGCCGGGTTCGAACGCGCGCGGCGCGCCTACCATGCCGGCCTGCAACAGGAATTCTTCGGCAATTACCACATCCAGGGCGTGATCAATCACACTGTTGCTGCCAACGAGAACATCAGCACGCTGGCCAGCAACCGCTACCTGACGCCGATCTGGTTATTGCGGCAATACAATCCGGGTCTCGACATGAACCGCTTGCAAATCGGCCAGGAGATAGTCTTCCCGCGCCTGCAGCCCGTGCAATAATCCGCCCCGACTCATCCACGGACAGCCCGGCGCGCGCCGCCGCGGCTTCCTTCAAGCAGGAAAAACGAAGTGAGCATCAAACTTTATGGTATCAATCTGAGCAATTATTACTGCATTCTGAAAGCGATCATGCTGGAAAAGGGCATGGCCTTCGAGGAAGTGGAAGTCAGTCCGAACCGGGATCCGGATTATCTGACCCGCAGCCCGATGGGCAAGGTGCCCTGTATCGAAACCGACCAGGGATTCCTGACCGAAACCGGCGTCATCATCGACTACTTCGAAGCGCTGGGCGAGGGGCCGAGTTTTTATCCGGACGATCCTTTCGCCAGGGCCAAGGTGCAGGAGTTGATGCGCCACATCGAGTTGTATATCGAGTTGCCCGCCCGGCGCCTGTATGGCGAAGTATTCTTCGGCCGTCCCCCGCAGGCGGAGGAAAGGGAGGCTGTACGCAAATTGCTCGAGCGGGGATTCGCCAGCCTGGGAACCCTGGCCAGCTTCGACCCCTGGCTCGCCGGCGACAAAATCACCTACGCCGACTTCTATTTTCGCTTTACCGTAAGTCTCGCGACCGTAGTCTGCCGCAAGGCGCTGGACTGGGACGCTTACAACAATGTACCGAACGTCAGGGCGCTGATCGAGCGGCTCAACCAGCGCGAATCGATCCGTCAGGTGATGGCGGATCAGGCGGCCGCCTGAGGCCCGGTCCTGGCAAGCAGGAAGGAAGCGGCGGATGCAGCAACAGCAGAACGCGCAGGTACGGGAACCAGTCCCGGCCGCCACCGTGGTGCTTGCCCGGCAGGCGGATCCCGGCGACGGAATCGAAGTACTGCTGCTGCGGCGCAGCGCCCGGTTGGTCTTTCATGGCGGCCATTGGGTTTTCCCCGGCGGCCGCATCGATTCGGGGGACTTCGGCGGCGAGGCGGAAGCCGGTCAGTTGTATTCCGCAGCGCGCAAGGCCGCCATACGCGAAACCCGCGAGGAAACCGGACTGGAGATCGACGCCGACCAGTTGATTCATGTAGGCCACTGGACGACGCCGCCGGGCTTGCCGCGCAGATTTTCCACCTGGTTCTTCGTCTGTCCCGTTTCCCGGCAGGCGCGGGTGAAAATCGACCAGGACGAAATCACCGATTATCGCTGGCTTTCGCCGCGTCAGGCCTTGCAGGACGCCCGCGAGGAAAAACTGGTGCTGCCTCGGCCCACCCGGGTCACCTTGTCCGATATCGGCGTCTACGAAAACCTTGCCGATCTCGAGCAGGGTCTGAGAAATTGCCGGATCCGGGTTTTTCCGCCCGATTCCGATCATTATCGTCCCGCCGAAATGGGCTGTCCGGCCAAGGCCGGCTGAGCCCCGAGGAGGAGTCCGATGCCCCAGCCTTCACACGTCATGGCGCTGGCTGTCCGAAGCCTGGAACAGCTCGAAGCGCAACTCGACGAGGATATGAGGGAGTATTTCGCGCTATGCAGGGAAAAACTGGGCTTCGTGCCAAACGTGCTGCTTTCCTATGCGTCGCGGCCGGAAAAGCTGAAGAACTTCGTCGCCTTCTACAACGAATTGATGCTGGGCGAAAGCGGTCTGAGCAAGCTTGAGCGCGAAATGATCGCCGTCGTCGTTTCGTCCACGAACCACTGCTACTATTGCGTAGTCGCCCACGGGCAGGCGGTGCGGAAACTTTCCGGTGATCCGGAACTCGGCGAAATGCTCGTCACGAACTATCGCGTCGCCGAACTTTCGCAGCGGCATCGCGCCATGCTCGATTTCGCCCACAAACTTACGACTTCCCCGAATCTGATCGGCGACCGGGACCGCGCCGCATTGCGCGAAGCGGGATTCAGCGACGACGAGATATTCGATATCGCGGACACGGCGGGCTTCTTTAATATGTCCAATCGCGTGGCAAGCGGCGTCGACATGATCCCAAACCCGGAATACCACCGCCTCAACCGCTGATCCGATCACGCGAACAGTCGGCGAATCAGCCGGTTCCGCGCTTGCAATCACCGCCGCTTAGGTGGGATATTTGGGCTTGGCCGGGGCCGCGCGGATTCTTTATGACTCATCCCACATTTGCCAGCTTGCACGTCACCCTCGACGAACTGCGCCGACGTCGCAGCACATTCTTCATTTTGCGCCAACTCAGCCTGTTTTGCGCCGCAAGCGCCTTGCTGATTTTTGGCTTCGCCATGCTGTTCAGTTCATTGCAGCCTGGCCCTGTCGTCAGTCTGCTCCTGCTTGCCGTCCTGAGCGCTGGAATCGGGCTGCTCTGCTGGCGCCTGATCGGTGTGCTGCGCAGTCGTCACGCCACGTTCCAGCGTCTGGCGCATTATGTCGAAGACCATATTCCCGATCTCGAACAGCGCCTGCTGACCTCGCTCGAATTCACCGAGGACGAACTCCGGTTCGGTCGCCGCGGCGTGTCCCAGCAGTTCATCGCGCAATTGTGGCAGGACGCGGAACGGCACATGGTGCGCCAGCAGGAGGAAATGGAGGCGATAACGCCGGTGGGACGCTCCCGGGTAGGACTTGCGTCCGGATTTGCCGCGGTGCTGGCGGTTTCGGTAGTGCTGTTTACTTCGGATTCGCTCAAGGACTCCCTGGGCAACCTGCTCTGGCCGTTCGAGGACGCCGAGATCATCGTCGTCGGCGAACCGCCGCCGAACATTGAGATTTCCCTGGAGCCGGGGGACGTGCAATTGCAACGCGGCGACGGCCTCACCGTGGCGGCGCGAGTGACCGGCGCCGCTCCGGAAGCGCTCACCTTGCGCTTGCAGGACGACAACGTCAACTGGCGCGACATGCCCATGCGACAGGACGGGCGCGGCAGCGACAGCGCCTCTTTCAGTTATTTCATTCCGAGCCTGCGCGAAGACACGGTCTACTATGTCACCTTCAACCAGGCCGGGTCTCAGGGAAGCGCGCGCAATTCGCAGCAATTCCGCATCAGCGTGTACGACCTGCCTCGGGTAGAACAGATCGACGTCGCTTTCGACTATCCGGAGTACACCGGAATGGAAGATTTCGTCGATGAAGACGGCGGCGACCTGATCGCGCCGGTGGGCACCGAAGTCGAAGTCAGCGTGACTTTCAACAAGGCCATCGCCGAGGCGCGCCTCGAATTTGCCCAGGCTTTTGAAGAGAGCGCGGGCGAGGACGCGGCCGGTGAAATCGAGGCCATGCCCGACCTGCCGCTCGCGATCGACGGCAGCGTGGGAACGGCCAGTTTCACGATCGGCCAGGACGGCGTTTATCGCGTCCAGGCCACCGATAATTCCGATCTTTCCAGCCTCGACCCGCTCGACTACTACATCCGGGCCATCGTCGACCAGCCGCCCGAACTCGCATTGCGGCGGCCCGGCCGAGACCAGGACGTCATGCCGCTGGAAGAGGTCATTCTCGAAATCGACGCCAGCGACGATTACGGGCTGACGCGGTTCGACCTCAATTACAGCGTAGTCGGCCAGGACGAGGTCGTGGTCGATTTCCTGCCGGATGAACGCGTGCGCGACGTTTCCGGCGAACAATTGATCTATCTCGAGGATCTCGAAGTCGAACCCGGGGACTTCGTCAGCTATTACCTGACCCTGGCCGACAACAACGGCCTCGAGGGTCCCAGCGAGATCATTTCCGACATCTACTTTTTGCAGGTGATTCCCACCGACCAGGAATTCCGCCGCGGCCAGGGCGGTGGAGGCGGCGGCGGTGGCGGAGGCGGCGGTCAGGGCGGCGACAGCAGCGCGCTCGTCACGATCCAGAAGGACATCATCGCCGCCACCTGGAAACTGAAAAACCGGCAGAACCAGGCGTCGCCCGAGGACTTCGCCGCGGACGCCGAGATCATTTCCGAATCGCAGAAGGAAGCAACCGGCCGGGCGCGCATGTCGATCGACCGGCTCTCGGAACGGCTCAATTTCTCCGACGATTCCTACGATCAGGCAGTGCAGAATCTTTCGCTGGCGATCGAACAGATGAACCTGGCGGCCCAGGAACTCGACCTCCTGCAGGTCACCAGCGCCTTGCAGCCGGAACAGGCGGCGCTGCAATACATCCTGAGGGCCGAGGCGAGCATCAATCGCACCGAAATCAGCATGCAGCAGAGAGGCGGCGGAGGCGGCGGCTCGGCAGCCAGGCAGGAACGCGAAGATCTGCGCGAGCTGTTCGAGATGGAACTCGGGCAACTCGAAAACCGGTACGAGAATCCAAACAGCCGGGGACAGAGCGCGCAACAGCAGGAAGAAGCGAACAAGCTCGAAGAACTCGCCCGGCGCCAGGAAGGCCTGACCCGCGCCCAGCGCAATCTCGCCCGCCGCGCCGACCAGTTGACCGAGGAACAGAAACGCCGCGAACTCGAACGCCTGATGCGGCAACAGGAACAATTGAGCCAGGAAGTACAGCAACTTGCCCAGCAGATGTCGCGCGGCCAGCAGTCCTCCAGTTCCGCGCAAGGGCAGAATTCGCAGAACCCGAGCGGTTCCCCGGAACCGAGTCCTGAAACGTCGGCGTTGCGCCAGGCCGCCCAGCAAATGCAGGAGGCCGCCGAGAGCGATTCGCCGTCCATAGCCGCCGCGCGCAGCCAGAAGGCGCTGGAGAACCTGCGCCGCCAGCAGCAGCAACTCGGCGAGCAGGCCGATCGTTCGGTAAACCAGTTGGCGCGCAATCTCGGCCAGCGCGGCCAGCAACTGCTCGATCAGCAACGCGAATTGCGCGAGGCCATAGAAGAGGCGGGCCGCGAGATGGGGCTCGGCCAGACCCGCCAGTCGGTGCGCAACGACGAGGACCTTCAGGAACTGATCGAAGGTCAGCAGCGGCAGCAACAGGACCTCGAGGAAATCGAGGACATGTTGCGCGCCGTGATCGCCCGCGGCAGCAACGAGGATCAGCGCCTGCTGTCCCAGGCCCAGGAAGCGACGCGCGAGTTGCGTCCCATCCAGGAAGAAATGCAGACCAGCAACCGGATTCTGCGCAATGGCATGGTCAATCTCGCGGTCGATATCGAACAGACCATCGAGGAACAACTGGAAGGGCTGGCGCGCAGCCTCGCGGCGCTCGACCCCGAACGCGCCGGCGGCAACCCCTTGCAGCAGGCCGCCAGGAACGCCGAGGAATTGCGCGAACGGCTCGAGGACCTCGAAAGGCAGATCCTTGCCCTCAATGAGAACGGCAACGAGCCGGGGGCCGGAATGCCTTCAGTCGGGGAGTTGCGCGAGCAATTGCAGCGCTCGCGGCAACTCGCACAGCAGATCAACCAGCAGATGCAACAGCAGGCCCAGCAAGGCGGTAACGCCCCGGGGGGTTCACGACAAGCCGACCAGCGCCAGCTCGGCGCCGACCGATACGGCCCGGGAGGCGAGATTCGCACCGACGGCGGCAATCTGCCCTGGGGCGATGCGCGCTCGGTAACCCAGCAGATCACGCGCCAGGATATCGAGGACTTTCTCAATCAGCCGGAACTTTTCCGGGCCTTGCTGCAACCGGTGATCGAGCTCGAAGGCGCCTTGCGCGCCCAGGCTGAACTCGAACAGATCAACGAGCGGCTTTACGCCACCATCGAGGAGGACATACCCGACGAATATCGCGATCTGGTGCAGGAGTATTATCGGGTGTTGTCGGAACAGCAAGGTACGGACGATTCGTCTCGCTGAGAATGCAGATAACCGAGCCCACTCTTTTCTCCGCTCTAGAACAAGGCACGCTGAGCTTTGCCTACGGCGTCAGCCCTGAACTGTTCGGGCTGTTCGCGCTGCTGATCGTCGTTGCGGTCTGGCTGAGTTACTACCGCACCACGCGGCCCCTGTCGCCGGGCTGGAAGGCCTGGTTCATCGGCCTGCGCTCGGCGGTGCTCATATTGATCCTGTTCTGCCTGCTGCGTCCGGTAGTGAACATCCAGCAGGTCTCGCCCCAGGACACCTACCTCGCCGTGCTGCTCGATAATTCCCAGAGCATGAGCATCGCCGATGCCGGCGGCCGCACTCGTCTCGACGCGGTAACGGAGGAAATTCTCGACGGATCGGTGCTCGAAGAACTCGCGGAATCCTTCCAGTTGCGAACCTTCGCGTTCGATCAGAACACGCGGCGCGTCGGGGAAGGAGGAGAACTGGGCGAATCCGGCACCGGCAGCGCCATTGGCCAGGCGCTTGAGGCGGTCGCGGACCAACTCGACGGGCTGCCGCTCGGCGGCCTAGTACTCGTCAGCGATGGCGCCGACAACAGCAATGTGGATCCGCTGATCGCGGCGCAGGAATTCGCCAATAGCCGGATTCCGGTATTTACCGTGGGGGTAGGGCAGGAGGACATTCCGCTCGACATCGGCATCGTCGACGTCAGCGCTGCCCGCACCGTACTCGAAGGCTCGGTGTTCACCGTCAGCGCAGCCTTGCGCCATCAGGGCTTCGCCGGTCAGGAAGTGGAAGTCGCGGTGATGGACGGCGGATCCTCCGTCAGCAGCGACGTGGTCACTCTCGGCGCCGAAGGCGTGTCCCAGCGCGTCAGCCTCGAAGTCGAGCCCGAGCGCGCCGAACGCATCGTCTACGATCTGCGGGTGGAAGTGCAGCCCGGAGAAATCATCGAGCAGAACAACAGTTACAGCTTCCTGGTGGACAATACCGACAAGCCGCCGCTGGACGTCCTGTATATCGAAGGCCACCCGCGCAACGAATACAAGTTCATTCGGCGCGCCCTCGAAGACGACGAGTCCCTGCGGCTTGCGACCTATCTGCAGACCGGCCCCGAAAAATTCTATCGCCAGGGCATCGAGTCGCCTACCGAACTCGCCGAGGGCTTTCCCCGCGGCAAGGACGTGCTGTACGAGTACGAGGCTATCATCCTCGGCGATATCGAACAGGAATTCTTCAATGACGACCAGTTGCAGATGATCGAGGGATTCGTCGCCGAACGCGGCGGCGGCCTGCTCAAGAGCGGCATGGTCGACGAGGAGTTCATCGGCACGCCGCTGGTAGACATTCTTCCGGTTACCCTGGTCGAGGAGGATTTCCTGCCGACCCGTTTGCGCGGCGGCATCCGGCGCGGCGACCATCCCACGGGCAACCTGTTCCGGCCGCGGCTGACGCGCAACGGGGAATTTTCGCCGCTGTTGCGTCTGGCCGGAGAGGATTCCGACAATCTGTTCGCCTGGTCGCAATTGCCCGACCTGCAAGGCGTTTATGTCACCGGGCGCATCAAGCCGGGCGCCGAAGTGCTGCTCGAACATCCCGCGCTGCAATTCCAGAACCAGGCCCTGCCGGTGATCGTCACCCAGCGTTACGGCAGCGGCCGGGTAATTTCGCTGACCACCGCGAGCACCTGGCGCTGGCAGATGATGATGCATTCCGAAGACCAGTCCCACGAGACCCTCTGGCGACAGATGCTGCGCTGGCTGGCAGTCTCGGCCCCGGACCGGGTGACCCTGGAATTCGACCGAGAGTTCTACAATATCGGCGACGAGGTGCAGGTGACCGCGCGCGTACTCGACGAACAATACGAACCCGATAACGACGCCACGTTGTGGATCCAGACGACCAATCCTCTCGATGAGGTCACCGATACGCCGATGGAATGGAATATCGAGGAAGACGGCGTCTACCGCTCTTCCTTCGTCGCCGACCAGGAAGGCGTCTTCAACCTGCTGGTCGACGTCACCAGCGCGGCGGGCGAGGAAGGCGCCGAAAAACAGGCGGCGATCGTCGTTACGCCTTCCTTGCGCGAATACAACAACGCCGGCATGGACCGCGGCCTGCTCGGCCGCATGGCGGTGGCGGGCGGAGGCAGTTACTTCGACATCGATGATGTCGGCGGATTGCCGGAATCGATCGAATTCACACCCAACGCCTATTCCCGGGAAGTGCAGATCGACCTCTGGGACGAGCCCTGGCTGCTTGCCCTTATCATCGGCCTGCTGTGCCTTGACTGGATGACGCGCCGCCTGCGGGGGCTGTCATGAGCGTCCACGGAATCCTGCTGGCGGGCGCCGCGATGACATGCGCGCTTGCCGCCTTTCCCGCGCAAGCCCAGCTACCCAGAGTGCTTTTGTTCCTGGCATTTTTGGCGGTCCAGCCCGTACTGGCGCAATTGCCGTTGGAAAGCGACTACTTCCTCGAAGCGCCGGACTCGGTCAAACATGCGGTAATCGTGGTCGGACCTTCGGTGGGCGAGGAAAACATCTCCCAATTCCGGCAATGGGGTTACTCGCTGCACGACATCCTCGTGCGCGATTACGGCTATTCGACAGATACGATCACGCTCCTGCACGACCCTGACGAGGCCGGCCCCAATCCCGGCAACCGGCTCGACGGGACCAGCGATCGCGCCGGTATCGAGGAGGCCTTTGCAGCTTTGCTCTCCCGCATAAGCGATGGCGACCAGGTAACGGTGTACCTGATCGGTCACGGTTCGGGCGAAGGCGAGGAAGCCAAGTTCAACATCATCGGCCCCGACATGACCGGCGCCGAATTTCGCGAAATCCTCGACCGGTTCGAGCGCCAGGACATGGTCGTGATCAATACCACAAGCGCCAGTTACGGCTTTTCGACCTTCCTGTCGAGTGAAGGGCGCGTAGTGATTTCGGCCACGCGCTCGCCCTCGGAAAAATTCGATCCGGTGTTTTCCCGCTATTTCATCGAAGCTCTCGACGGCCGCGCCGGCGACCTCGACAAGAACAACCGCGTGTCCATGCTCGAAGCCTTCAATTACGCCAAGGCCAATGTCGAACAATGGTACGAGGAGCAGGGCAGACTGGCCTCCGAACACGCCGGCCTTGACGACAACGGCGACTCCCTGTTCAGCCTGGGCCCCGGAATTGACGACCCCGACGGGCGCCTGGCGGAAATCGCCTATATCGATACCGCGGCGGCCGAAACCGAAAATCTGAGCGGCGAGGCGCTGGAATTGAAGACGCGCATGCAGCAACTCGAGCGCTCGGTTTTCATCCTGCGCGGGCGCAAGAACGACTATCTCGAGCAGGATTACTGGCGCCGGATGGAGGAATTACTGGTCGATCTGGCGCGCACAACGGCGCGATTCAACGAAATGACCCCCGAGCTGATGAACCCATGACGAATTTGCTGACGAGATCCATGCTGCTGACGCTGGCGCTGATGTTGCCGGTCGGCGCCGCGCTGGCCCAGGTCACGGAGACCGAACCTCCCGCCGACATCTCGATCGACTCGCCGTTATATCGCGGCGAAGAACTGTTGCAGACCGGCTCCTATGCCGCTGCCGCCGAGATTTTCCAGCAGGCCGACGGGCTCGACCGCAACCCGGGCGTGATCGGCGCGAGCAGAGCCCTGGCCGCCATGGGCAATTTGCAGGAGGCGATGCGCATCTGCGAAAACCTGATCGACGATGACCACGCCGATTTTCCGCTGGTCAGCACCCAGTTGGCCGAGGTCAAGCGCATGGCCGGAGAATCGGCGGAAGCGCTGTCGATACTCGAATCGGTCATCGACGGCCTGGGCGTGCAGGGTGCCCCGGTGCGCACCCTGGTGCAATACGCCGGCCTGTTGCAATTCGTCGGCCGCAAGCCGGAAAGTTATGTCTTGCTGGAAGAGGTCGTCGACCGTTACAACGACGGCCTGGTATTCAGTTCGCCGGATGTCGCCATGGTGGCGCTGGCGAGCTGGATGCTCGACCGCTTCCACGACGCCAACAGCCTGTTCCAGGAAGCGACCCGCGCCGATCCGCGAAATCTCGAAGCTCATGTGCTCTGGGGCGACCTGTTTCTTGAGAAGTACAACGAAGGCGAGGCGGAACGTTCCTACGCGGACGCGCTTGAGATCAACGGCCGCTTCACGCCCGCCCTGGTCGGCATGGCGAAGATCACCGGTGACGAACGCGCCTTGCAGCGCGCCCTGGCCATCAACCCGAATTCGGTTCCGGCGATGGAAATCCTTGGCCGCATCCTGCAACGCAGCGGCCGTGAGGAGGAAGCCGTCGGCCATTTCTCCCGCGCGCTCAATCTGAACCCTGAAGCGCTCGGCGTACTCAGCGCCCTGGCTTCCGAGGCGGCGATGGAAGAGCGCATGGCCGACTATGCGTTGCATGCCGCCCAGGTGGAGGCGTTCAGCCCGAACAATCCGATATTTCTGGCGGATGTCGCGGAGCATTTCGGCGGCAATTACCGCTTTACCGAAGCCGTGGAATACGCTCGCGCCGCTATCGAGGCCGACCCGCAATACTGGCGCGGCTATACCTTGCTCGGCAGCAATCTGATCCGCCTCGGCGAAGAGGCCGAAGGCCGGGCCAATCTCGAGATCGGTTTCGAGAACGATCCCTTCAACGTGCTCTCGTCGAACCTGCTGACCGTGTTCGACACGCTGGAGGAATACGCCACACTGGAAAGCGAGCATTTCCTGGTACACATGTCCCCGCGCGACGCCCGGATTCTCTGGCCCTATATGGAGGCCATGCTCGAGGAAGCCTGGGACAGGCTGGTAGAGAAGTGGGATTTCGAACCCGAATATCCGGTGCTGATCGAAGTGTTCGAAAACACCCAGGATTTCGCCGTGCGCTCGGTAGGACTGCCTGACATCGGGCCACTGGTGGGAATCTGCTTCGGCAAGGTGGTAACCCTGATCTCGCCCGATACCTTGAGCGCCAACTGGCAGGAAATCGCCTGGCATGAGTTTTCCCATGTCATCACCTTGCAGATGACCGGCAATCGCATTCCACGCTGGCTGTCCGAAGGCATTTCGGTCTGGGAAGAGCGGGAAGGAAGGCCCTATTGGGGGCGCCGGCAGGGGCTCGACCTCGTGCGCGCGGCCCAGAACAACCAGTATCTGCCGATTTCGGAGTTGAACGCGGCCTTCAGCGGGGCGCGCAGCAATGCCGACCTGGGATTCGCCTATTTCCAGTCCTACCTGGTAGTGGACTATATCGAGGAAACATACGGTTTCGAGAGGCTGCGCGAACTCGTTGTGCAATACGGCCTGATCAAGGAGGACAGCGAGCGATTCCGCGAAGTCTTCGATGTGTCGATGAACCAGTTCGACGCCGGTTTTCGCAACTGGATCGACCGGCGCGTGGCGGAGATCAACGTCCACGTGCACCAGGAAGACCTGCCCGATGAAGGCGAAGGCCACGGCCACGGCATTCGCGAGAATTCGAGCGCGATCCTTTCCGAACTTTATAACAACGCTTCGCTGAAACAGTACATGCGCACGCGGCTTGAGCAGAACCCGCGCGATTTCATGGCGCATCTGCAACTCGGCATCGTGCTGTTCAAGGAGGAGAGCTTCCTCGAAGCCAGGGAAGCGCTCGAGGCCGCCCATGAGTTGCTGCCGAGCTATTCGGGCTATCCGAGCCCGCCGCTGGTCATGTCTCAAATCTACGAGCGCGAAGGCAACCGCGAGGAACAGCACAGATGGCTGGAGATTCTGCTCGAGAATCTCCAGCACGACGACCAGTCGGCGCTGATCCTGGCCGAGGCGGCGCTTGAGCGGACCGATTTCGAACGCGCCGAATACTATATCGACCGGGCGCTGCAAGTTGACCCCTACGAAAGCGATGTCCATGCCTTGCGCGCCCGGCTTGCGGACGAGACCGGGAATTCCCCGCTGGCCGTTACCGAATACGAGATTCTGCTCGAGCTCGAGGTTTCCGATCCGGTGGAAGCCAGGACCAGCCTGGCCGAAGCGTACATGCGCAACGACCAGCCGGCCGCGGCGAAACAGCAGGTGCTGGAAGCGCTGGAGACCGCGCCGAGTTATCTGCGGGCGCAACAGGTGCTGTTGCAATCGCTGGATGGGAACCTCGCCGGTGACGAGAACTAGGAGCAAGGCCTTGCGCACTATTCTGGGAATGCTGGCGCTGTTCGCGTTGGCGTCGCCGGCCGCCGAGGCCCAGCAACTGCGATTCGAAGACCTGGAAGACCTCTCGATCTACGGCGACGACATTACCGAATTCACCTGGGTGCGCGGCCAGTACACCAATCACGGCGGCGCCGGTTTTTCCTATCGCCGCCGCGGCGGCTGGTGGGACACCGACTATCCCGATTCCGACGAGAACTTCCTGCGCGGGGTGCAACGCTACACCAACATCGACACCAATCCGCGTAACCACACCTACCTGCAATTGACCGATCCGCGCATCTTCGAACACATCTTCCTCTACATGAACTGGAAACGGGTGCCGATCGGTTCGAGCTACAGCGGTCCGAATTTCACAGCCGAGGAAATCGAGGCGCTGCGCGAGTTCATGTTGCGAGGCGGCTTCGTCATGGTCGACGATTTCTGGGGCCAGCCGCACCTCGACGACATGTATGTGGAGATCGGCAAGATCTTCCCTGAACGGGAAATCGTCAAACTCGACACCAGCCACGAGATTTTCCACGTATTCTTCGATATCGACGAAGTGGCCCAGGTGCCCGGACGCATGGTGACCTGGGATTTCGGCGGCTACATGAGCCTCGACGATCCGAGCTATCCGCCGGAGGTCTACGCGGTCCTCGACGACGATGGCCGCGTCATGATGCTGGCGAACTACAATACGGACCTCGGCGACGGCTGGGAGCACACGTTTTACGCGGGTTATCCGACGCGCTATACGAACGAGGCCTACAAGATCGGTATAAACTTCCTGATCTACGCGTTCAGTCATTAGTAAGGCGAAAACTTTATATTCAATAATCCGGGGAATCCCCACAACTACGGGAAACAAGGCATGTCAGAAGCAGAAGCGGTGGTAATGGAAAGTCAGGACGACCTGAGCCTGGTCAAACGCATGCAGGAAGGCAGGGAAAAGATCGTGGAGGAAATCCACAAGGTCATCATCGGCCAGCATGAAATCATCGACGAATTGCTGATCGCGCTGTTCGCCGGCGGACATTGCCTGGTCACGGGCGTGCCGGGACTGGCGAAGACGCTCCTGATCAAGACCGTGGCCGACATCCTGCAGGTCAAGTTCAGCCGCATCCAGTTCACGCCGGACCTGATGCCCGCCGACGTGGTCGGGTCCGAGGTCGTCGAAGAGACCGAGGGCCATCGCAGCCTGAAATTCGTCGCCGGGCCGATCTTCACCAATATCCTGCTTGCGGACGAGATCAACCGCACGCCGCCCAAGACCCAGTCGGCGCTGCTCGAAGCGATGGAAGAGCGCCAGGTGACCGCGGCGGGCAGGACGCATACGATGTCGGCGCCGTTCTTCGTGCTCGCGACCCAGAATCCGATCGAACTCGAAGGCACTTATCCGTTGCCCGAAGCCCAACTCGACCGCTTCATGTTCAAGATCGAACTCGATTACCTGTCCGAATCCGACGAGATAACCGTCGTCACCACAACCACCCAGACATACGACAATCCGCTGGCGCATCCGCTCGGCGGACAGGACATTCTGGATTTCCAGCGCATCGCGCGGCAGGTTCCCGCGGCGGAGGCCGTCATTCGTTACGCCGTGCGCCTCGTACATGCCTCGCGGCCGCAATCCGAGACCTCGCCGCAATTCATCCGGGACTGGGTCAGTTGGGGCGGAGGCATCCGCGCCTCGCAGAACCTGATCCTGGCGGGCAAGGTGAGGGCCCTGCTGTCCGGCCGTTTCAACGTCTCCTATGGCGACGTGCGCGCGCTGGCGCATTCGATTCTGCGGCACAGGATCCTGCTCAACTTTCATGCCGAAGCGGAACGCGTGACCACCGACAAGGTCATTTCCATGCTCCTTGACGCCGTGCCCGCCCCAAACGCGGATCTCGAGGACTAGGATCGATGTCGGAATCCCTCAACTTTCTCGATCCATCCGTCCTGGCGGGGCTTTCCAACCTGGAAATGCGCGCCCGGGTGGCCGTGGAGGGCTTCCTGTCCGGATTGCACAAGAGCCCCGACCGGGGTTTCAGCGTCGAATTCAACGATTACCGCCATTACTATCCCGGCGACGACATGCGCCACGTCGACTGGCGGCTCTATGCGCGCAGCGACAAGTTCTACGTCAAGCAATACGAGGACGAGACCAATGTGCGCTGCGTCATCCTGCTCGACTCCAGCGCCTCCATGGCGTACGGAACCGGCTCGTTCACCAAGTTGCAATACGGCATTACCCTGGCCTCGGCGCTGGCGTATTTCATCATGCGCCAGCGCGACGCCGTGGGATTGATCGTCTTCGACGAGGAAATCCGCGAATTCATCCCGCCCAAGTGCCGGCAGATGCACCTGATGCGCATCCTGCGCTCGCTCGCCAAGGTCGAAAACGGCGCCGGCACCGACGTCGTCAAGCCGCTTACCGACCTGGCGATGTCGCTCTACAGAAAGAGCTTCGTGATTCTCATCACCGACATGCTCGATGACGAGGAACGCGTGATCCGCACCTTGCAGAATCTGCGCGCCATGGGTCACGACGTGATCGCTTTCCAGATCATGGACCACGCCGAACTCGACTTCCCGTTCACCGAGGCGACCGAGTTCATCGACATGGAAAACAGCGAAAGCTTCATCACTTCGCCGGTGGCGATCCGCAAGTCCTATTTGCAGCATGTCAACGAGTTCCTGGATTTCTGCCGCAAGAAATGCCAGGGCAGCGGTGTCGATTATTGCCTGATGGACACCGCCCAGCCCCTCGACCAGGCCCTTTCGGCCTATATGCTGAGAAGGGCGAGAAGCTTCTGATGGTATTCCTGACGCCCCTGTTCCTGCTCGGATTGTTCGCCGCGCTCATACCCGTGGCGATTCATCTGATTCGCAGGGAAAAGCCGCCGAAGATGATGTTCAGCACGGTGCGCTTTCTCAAGAAGACCTCGCGCAAGCTTGTGCTGTTCCAGCATTTGCAGCAATTGCTGCTGCTGGCCCTGCGCGCGGGATTGATCGCCCTGCTGGTCTTCGCCTTCGCCCGCCCGCTGCTCGACCAGTCGGTGGCGCGGCTGCTCGATTCGGACCCGCAGTCCGCGGTGCTGTTGCTCGACGTGTCGATGAGCATGCGCTACGAGGACGTGTTCGAGGACGCGAGGGACGAGGCGCTCGATCTGCTCGACGATCTCAACGCGGGTGACGAAGTGGCCCTGGTAACTTTCGACGAAAGCGTGGGCATGGTGCGCGAATTCAATACCGATCTCGATAGCGTCGGCGCATTACTGCGGGATACCGAGCCAGGCTATGGTTCGACGAATTTCATGCCGGCGCTGCGCCTGGCGAACCAGTTGCTGGAGTCTTCGCGCTTCGAGAATCGCGCGCTGTACCTGATTTCGGATTTCCAGGAAGGCGGCATGGCGAACGTCGAGGAAAACTGGAACCTGGCGCCGGGAATCCGCTTCAGCGGCATCGATGTCGGCGTGCCAGAATCGGTCAATCTCACGCTTACCGACGTTCGCTCACCCGAACAATTGCTCGAAGACGAACTTCAACAGCAGATTCTGGCCCGGGTCCGCTCGACCGGCTCGCTGTTCCGTGAACGCGCCGACCTGAGCCTGTTCATCGATGGGCAGGTCGTCGACAGCCAGTCGGTGGAACTCGACGATCGTTCCGAGCGGGTGGTGAGCTTCAATGCGAGTTTCCCCGAACAGGGCAGCCATATCGGCCGCATCGAACTCGCCGGTGACGACTTCTTCGCCGACAATTCCTGGTATTTCACCGTCGATGTCTTGCCCGGCATCCGCATCCTGCTCGTCAACGGCGAAGCTTCGGACCAATGGTTCGACGACGAGGGCCACTGGTTCAGTCTCGCCGTCGGCGGATCGAGCGAGTCGCCGTTCCGTCTGCAGGCCCTCGAGCCGGCCGAATTGAGCGCCGCGGCGCTCGCGCAGAACGACGTGGCGGTGTTGCTCAACGTCGGCGCGCTCAGCGACGGCCAGGCCGGTGATCTCGCCGACTACGTGCGCGGCGGCGGCGCCTTGCTGATCGCGCCGGGGGATCAGGTAGATCCGGAACGATTCAACCGGCAATTCGAGGGAGTCAGTCCCGCGGCGCTGGCGCGCCCCGATCCGGCGGATGCCGGCGACTACCTGGTCATCGCGGATTACGACCGGCGCCATCCCGTGTTCCGTTCGCTCGACACCGACTGGTCGGCCCGCTTCCAGGACCACTGGCGACTCTCGCCCAACGCCGAAGCCGACGTACTCATGCAATTCGACAACGCCATGCCCGCACTGGTCGAACAGGAGTTCGGCGAAGGCAAGGTCCTGCTGTTCGCTTCGAGCATGGACCTCGAATGGAACAACCTGCCGCTGCAAGGACTGTTCCTGCCTTTCGTGCATGAAACCCTGCGCCATCTCGTCCAGCCGGAACTGAAGCAGCGCTCGTACCAGGTCGGGGACCGCTTTTCGGTCGATATCAACGGCTCCGGCACCGTGGCGGCGGTGCAGGGTCCCGATGGCGCGGAGCTGGACTTCGGCAACGATAATTTCGTCGTCCAGGCCGATATGCCAGGCATCATCCAGGCGCAGGTCGATGGCCTCCGGCAGAACTTCGCGGTGAATACCGACGCCGGCGAATCCACGCTCGCGCGCGTGGCGGTTTCCACCTTGACCGACGCCATCATCAATCCCGACACCGATGTCGTGCGATCGAGGGAAGTACAGATGGCGGAACTGGTCGAGGAACTCGAGCGGCCCCAGCGAATCTGGTGGTGGATTCTGGGTCTTGCGATGCTGCTGCTGCTGGCGGAATCGGTTTTGGCCAATCGGACCTATAGATAGCACCAAGATGGTGCATAAGATTTTCGATCTATATAAAACAATAAGTTACAATAATTTTTGTCATATATATGTCACATTACTGAAAAAATATCCCCGATTTTTCTTGAATTAGAGCGCCAATTGGACAATATTCCGGGCAAGAGAAGACCCCAGTCGCCCGGAGGTTTTGGTCATGTTCCGCACACGCCAATGGAAAATTTCCGTTTCCTGGGCTGTTGCGGCAGGTTGGCTGGTAATCGCCGCGGCAGTAATTTTCTCGTCCGAAACCGCTTCCCAAACCCTTCATTCGAGTAGCAGCCTTGTGAACGATACCGTCCACGTGGACGGCATGTTGTTGCGCGCGAATTTTCTGCAGGAACAGTCGAATCACGACGAGGCGATTTCGGTATTGCAGGAAGCGCTGCAGACCACCCGCGTGACTCGGGGTCTGTACCACGAAAGCCAGTTCGAGATACTCGACGGCCTGATCGCAAGCGAGGTCGCGAACGAGAATTGGCGGCGGGTGGACGAACTCAACGCATTGCTGTTGCACCTCCACCGCAAGATCTATGCCTATGACGCCGCGAATCTGGACCAGGGACTCGAGAAGGTGACGAGGTGGCATGTCGACGCATTGCGCTACGACCTTGACGGCCGCACGGTTCCCCACCTGCGTGCAGCCCGCAAATTGTTCAAGGCGCGGCTGCAACTAGCCCTTCAGGCGGAAACTCCCGATCTCCGCAAGATCGAACGCCTGCAGGAAGGCATTCGCATCGCCGAGACGCACTTGATCATTCAGTCCGACGGCCACATGGACGAATTGCGCAAACAACAAGCCTTGCGCAGGGCCTGGCTGCTTTCGAGTCTGGATTGAGCGAGCAGGAGGAAGGTTAAAGGTCGCTGAAGGGAAGCACCGCCAGTAATTCCATTCGTTTAGGGGGAACGATAAAGAAAGTAAACTCGCGAGCCCCACCTTCAGCTATTCATTCGCTGATTACGGGGGGGCGTACAGCGAATGAACTGCCTTCGATCTTAGCATGAGGCCGACAGGAATCCCTGCCGGTAACAATTTATCACAATAGGCTGGCGCGCTCGCCCGTTCAGGGGTTTTTCACGGGAATGATGCCGAGCTTTTGCGCACGCCGTTTCCAGTTCCTGCGCGCCAGGGCCTGCATGTCCTCGGTATCGTCGGATTCGTCGACGATTTCGAGTCCGAGCAGGGTTTCGATGATGTCTTCCATGGTCAGAATGCCTTCCATGGCGCCGAACTCGTCCACTACGACGGCCATGTGCTCTTTCTTGGCGATGAACGTGTCGAGCAGATCGGGCACGGTGGCGGTCTTGTGCACGGCGATGATGTCCCTGCGCAGATCCCTCAGCACCATGTCGTTATGTTCGTCCACCAGGTTGAGCAGTACTTCATCCTTGAGCACATAACCCGTGACGTTATCGTTCTTGCCTTCGTAGACCGGTATGCGCGAGAAGGGCAGTTCCTCGTGACCATCGTGGAATTCCCGCAATTTCATGTCTTCGCTCGCCGCCACCACCACGATTCGCGGCGTCATCACGTCCGCTGCCTGGATGCCGCGGAAAGCGAGCAGGTTATGGATGATTCTGCGTTCGCTTTCTTCCAGCACGCCGGATTCGGTGCCAATGTCGGTCATGACCGCCAGGTCTGTGCGGCTCAGCACCGCCCGGTCCTTGTCGTTCTTCAACTTGCGTGTGATGAACTGGCTCAGCCAGACCAGGGGCCACAGAACGATGAGCATGACCTTGAGCGTATGCGTCGCCGCCGGCGCCAGCGCTTCCCAGTTATTGGCGCCAATGGTCTTGGGTATGACTTCCGAGAAGATCAATATCGAAAGGGTCATGATCACCGCGACGACGGCTTCCCAATTCGTCGGGATGCTGAGGCCGAACAGGATCATTTCCGAGTTCGGAAAAAGCACGGTCGCCTGGGCGCCGACGCCGATGGCGCCGACCGTGTGGGCGATGGTGTTCAAGGTCAATATCGCCGCCAGCGGACGGTCGATGTCTTCCTTGAAGGCGGCCAGATCTTCTGCTACGCGCGAGCCCTGCTTTTCGAGTACGCCGACATAGGTAGGCGTAACGCTGAGCAGCACTGCCTCCAGGATGGAGCAGAGAAAGGAGAAGATCAGGCTGATGAAAAAGAAGGCGAGCAGGAGGCCCATGAATGCTACCGCGATGTCCCTGGAACGATTCTCACATAGTCCCGCGAGGGCTTACAAGCATATGGCGATCCGGGCTTTCGGCTCAGGCGCTGTAGCGGAGCCTGCGCGGCAGGATCAGGCGCATCAGCCCGTTCCAGGTGTTGCGCAGGCTGTCGGGCAGGGCGAGCATGGCCGGCGTCACGATCAGGGTCAGAATGGTGGCGAACGAGAGTCCGTACACGATGGCGGAAGCCAATGCGACCCATTGGGAGGTGATCGGGCCGCCGACTTCGATCTCGGCGCCGATGAGATCCACGGAAACGTGCATCGCCAGGGGCAGCAGCCCGAATCCGGTGGTGAAGGTGGTCAGGAATACGGGCCGCAGGCGCTGCACGCCGGTATGCACGATCACTTCGCGCAGGTTCCATTCCGGATGGCTCCGGCGCAGCACGTTGAACGTGTCGATCAGCACGATATTGTTGTTGACGATGATTCCCGCCAGCGCCACGATGCCGATGCCGGTAAGGATTACGCTGAAGGTCTGTCCGGTGATCAGTAGCCCGAGCAGCACCCCGGAAGTCGACAGCAGGATCGACGAGAGAATCAGCAGCGATTGATAGAAGCTGTTGAATTGGGTAATGAGCAGAATCGCCATCAGCGCCATCGCCAGGGAGAAAGCCTGGGTCAGAAAGGCCGCGGATTCCGCCTGCTCTTCATTGGCGCCCCGGAATTGATATTCCACTCCCGCCACGGTTGGATTGTCGTCGAGCCAGGCCCGAAGTTCCTGCACCTTGTTGTCCGCCACGATCCCCGGCGCGGGATTGGCACGCACATAGACCACGCGATTGCCGTTTACGCGCTGAATCGAACTGACCTGGGGCCTGGGTTCCTGGGTAATGAAACTGCTGACGGGCGCTGGCCCGTTCGCGGTGGCGATGCGGATCGAGTCGATCTGGTCGAGTCCCCGGTACTCCTGCGGATAACGCAGGCGTATATCGACTTCCTCCTCGCTGTCGTCGGGACGATATACGCCCATGAACACGCCGTTGGTCATCATCTGGATGGCGGACCCGATTTCCGCCATGCTGGCGCCCATGATGGCCGCCTGAGCCCGGTCCACGGTGATTTCCCATTCGATGCCCGGCACCGGCGCGGTGTCGTCGATGTCGATCAGCCCCGTCATGACCTCTTCCATGTACGTGCGAACGCGCCGGGCTTCGCTGAACAGCAGATCGAGATCTTCGCCCGAAAGTTCGAGCTGAACTTCCTTGCCCACCGGCGGACCGTTTTCGATCGGCGCGACTTCGGCGCGCGCACCCGGCAGCTCGGCGATCGCTTCGCGATAGAGATTTTCCAGTTCGATGCCGCTCACGTCGCGATCCCTGCGGTCGGTCATCTCGATGTAGATCGAGCCGATCAGGTCAGGTGCGGTTTGTGAATCTCCGCCCATTTGCATGCCGGCGCCCGACTGGGTGACGATGCCCTTGAAATGGCCGATGTCGCGGATGCGGTCTTCGACTTCGAGCATGATGTCGCGCAATTCCGCAGGGGAAAAATTACCCCGGGCAAATACGTTCACGGTTGTCTGATTGGGCTCGGTCTCGGTGAAAAACTCGACGCCCCTGCCGAAGGTGAGATAGGAACTGACGATGGTAATCAGCGTGATTATGCTGAGAGCGAACACACAGGCCGGGAAACGCACAGCGAGACCGAGCAGTTTCGCATAAAGCGCGGTTATGCCACCGGTCTTTTCGGGGTCTCCCGCCTCCAGCGCGCGCAGATACTTCTTGTCGGCGTCGCTCGATCTCCCGATCAGGGCGCCGATGGCCGGCGCGAACAGCAAGGCATAGAACAGCGAACCGATCAGCACGGCGAACACGGTGATCGGCAGATAGCTCATGAACTGGCCCGAGACGCCGGGCCAGAACATGATCGGCAGGAAGGCCGCCAGGGTCGTCGCCGTCGATGCGGTGATCGGCCAGAACATGCGCTCGACAGCCGCCTTGTACGCTTCGCGGCTGTTCAATCCTTCGGCCATCTTGCGGTCGGCGAATTCAACGAGCACGATGGCGCCGTCGATGAGCATGCCGAGCCCGAGCAGCAGGCCGAAAATCACCATGAAATTGTAGGTGAATCCCATTATGGTGATGACGATAAAGGCAAAGAAGAACGAGAACGGCACGGCCAGCGTGACGAGCAGTCCCGACCGGACACCGACCGCGGCGATCACCACGATAAGCACCAGCGCCATCGCCGTGGCCATATTGCCTTGCAGCCCCATGTTCTGTTCGAGCACGAGCGGCGCGGTATTGTTGATATAGGCGACCGTCACCGCAGGCGGCAACTGGGGCCGGATCTCCTCGACGACCTCGTCGATCGCTTCCATCGCCTCGACGAGGTTAGAGCCCTTGCGCTTCATTACATTGAGCGAGATCGACTGTGAGCCGTTGGCGTAGGAGTACCGCGTGGCGTCCTTGAAAGTACGCCGTACGCTGGCCACGTCGCCCACCGTCAGTACGCCGAGATCGTTGGACACCAGCGGCAGGTCGAACAGATCGTCCGGGTCCTCGATCAGGCCCGGAACCTTGATCGAAAAGCTGCCGCTGCCCGTGTCGATCTGGCCCGCGGGAATCAGACGGTTGTTGCCGAGCACCACCTGGCCGACGATGGTGCTGGGAAAGCCGTAGGTCTCCAGCTTGTTCGGGTCGATGATGGCTTCCATCAACTCTTCGCGGTTGCCGACCATCTGCGCTTCGAGCACATCGGGAAGGATTTCGATACGGCTCTGCAGTTCCTCGGCAATGCGCAACAGCGTCCGTTCGGGCACGCCGTCGCCGGTAATGACGATGTTCACCGCCGGCACGCCGGCCGCGGAGACTTCCTGGATGATCGGCTCCTCGGTGTCCGGGGGGAACCAGACCTTGGCGCGGTCTATGGCTTCGCGCAATTCGCTAAGCGCAGCCTGGGAATCCATGTCGATGTCGAACTCGGCCACGATGGTGGCCGCGTTCTCACTCGAGAACGTGGTGTATTCGGTGATGCCGTCGAGCGCCTTGAGTTCGACTTCCACGGGTTTGGAAATCAGGCGCTCGGAATCTTCCGGTGAAATACCTTCGTGAATCACCGTGGTGACGATGATCGGCACCTGCACGTCCGGGTTCAACTCGACCGGGATCGCGAGATAGCAGGCGAATCCGGTCAACATGATCGCCGCGAACGCGGTGAGCGTGGTGCGCGATCTGGCGACGGCGGCGTCGATGTATTTCATTATCCGGTTCCGCTTGCCTTACTCGGGCCGCGCGAGTTCGGTGGTGACGGTCTGGCCCGGAAAGACGATTTCCTGACCGACGGTGATCAGGTTGACTTCACCGTCGAGGCCGGTCACCCAGACGCCGGGATTGAGCAGGCTGGTGTTATCGCCTACGATTTCCACATTGCGGAATTCGACGATGTTGCGCCGGTCGATGGTCTTGACCCCCAGCAATCCGGCATCGTCGAGCGTCAGGGCGGATGGGGGAATCAGGTGCGCGCTGATGCGCGAGGCGCCGACCTGCATCTCGGTGGTGATGCCCGAACGGATCGCGAGTTGGCCGGGATCGACTTCGACCTCGATGCGGTAGCTGCGGGCGGACGGATCCGCCGAGCGCGCAAGATAGATGACGCGTCCGGTGATGGTTTCGCCGCTGACGAGTTCCGCGCTGACTTCGGCGCCGATTTCGATGCGGCCCACATCCTGTTCCGGAACGAGTCCGACGAGCAACATGGGATTGTCGTCGAGCACCGACGCGCAAACCGTGCCGACGTTGAGCAGATCGCCGATTTCGACCGTACGCGTCTCGACGATGCCGTCGAAGGGCGCGACGATCCGGATTTTCTCCAGCGCCAGTTCGGCTCGCGCGACAGCGGCCCTGGCGGATTCGAGCGCGGCCCGGTATTGCGCCACGGCGACGTCCGATTGCAGATCGCGGCGTTGCAGATCGAGCGCCGCTTCGTATTCGAACTCGGCCTGTTCACGCCGGGCGACCGCCTCTTCGAGGTCGGTCTGCCGCGTGTCGACGGCGATTTCGCACAGCACATCGCCTTCGCTGACCCGCGCGCCGCGGGGAATGGGGTTGCTGACAATGCGGCCTGCCTGCTCGGCGCGAACCTCGACCAGTCGATAGGCCTCGGTGCGGCCGCGCACGCGCACCGTCGAAGTGTAGACCTGGGGCAATATGCGGTTGGCGCGAACGAAGGCGACGTCCGTCGCATCTCCCGCCGGCGCGTCTTCGGCCAGGGCCACGATCGGCGTAACCGCCGCTTCGCGGGCCAGTTCGTCTTCGTCCACGCTTTCGGCCGGGCGCGGAATAAACAGCCAGGCACAGAGGGCGAGCAGTAGCAGGACCGCCACAATCTGTTGTTTCTTCACTAAAACCTCTCTTTGGCCGAATCCGGGCCGCGCCACGGGAGGAGCCGCTATCCTGCCTGTCTGTGTGGAAACGTTGCCGGCGGTAAAATAGTTACCCCTGAGCCGGTATGTGCCGCTGGAATCTTCGCAAGCTGGAAGTGTACCCTAATGTCCGCCGCGACGATGTGATTTCGAGTCATATGAACTGTTACGTATTGTAACCATCGTGGGATCACATGCCAATTCGATTCCTGCCGAACCCAAAATTATCGCAAAGTGCCTGTCCACTCACTATTATGCGCATAAAAATGTTGATGAAATCCATTTATATGTCCATAAAAGTGTTGATAAACCCCATTTATATGTCCATAAAAGTGTCGGCATGGCCGTTTTCATCTATACTTGCACCGATGGAGCAAACATGAGGATGCAAGATGGAACGGCTCGCCACAGAGCAACTTCTCAACTGGAAGAGACAGAAACAGCGTAAACCGCTCTTGCTGGACGGCGCCCGTCAGGTCGGCAAGACATGGCTTGCAGAGCGCCTGTTCGGAAGAAGGCATTTCCCGGCGGTGCATAAGGTGGATTTCCTCGCCGAACCGGGCATCGCGAGAATTTTCGACGACGGGCTTGAGCCGCAACGAATCGTGGCCAATCTCGAAGTTTCGCACGAGAAGAAAATCAGCCTCGATACCGATCTCATACTGTTCGATGAAATCGGCGAATGCCAGCAAGCCGTAGACTCGCTGAAGTATTTCGCAGAACGAATGCCGTATGCCTATGTTTGCGCCACTGGCTCGAACATCGGGCTGCTGGGCTCGTTTCCGGTAGGCAAGGTGGAGTTCCTGGAATTGTTCCCGATGTGCTTCGAGGAGTTTGTCATGGCATCCGAAATCCGGCTGCTGCACGAAGCCTTCCGGGAACGACGCAGGGGGGAAACGGCGCATGCGAAACTGTGGTCGTTGCTGCTCGACTACTATTTCGTCGGAGGTATGCCGGAAGCGGTTCATGCCTGGTTCGACAGCGATGGGTCGCCACTGGAAAGAAGCAAACTGGTCAAGCAGATTCACCGGAGTCTGATTGCCGGTTACCAGCGGGATTTCGGTAAATACGGCGGAAAACTGAACGCGGCGCACATCGACGCCGTCTTTGGAAGCATTCCCGGTCAGTTGGCCAAGGTCATGGACGATTCAGTGAAACGCTTCGTATTCAAGGGCGTCATCGAAAACAAGAGTCGTTACCGGGAGTTGCGGGGCCCGATCAACTGGCTGGTGCAGGCGAAACTCGCTACGAAGTGCTTTCCGGTCGACTGCCGGCCAGTCGTTCCGCTGGGGCCGCTGACCAAGGACAATATTTTCAAGCTTTTTCTGTTCGACGTCGGACTGCTAGGTCATATGCTCCATATGGAGTATCCGGATCAGCGCGCGCAGGCTACGTCATACAAGGGATTCATAGCGGAAAATTTCGTCCAGAACGAACTATCTTCGCGAGTGCGAAATCCGACCTGGTCCTGGGCGGAGGGGCGCAGCGAGGTCGAGTTCCTGCACAGACGCCGGGACGGCGAGATTATCCCCGTGGAAGTAAAGAGCGGCTCCAGAACCAAGGCCCGAAGTCTTCGCGCCTACGTCGAGCGCTACGCGCCCGGACATACGGTCAAACTTACAGGAACGGCGGGCAAATGGCCCGACAAAGGCCGGGACCTGGTCTGGCCCCTGTACTACGCGCAGTATCTCGGTGAGTTGTAAGTTCAAAAGAAACGAGCGACTTGCTTTCCGTATATCATTCGGCGCGGAAAGCCGAATCCAGTAGCGGCAAGGAACGGGATTATGAGAGATATGCAAGGCAATGCCGCAATCGTAACCGGTTCAAGCAGCGGGGTAGGGGCGGCCACGGCGAAGCTGCTGGCATCGCTCGGCTGCAATGTGCTGGTGAACTACAACTCGAATCAGGCCGGCGGCGAGACCATGGCGGAGGAATGCCGCTCCGCCGGCGTGGACGCCATGGCGTTCGGCGGCTCCGTAGCCGACGACGCTGCCTGCGTCGCGATGGCCGAAGCGGCGCGCGAGCGCTGGGGGCGGATCGACATCCTGGTCAACAATGCAGGCACGACCAAGTTTGTCGCTCATGACAACCTGGATGGTCTCGGCAGTGAGGATTTCCAGCAAATTTACGGCGTCAACCTGATTGGGCCTTATCAGATGATTCGAGCTGTGAGACCAGCAATGGAATCACAGGAGGAAGGCGGCCATGTCGTCAACGTGGCCTCAACCGCCGGGATTGACGGCATCGGCAGCAGTATCGCTTACGCAGCTTCGAAAGGCGCGCTCGTGACCATGGGGCTGTCGCTGGCCCGTGCGCTTGGACCAAAGATACGCGTAAACACAGTCTGTCCGGGATTCATCCAAGGGGAATGGCTGCGCAAGGGTCTGGGTGACAGAGCTTATGAAGCCACGCTCGACCGGCAACTTAAGAATACGCCACTACATCGTACCGCGACCGCTGAAACCGTCGCTGAGGCCATTTTGCAGTTCATTAGCGGTTCGCCAGCCATTACCGGACAGACTTTGATCGTGGACGGCGGTCTTCATCTGACCCGGGCAAGCTTGGTCCAGCGCTGATTTCGCGAGCTAAAAGTGGCGGATTTGCATTCAGGAATAGGGAATCACAGGTAAACGAAACTCATGCCGACATTGAATTGGCTCACACGTGGGGAGGACATTGGCGCAGCGAAGCGAGTGCCCTATCGGTTACTCGAAGAGGTACGCGAACTGTCAAGCGGCGCGCGCGATTCGGGTAACATGCTGATTCAGGGCGATAATCTCGAAGCGCTGAAGGCGCTTCTCCCGTTCTATGCGGGCCGCGTCAAATGTATTTACATCGACCCGCCTTACAACACGCGGTCTGCCTTCGAGCACTACGACGATAATCTTGAGCACACCCAATGGCTCGCAATGATGTGGCCAAGGTTGGAGATGTTGCGGGAATTGCTGGCCGAAGACGGATCGATCTGGGTGTCAATTGACGACAATGAGGCCCATTACCTCAAGGTCATCATGGATGAGGTGTTTGGGCGCTCGAACTTCATAGCGAATGTGATTTGGGAAAAATCGGATAGCCCGAAGATGGACTCTCGGATTTTTTCGTCCCGTCACGACCATGTAATAGTTTTTGCGCGAAGTATTGACAGTTTCTCCGTGAATCGGATTTTGGGGCAAGTACCAAAGCACTATGACAAAACGGATGAATCTGGACGGCGATATTATCTTAAGCCCTTGAGGGCAATGGGCAGTGGCGAAGATACCCGTGAGGCAAGACCAAGTATGTACTTTCCTTTGACTGCACCGGACGGTCAATCGGTTTACCCCAAGAAGCCTGACGGCTCGGATGGTCGATGGCGTTGGGGGCCTGAAAAAGTCGGGAAAGAACAGTTCCGAATTGAATGGGTGAAAGGGCGCTCAGGTTGGACGGCCTACTACCGGATTTACGCAGACAGTGACGGCGGACGGCCACCAGAAACCATTTTTCCGCATAGTGTGGCGGGAAGTAATAGAACCGCAAAAATCCAGATAAACCAATTGTTCACCGAAGGCGTTACCTTCGTTACACCAAAGCCGGAAAACCTTGTCGAGCACATCTTCAAGATTGCCTCTAACCCCGGTGAGCTAATCCTTGATTCCTTCCTTGGCTCCGGCACCACGGCTGCTGTAGCTCATAAAATGGGGCGACAATATATCGGAATCGAGATGGGCGACCATGCAGTAACACACTGCACTTCTCGCCTGCGAAAGGTGATAGAGGGTGAGAATGGTGGGATTTCCAAAATCGTCGGCTGGAAGGGCGGCGGCGGATTCCGTTTCTTCAGGCTTGGATCGCCTGCATTCGATGAACTGGGTTGTATCCAACCCGAAATCGAATTTGACGTGTTGGCCGCGCACATTTGGTTTTCGGAAACCGGGACGCCGTGGGATGGCGGCAGAGGTTCACCATTTCTGGGCATTCGCGACGGGCGGGCCTTCGCGCTTCTATACAACGGAGTCCTGGGCGACAAGAACCCTCGTGGCGGGAATGTGCTCACCCGTACGACGCTTGCCCTGATCCGCGAGGCGATTGCTGAGACCGCGCAAGGCTTCAACGGGCTGCTCACAGTCTACGGTGAGCAAGCCCGGTTAGCGCGGGCGACCCTTGATCGAGAGCGTATTGTCTTCAAGCAGACGCCATACGATATTGAAGCGCGGGCCTAAAGAAAAGCCGTGGAACTGAAGCGTTACCAGTCAGAAACACTTGGCGTACTCCGCCGTTTCCTTGAGGAAGCTCGCATCGGCGGGCCGGAAAATGCCTATGAGGCTGTGACGCAAGAACCGGAACAGGTTGGGCGGCTCGGCGCGCTCCGGGGCGACTACCAGCCTTTGGCCGGACTCCAGAATGTTCCCTACGTCTGCCTGCGTCTCCCCACGGGCGGCGGCAAGACGATTCTCGCCGCCCATGCCGTCGCCATCGCCCGCGATGCCTGGATCGAGAAGGACTGGCCGATGGTGTTGTGGCTGACCCCGACGAACACGATACGGAGTCAGACCGCCGAGGCGCTCAAAAATCATCGTCATGCGTACCGCCGGGTTCTGGACGAAGCGTTCGATGGCCGCGTGCGCGTGTTCGATATTGCTGACTTCGCCCATATTCGCCCGCACGACATCCACGAGAATTGTTGCATTGTCGTCGGCACAATCCAGACTTTGCGCGTCACGAACACCGAGGGTCGCAAGGTTTACGCACATAACGAAGACATGGAATCCCACTTTACGGGATTGACCGCGCCCTCGTCTGAACTTGAGACGCTGGAGAACGGCAATCCGAAGTTCTCATTCGCCAACCTCATGCATCTCCATCGACCCATGATGATTGTAGACGAGGCGCACAACGCGGTGACTGGCCTGACACGTGAAATGCAATCGCGTGTCAATCCTTGCGCCATCGTCGAATTTACGGCGACGCCGCGGCCAAACTCCAATATTTTGCACAGTGTTACTGCTGGTGAGCTAAAGGCGGAGGACATGATCAAACTACCGGTCATACTCTCCGAATACGAAACCTGGCAGAATGCGGTCAACGGCGCTGTAGCCATGCGGAATTCGCTGGCCGAAGTTGCCGAAGACGATCCCGATTTCATTCGCCCGATCGTGCTTTTCCAGGCGCAGAAGAAGAACGGAAAGGTCCCGGTTGCCGTGCTAAAGCGGCATCTTGTCGAGGTCGAGCGAATCCCTGAAGACCGGATTGCCGTCGCCACGGGGGATCAGCGCGGTTTGGACGGAATAGATCTGTTCGACCCCGCCTGTCCGATCGAGCACGTCATCACTGTCGAGGCGCTGAAGGAAGGCTGGGATTGTTCGTTCGCCTACGCCTTTTGTTCGGTGTCGCAAATTCGTAGCGCCGTAAATGTCGAACAGTTGCTCGGCAGGGTGCTTCGGATGCCATACGCTCAGCGGCGCACGGCTGACAGCTTGAATAGAGCATATGCGTTTCTTTCCGAACCTTCGTTTGGCGAGGCGGCGAAGTCATTGGTGGACAAGCTGGTGACAATGGGATTCGACGAAGAAGAAGCGCGGGAAAGCGTTAGGCCGGCGCAGGACCAGTTGAACTTCGATGACGATCTGTTCCGGGAAGATGACGAAGTAGAATCGCACTTCACTTACACGATTCCTGCCAGACAAAAACTGATTTCCGATCTCAAACGATGTGAAGGAGCTACAGTTCTTGAAACCGCGGACGGTTACGCCAAAATTGCTGTCGCCGGGGAAATAGACAAAGGAGTTGAAGGGGAGATATTCGAATCGCTGCCTCCCGCGGAGCGCGAGCGCTTCGTGGCGGCCGTTTCGAGTCACCGCGCCGAGTCTCGGAAAATGTTGCCGCCAGCCCGGCGTGGTGAGAAATTCCTGGTACCCCGTTTGATGGTTGCTGTTCAAGGCAGCCTCGAATTTGCGGACGCCGGCGCGCTCATGGAGTACTCGGACTGGTCGCTCGGTGATCATCCCTGGAGGCCGGGGGCGGACGAATTTGCCATTCGAGAGACAGCGCACACATTCGAAATAGACCTTGACGGCGCCCGCGTTGCCTATCAGTTCACCAAAGAGGAACAGCAGTTTGCGCTGGATGTGGACGTGGAAGGCTGGACTCCCGAGGTGCTGGTTTTGTGGCTTGACCGCGAGGTTCGCCAGCCGGATGTCGGCCAAAGCGACTTGGTGGGCTGGTTGAGCCAAGTTGTGAACCATTTGGTCGTCTCACGCAGTCTGCACATAACCGCGTTGATGCGCTGCAAGTTTATTCTGGCCCGGAAGGTGCGAGAAAAAATCTCAGCAATCCGTCAGAAGGTTAGGGAAGGGGTCTATGAGCAGCACTTGTTCGCGCCCGGGGCCAAGCCCGAAGTCTCATTCGATCACGCTTTCGCATTCAAAGACGGCATGTATCTAAACCAGCGCCGCTATCGCGGCAACTGGAAACCCGGCAGGCATTTTCTCGGCCCCAGGAACGTCCCTGCATTCGATGGCGCAGAAGACGGTGAAGAGTTTCATTGCGCCCAGGTCATCGATAGCCTGCCCAAAGTCAAGTACTGGATAAGAAACGTCGCGAAACATGACGCCTCGTTCTGGCTACCCACCTCTAGTGGCAAGTTCTATCCGGATTTCGTGGCGATGCTGGAAGACGGTCGGCTATTGGTCGTGGAGTACAAAGGCGCTCATATCGCAGAAGGTAGCGACACCGCAGAGAAACGAGCCATCGGTGAGTTATGGGAACGCAAGAGCAACGGCAGGGGTGTGTTCGTTCTCGCCGAGAAGTCCGCTGTCGGGAGGGATACACGGACACAAATCATGGAAAAGATCGGAGCCTGTATCCAATAGTTGGCGCGAAGGCGGTTGACCCGACCACGGGCTGGGCGTGCCCAGCCCCTACGGTTCCACGCAGGCCGGTTGTAGGGGCGAGGCATGCCTCGCCCGCCGGGATTCACGTTAACCATTCGATATTATTCCCAAAAAATTCGTTATCGATCATATGTCGAATTTCACGCCCTGGGCCAGCGGCAGCGCGGTCGAATAGTTCACCGTACTCGTCTGGCGGCGCATGTATCCCTGCCATGCGTCCGAACCCGATTCGCGGCCGCCCCCGGTTTCCTTTTCGCCGCCGAACGCGCCGCCGATTTCCGCGCCGGAAGGGCCGATGTTGACGTTGGCGATGCCGCAATCGGAACCGACGGCGGACAGGAAGGTCTCGGCTTCGCGCACGTCGAGCGTGAAAATGCACGAGGAAAGTCCCTGGGGCACGTCGTTATGCATGGCGATTGCCTCGTCCAGGGTCTCGTATCCCATGACATAGAGGATCGGCGCGAAGGTTTCGGTTCGCACCGTTTCGGATTGCCCGGGCATTACGGCAATGGCCGGGCTCACATAGATTCCGCCGGCGGGGACGCCACCGCGCACGGCTTCGCCGCCGGTCACTTCGCCGCCTTCGCCGCGGGCTCGGTCCAGGGCCGCCAGCATGGCGTCGCCGGCCCGCTCGTCGATCAATGGGCCAACGAGCACTCCCTCATCTCGCGGGTCGCCGATCGTAAGGCCCGAATACGCCCTGGCGACCTGCGCGACGAGTTCGTCCCTGATCGATTTGTGGACGATCAGCCGCCGCAGCGAGGTACAACGCTGGCCGGCGGTTCCCACGGCCGAAAAGACGATCGCGCGCACGGCCATGGCGAGGTCGGCCGAGGGAGCGACGATCATGGCGTTGTTGCCCCCGAGTTCCAGGATCGGCCGGCCGAAGCGCCCCAGGACTTTCGGTCCGACCACGGCGCCCATGCGCGTCGAGCCGGTCGCCGAGACGATCGGCACGTCTGGAGAGGAGACCAGCGCATCGCCGGCTTCAGCTCCGCCGATAATCGTCTGGACGAGTCCTTCCGGCGCGTCTCCGCCGAATCGTTCGATCGCCCGCTGCATGATCTTCATCGTCGCAATCGCGGTCAGCGGCGTCTTTTCCGAGGGTTTCCAGATCACGGGATTGCCGCAGACCAGCGCCAGGGCGGCGTTCCAGGACCACACCGCCACCGGAAAATTGAACGCGGTGATGACGCCGCAGGGGCCGAGCGGATGCCAGCTTTCGGTCATCCTGTGGCCGGGACGCTCGGAGGCGATGGATTTGCCGTACAGCTGCCGCGACAGGCCGACGGCGAAGTCGCAGATGTCGATCATTTCCTGGACTTCGCCGAGGCCCTCGGAGACGATCTTGCCGGCTTCGAGGGTTACTACCGCGCCCAGCCGTTCCTTGCCGGCGCGCAGTTCCTCGCCGAGCAGGCGCACGAGGTCCCCGCGGCGGGGCGCCGGAACCTCGCGCCAGGCCCGAAAGGCGCTCCGGGCCCGGTCAACGATCGCGGGGATTTCGGCGGGATCGGTTTCATGCACGCGGGCAACGATGGCGCCGTCGATGGGCGATCGCACCGCGAGCGCGCCGCCGCTCAATTCGGCGGCGCCGAGGCCCGCGGCGGCGAGAATCTGTTCGTGAGTCATCGGCATATCCTTTTCCGTCCGGGTTGATCTTTATTCGCTTCAGCGCTGGACGGGCCGCTTCTGCAATTTGCGCTGCAAGGTGCGGCGATGCATGTTGAGTTGTCGCGCGGTGGCCGAGATGTTGCCATTGTTTTGTTCGAGCACTTTCTGGATATGTTCCCATTCGAGGCGCCGCACCGACATGGGCAGTAGTTCGGCATCAGCATCAGGCTCTGAATCGGTCAGCAGGGCGGTCAATATCTCGTCGGTGTCCGCGGGTTTCGCCAGGTAATTGTCGGCGCCGAGCTTGATCGCCCGCACCGCCGTGGCGATGCTGGCATAGCCGGTCAGCACCAGGATGCGCATGTCTGGATTCCGTTCGCGCAAGGGCAGGATGAGGTCGAGAGAGGTGCAATTGCCGAGATTGAGATCGAGCACGGCATATTCGAAATCCTCGTCTTCCACCAGGTTCCGCGCCCGTTCGAACTCGCCGGCGTGCCTGACTTCATAGCCCCTGCGTTCCATCGCCCGGCTCGCGGCCCAGGCGAAGGCCTCGTCGTCTTCCACGAGCAGTAATTTGCCTTCGCTGACATTCATGAGACGGCTTCGCTCGTCAGCGGCAAGCGAATCAGCGTCAGCGCGCCGCCTGCCTGCCGGTTGAACATCTCGATATTGCCGCCTGCCCGGCGCAAGGCGGCATTGGCGAGGAAGATGCCAAGCCCCATGCTGTCCTTGCGCCGGGAAACGAACGGCTCGCCGATGCGCTCAAGCACTTCCTCGGGAATTCCCGGACCGTCATCGGTGACGCTGATCAGCAGATTCCGCGCGTCTTCCGGGTCCAGCGCGTAGTCGACATCGACAGTCTTCCGGGCCGCCTTGATGCCGTTTTCGATGATGTTGATCACCGCGTGGCGCAGGCTCGGTTCGACGTCGAGCGGCGTTTCCGGCTCGGCCGCCAGCTTGAATTCGACCCTGGCGGCGGGATGAACGTTGAGAATGTAGTCCTGGATGTCGGCCGCGAAACGGGCGAGCGTGACCCGTTCCCGGGCGCTGGGATCGTCCTTGTGGTAATACCGGATCAACTGGTTTATGGAATGCTTGCAGCGACTGACCTGTTCGCGCAACAGGCCGATTTCCTGCTTGACGGAATCGCCTTCGAGGTTTTCCCGCTCGGGATCGTCCAGGTCGTTAAGGATGACCGCCATGGTGGAAAGCGGAGTGCCAAGTGCGTGGGCGGTGCCGGCGGCCAGCGTGCCGATGGCGACGAGCTGTTCGTTGCGCATTTCGTTTTCGCGCGCTTCCGCCAGGTGATGCTCGCGGTCGCGCACGGCGATCGCCATGGCGCTGATGAAGACGGTTATCAGGACCGCGCTGACGACGAAAATTACCCACATGCCGACAAGATGCAATTCGAACATGTCCTGGGCGTTTCCGCTCATGCCCGGCATATTCTGTTCCGCCGAGAGGTCGAGCAGCAGGAAGAAGGTGTAGATGAGAATGCTGCCGACAGCGAAGGAATTCACGAATGCGCGCGGCAGCAAGGTGGCGGTGACGGCGAGCAGCACGAGCAGATAGGAAATCAGCGGATTGCCGACGCCGCCGGTATTGAGCAGGAGCAATACCAGGAAAACCACGTCAACGAGGATGTGCAGAAACAGTTCGGTGTTGCCGATGGGCCGGCTCAGATTCAAACGCCAGTATCCGAGCAGGATGGAAACGACGATGGCGGCGACGAGGCCGGCGATAAAGCTTCCGGGGACATCCAGGCCCGGAAACAGCATCAGCGCGAACAGGCCGGCGCAACTCGCGCCGGTGACGAAGGCGCGCAACAGGAGCAGGCGCTGGAGCCCCTGGCGGGTGAGACTGGTGTCGCCGGATTGGACGGGGATCAGCCAGGCCGCGAGTCTGTTGAGTCCGGGAAATTGCCGCATGGCGCTAGTTTACATTGTCGAACTAGGAAAAACGCGGAGCGCAGGCTATATTGCCTCGCCTTGATCTGCATTGCTTGCAACCCATGACTTTCGGACTCGCCGGGGAATCCCGGAAACTGCTTGAACGAATCGTACGTTCCAGGACGCCGGCCGGCGGTTCCGCCGCTGCCATGGCCAACACCATGGAAGGCCCCGCGTATCTACCGCTCGAAACCGGCGAGTCGGAAAATCCGTTGGCGGGTCTGCCGGAACAATGGGTGAATACTCGGGCGGATTTTCAGCGAGTGCCGGTCGGCAGTGAATCGGACGGGCGGGATCGAAGCTGGAACTGCGTGCTGCATAGCGGAACCATTCACTACAAGGAGCAAATGCATCTGTTGTGCCGGGCTCGCAAGATGCTGAAGGACGGGGGGAAACTGCTCCTGGCCGGAGAATTCCTGCGGGATGTCGAGACGATTCTGAAATCCGGTCTGCCGACCGAGTTTTCCTTGCTGCAACTGGCCGACCGGCTCGGCTTCCGCCTGCTGGAAACGATCGATTGGACCGACAAGGCCAGGCTGTCGGTTGCGGAAGCGCGTTCTCTCGTAGATGAGAGCGAACGCAAGCTGGCGCGAGAACTCGATGCCCTGGCGGCGGAGTTCGAAAGCGGCCATCGCCGATTCGAGTGCTTTGTCTTTGAATTCAATCCGAAAGCCGGAGGACCCTGGAGCGAACTCGACCTCGGCGACATCGACTCGTTCGAGCCGGAGGAAGTCGCGGAGATCTTCGAAGAGAGTTTCGGCGAAAAGTTCGATCCGGCCTTGTGGCGCTGGAAGTACGGAGACGGAAAGGGCACCTGTATCGTCGCCCGGACCGAACCGGGCGCACCGGTCATCGCGCATTATGGCGGCGTGGCGCGGGAGATCGACTATTTCGGCGAAGACCGGCTCGCCTTCCAGGGCTGCGATGTCATGGTCAAGCCTGCGGTGCGCAGGCAATACGGGCGCAACAGCCTGTATTTTCACATGACGGCGACCTTGTTCGAGCGCGAAATCGGCTATACCGTCGACCACGTTCTCGGCTTCGGCTTTCCAAACAAGCCCGTCATGAAAACCGCGGTCAGGCTCGGGCTCTACGGCAAGGTCGACGACTACGTCGAACTGTCGTTCGGCGAATTGCCGGGGTCGATCCCGGAACTGCGAGTAGAATCGCTGCGACTGCACGATAACCAGCTTGCAGAATCGCATGGAAATTCTGTTGACGAGTTGTGGCGGGCCATGCGGAAGGATTTCGGAGACGGCGTGATCGGCAAGCGCCATGGCGAATATCTGGACTACCGCTATTTCCGGCATCCGTACGCGGGCGCGTATTTTCCCCTGCTGCTGTCGCGCGAGAGCGAAGCTTTCGCCGTTGCCGTGCTCAAGCGTCACGAGGAGCAATGGCTGCTGATGGATGTCGTGGCGCCGCTTGCGCGCATGAACGAAATCGTCGCGACCGTGCGGCAATGGACCGATTCCCGCGAAGAACCTGGAGCGCTCACGATGTGGCTCACCAGCGCCTGGGTGGAGCGCCTGTCCTGGCAGGACCGCGTTGAGAAGAATTTGGGGATTGAGATACCCTTTAACGCCTGGAATCCAGGCCCGGATTCCGCGCTTCCCCGTGGGGCATGGTGGTTGACCGCGGGAGACATGGACTCCATTTAGACCACTTGCGCCGGCAAACGCCTGAAGGAAACGAGTATCTATGAACAGCGAGAATATCTACGAACAGTCGCTTGACAAGAATGCCGCCAATTTCGCGCATCTTACGCCGCTGAGTTTCATCGAACGCTGCGCGAGCGTGTACCCGGACCGGACTTCGATCGTCCATGGCGACACGACCTACACCTGGTCGCAGACCTATACGCGCTGCTGCCTGCTCGCTTCGGCCCTGGCCCGCATCGGCATCGGCAAGGGCGACACGGTTTCCTTCATGGGCGCCAACACGCCGGAGACTTTCGAGGCGCATTTCGGCGTGCCGATGATCGGCGCGGTGCTGAACGCGCTCAACACCCGGCTCGACCCGAAAGCCATCGCATTCATCCTTGGCCACGCCGAGACCAGGGTGCTGTTCACAGACCGGGAGCATAGCGCCACGATCAAGGCGGCGCTGGAAATCGTCGAACACGAAATTCTGGTGATCGACATCGACGACCCTTATTACGAAGGCGGCGAATTGCTCGGCGAGCAGGACTATGAAGCGTTCATCGGCACCGGAGATCCGGACTATCGCTGTTTCCAGATCGATGACGAATGGCAGGCGATCACGCTCAACTACACCTCGGGCACTACCGGCGACCCCAAGGGTGTGGTCTTTCATCATCGCGGCGCCTATCTGAACGCCGTTTCAAACGTGCTGTGCTGGAAGATGACGGCGCATCCGGTCTATCTGTGGACGCTGCCGATGTTCCATTGCAACGGCTGGTGCTTTCCCTGGAGCCTGGCTGTGGTGGCCGGCGTGAACGTCTGCCTGCGCCACGTGCGCGACGAGGCGATGTTCGAGGCCATCAAGCGCCACAAGGTCTCCCATTTCTGCGGCGCCCCCGTTGTGCTCAATACCCTGATCAACGCCCGCGCGGAACTGCGCGAGGGCATCGGGCACAAGGTCAGCGCCATGACCGCCGGCGCCGCGCCGCCGGCCGCGGTGATCGCCGGCATGGAGAACATGGGATTCGAAGTCGTCCACGCCTATGGACTGACCGAGACCTACGGCCCCTGCGTCGTATGCGAGCCCCAGGACGAATGGGCCGATCTCGACGTGGACGGACGCGCCGAGATGCTCGCGCGCCAGGGCGTGCGCGCGCCCTTGCAGGACGAGCTCATGGTGGCGGACCCGGAAACGCTCGAGCCCGTCCCGAAAGACGGCAAATCCATGGGCGAGATCTTCATGCGCGGCAACCTGGTAATGAAGGGTTATCTGAAAAACCCCCGCACCACCGAGGCATCGTTCCGGGGCGGCTGGTTTCATTCCGGCGACCTGGCGGTCTGGTACGAGGACGGCTATTGCCAGATCAAGGACCGCTCCAAGGACATCATCATCTCCGGCGGTGAGAACATCTCTTCGCTCGAACTCGAATCCATCATGTTCCGCCATCCCAAGATTCTCGAGGCCGCCGTGGTGGCCTCGCCGGACGACAAATGGGGCGAAGTGCCCTGCGCTTTCGTCTGCCTGAAGGACGGCGAAGATATGACCGAGCAGGAATTCGTCTCCTACTGCCGCTCCGAACTCGCCGGCTTCAAGATGCCCAAGAAAGTCGTCTGGGGTCCGATCAAAAAAACCTCAACCGGCAAAGTACAAAAGTACCTGCTCCGCGAACAAGCCAAAATCGCGCCTCTCATTCCACGGTAGGCCTTTGGTTTACACGGCTGGATGCTTGGGCTAATGTTTGCCGCAGAAAATCCAGTCCTTACCAACGGGGAACGCCGATGAAAACGACAATGACGGGAATACGCTGGCTGTGCCTGCTGCTCGCGGGTCTCGCCGCCGGGCAGATCGCCGCCCAGGAGCGCGTGGTCGAATCAGATACGCACCGCTTCGAGGAAGTGGCCGAAGGCGTCTGGCACGTCATGGGGACCGGCGCCGTTCATACCATGAGCAACGCCATGGTGCTGGTCGGCGAATTCGATGCGCTGGTGGTGGATTCCCACGTTACCCCGGCCGCCGCCCGGGCGCTGATCGATTCGATCCCGGCCGTCACCGACAAGCCCGTGCGCTATCTCGTCAACAGCCACTACCATTTCGACCATGCCCACGGCAACCAGGCCTTTCCCGAAGGCGTCGAAATCATCGGTCACGAATTCACCCGCGCAAAGTTGAACGGCGATATCGGCAATGTGCTGGAAGAAAATACCTTCCGCAGTTTCTCCGACCCCGTGCCCACCCTGGTCGCCCAGCTCGAGGAACAGGCCGCCAACGAGAACGATCCGCGCTTGCGCGCCGAACTCGAGGAGAGGCATCGAGTGCAAAGCGACTACATGAACGCGATCCAGGAAGTCGTGCCGACGCCGCCGAACATCACTCTCGACCGCAAGATGACCTTGTTTCAGGTCGTCGCGGGAGGCAGCCGCGAGATTCAACTGCATCATTTCGGCCGCGCCCATACAGGCGGCGACGTGGTCATTTTCCTGCCGCAGGAACGCGTCGTCTTCACCGGCGACATGATGCTGCCGGGACTCGCCTACATGGGCGACGGCCACGTCGACGAATGGCCCGCCGCGCTGGAAGGGCTGAAGACGCTCGATTTCGACATCTGGCTGCCGGGACACGGTCCGGTGATGCGCAGCCGCGAGCCGATCGACAACTTCCAGGCCTATCTGGGCGACCTCTGGACCGCCGCGGCGGAAATGTACGAAAACGACGTACCGGCGTCTGAAGCCGCCGCCACCATCGACATGACCGCCCATGCCGGCAACTTCCCGCAGATCCAGGGCCCGGGGGTCGACCCCAGGGCCATCAACCGGATTTATCAGTTGCTGGAGAGCAGGTAGTGTCATATGCTGGTTCTTGCAATTGGTTCTGAACCAATCAGCAATCAAGAAGGCGTTATTCAGGGGAGGGGGAAATGAAACATCCTGCCAGCAATATCGGGGCGCTTGTCGGCGCATCAATTCTCACTTTTACGGCCGGCGCGCCACTCGCGGCATTCGCCCAGGACGACGACGGCCCGAGGCAAATCGAAGAAGTGATCGTGACCGCGGAGCGCAGGGAAGCGTCGATTCAGGATACGTCGATATCCATCACCGCGTTTACCGCCGAAACGCTCGAAGACTTCGGCATTCGCAATCAGGAAGATTTGCAGAACTTCATACCGGCGACGACGATTCAGCCCTACGATTCGACGATTCGCGGGGTGGGCCGGAATTTTCGCGCACTTGGGGGCGATCCCGGCGTCGCCACCTACATGAACGGCATCTATTCCGAAGATTTGCTGACGGCCACCGCCGCCACGTTCTGGGATGTCGAGCGGATTGAAATATTGCGCGGGCCACAAGGTACGCTTTACGGCCGCAACGCCGTGGGCGGCGCCATCAATGTGCTGTACAACCCGCCCGCGGACGAGGTGGATTATTCGTTCAAATCGATTCTGGGGAACTTCGGCACCAACGAATGGTACGGGATGTTCAACACCCCCCTGGTCGATGACACGCTCTCGGCCCGCGTCAATTTCAGCCTCCGCGACCGGGACGGCATCGTGAAGGATATCGGCACCGGCGGAGATATCGACAGTCTCGGCACCGAAAACGTCGCCGGTCAGTTCAGGTGGACGCCGAGAGACGACGTTGAGGTCAACCTGCGCCAGAATTTCATGGAAATCGACCGGTCCTTCGGCGGCTCCAACGGCGGCGGTCTGGTGGTGCTGAACGAAGAGGGCAATCCGAATCGCAATACCACTTCGCTGGTGCCCGGGTATCGATTTATCGACCCCGACAACACCGATATGGCGAACTACGACAGCAACGACTGGTACGACCGGAGCCAGCCGATTCTGACGTTTACCCATCCCGTCACGGGCGTTGTCGGTCAGGCCCAGCCCAACCGCGCGGGAATCGACCCCGGCGGCTTTAACGGTTATCTCAATGCGGCGGCCTCGCTCGACGGATTCAATTTCACTTCCCCCGCGACCGCGGCAAGATACAACGCATGCGTGTTTCCGGGCGAAATAGACGGGGGCGACCTGTGCGCGGCAACCAATGGATTGAACAGCGAAGTCTTCGAACAGCAGGGAACGCAACTCAGCGCAACCTGGACCGTCAGCGACCGCCTGGAATTGAGATATCTGTATGGACTCAACGAACTCACCTACAAGCGCACCACCGATGACGACAATACCGGGAGCATGTTTCACGACCGCCAGTTTTACGTGAATCACGAAGCCGACTACAGCTCCCATGAGATCCAGGCCTTCTATGACGTCAGCGATACCGTATCCATCACTTCGGGCTACTTCGTGTACGACGCCACCATCGATCAGCGCGGCGACTATTACACTTCCATCGGTCAGGCGCGAATGATCGACCCCTATGAAGACAACACGGCCTTGCACCCGGCGGCGGCCGCCGCCATCGGCGCTCCGGGTCTCGCCGGCATCAACGCCTCCACCCTGGCGTTCGCGGGCAGACCCATGGTCGATCTGTACAGCGCCAGGGAATCATGCGAAGTGGCAAGCCCCGCGGAATCCTGTCAGCGGAACAACGGCGGCAACAACCTGCAAACCTCCGCCTGGTACGGCGACGACAACACCAATCCCAACCTGAACGTGACCAACGGCCCGGGAACCAGGGGTTCGGATCTGCTTTACCACACGCAGACGCAGCGTGAAGCCTTCGCTGCATATACCCAGGGCGTGTGGGACATCAACGAGACCTTCTCCCTGACGCTTGGCGTGCGTTACGCCGAAGACCAGGTAACGGCGGAGGAAAACCTGTGGCGCTATTCGGAAACCGGCGCCACCTCCTTCCTCGCGCTCTACGGCGGCCTCGCGGCGGTCAATCGCGTCAACGGCGGCCTGGTGGACGACGGCAACGGCAACCTGATCGTTCCGACCGAAAAGGTAACCAACGGCGGCATCCCCTTCGCCCTGAGCGTGTATCGGCCCTTCAAGCGCACCGACCGAAGAACCACCGGGCGCGTCAATCTCGACTGGAACGTGACCGATAACGCCCTGGTGTATTTCTCCGCAACCTCGGGCTACCGCTCCGGCGGATACAATCTGGTTTTCTTCAGCAATACGCCGACATACGATCCCGAAGAGCTGACCGCCTACGAGATCGGCTACAAGACCCGGTTGCTCAACAACACGATGCAACTGAACGGATCGTTCTATCTCTACGACTACGACAATATTCACACGGTTGGCGTCGAGGTAACGACGATCGGCGGAACCTCCACCTCGGTGCTTGAGGCGCCCGGCGCCAGGGTGTTCGGCATCGAAGCCGAGGGCACCTGGCTGGTGAACGACAATCTGACTCTCGGCGGCAGTTTCAGCTACACGCCCAGCGAGTATTCCGACACCCTGTTGATCAGCGACAGCAGCAACCACAGGGTGCCCGGCTCCCTGTACCCGGAGTTCGAAAGCCTGACCCAGGACATCAAGGGCAATCAGCTTCTGCAGGTGCCGGAAGGAAAGGCGACTCTCTGGGGCGGTTACATGATCCCGCTTGCCGGCGGCTCGCAATTCGATCTGTATGGTATCTATAGCTGGACCGACGATGTGTATTTCTCGCCCTTCCAGTCCGAAGACGAAAAGGCGGAAGCCTTCGGTCGCGCGGACCTGCGCGCCACATGGACTTCATCGAACGGCAACTGGCTCGTTACCGGCTTCGTCAATAACATCTTCGACGAAGTGGCGAACCTTCAGGTCCTGCGCCAGGGAGAAGCCGAATTCTTCCGCCACAACGCGGGCACCACGGTGCCGCGCCTCTACGGCATGGAATTCACCTACACGTATTGACGAGCCTGTATCAATCGCCCGCCGGCGCCGCCTGAATCCAGCGCGGCGCCGGTGCGGCTCACCAGACCCACCAGCGACTAGTCGAGTACCGGATACGGCGCCACGGTATACGGCCGCGCCGCGTAGCTGTCGACGATCGACTGCATGGCGGTGACGCCGAAGTCGTTGCGCACGTTGATGTGGCCGTAGGAACTGATCTGGGTCATCAGGATGCCGACCATGTTCTCCACCGGGTCGGCCCAGAACAGCGTGCCCCAGGCGCCGCCCCAGGTGAAACTGCCCGGAGTCAGCGGGTCGCGGCTGACCCCGGCGTCGTCGAGCACGCCGAAGCCGAGGCCGAAATAGTAGCCGGGGCCGCGCACGTAAATGTCCTTGTCGCCGGTGTGGTTGCTGATCATCAGGCTGACGGTTTTCGGACTCAGCAGGCGCACGCCGTCGTGTTCGCCGCCGTTGAGGATCATCTGGCCGAAGCGCCAATAGTCCGAAATCGTCGATGACAATCCGGCCACGCCGCCGAAATACGTGGTGTCACGATATTCGGGCGCGCGCATGAGTTCGACGGTTCGCTCGGGGCCGCTCGGGCTGTAGACCGCGGCCACGCGATTCACCTTGTCGGCGGGAACGATGTAATGCGTGTCGTTCATCTGCAGCGGTTCGAAAATGCGCTCGCGCAGGAATTCGCGCAACGGCTGCCCGGAAACCCGCTCGACCAGCAAGGCCACGTAGTCGGTTGAACTGCCATAGCGCCATTCGTCGCCGGGATGGAAGTCGAGCGGCAGCGGCGCGCGCTGCACGATCGTCTCTTCCAGGGTCGCGGCGCGGCCCAGCAGTTGCTGCTCCGCTTCGCTCAGGTCGGCCCGGTTCGGATCGACTCCGGCGGTGTGCGCGAGTACGTCGCGAATCGTGACCGGCCGCGCCGGGGGCACGCGGCGGGTTCCGAATTCATCGCGCACGATCACTTTCTTGTCGGCCAACTCGGGAACCCAGTCGGTGATCGGGTCGGTAAGCAGGAAACGGCCCTCCTCGTACAGCATCATGAGGGCCGTGGAGACGATTGGCTTGGTCATCGACATGATTACGAAGATGCTGTCTTCGGTCATTTCCTCGCCGGCCTCCCTGTGCCGCCACCCCTGGGACTCCAGGTGAATGACCTTGCCGTCCCGGGCGAGCAGGGTGATCGTGCCCGCGAGCAGGTCTTCGTCGATATAGCGCTGCATCGTGTCGGTGACCCGCTGCAGACGCTCCGGCGAAACGCCGACGTTTTCCGGCGAATCCATCGGCAAATCGGCAGCCAGGGCGGGAGTAGCCAGGCCGCAAAACAGCGCGGCCACGGCGATTTTCAGATTGTGGTTCATGAAATCAGGCTCCGCTGCTACATTGAATAGCCTTTCTCGTCGTGCTCGGTGATGTCGAGCCCGATCTGCTCTTCTTCGGCGCTGACGCGCAGACCCATGACCATTGATACGATCTTGACGATGACCCAGGTCAGCACGCCGGTATAGAACCCGATGGCGACGACGCCTATGAGCTGCACCATGAACTGGGAACCCACGGTCATGCCGTCGGGCATGCCCGTGCCGCTGAATACGCCCAGACCGCCGGATACGAGCACCGCGGCGAGCAGGGTGCCGGTCAGGCCGCCGATGCCGTGCACCGGAAAAACGTCGAGGGAGTCGTCGACCTTCAGTCTCTGCTTCATATAGATCGTGACGAAATAGCAGATCACGCCGCCGATCAGTCCCAGCAACAGGCCGCCCATTGGGCCAACCGAACCGGCCGCCGGCGTAATCGTCGCCAGGCCGGCCACCATGCCGGTGATCGCGCCGAGGCCGCTGGCCTTGCCGAACTTGAACCAGTCGAGCACCATCCAGGTCAGCGCGCCCGCGGCGGCCGAGGTATGCGTGACATATAGCGCCATGCCGGCCGCATTGTCCGCGGCCAGGGCGCTGCCGGCGTTGAAGCCGAACCAGCCGACCCACAGCATGGCGGCGCCGGTGAAGCTCATGGTCAGGTTATGCGGCACCACCGACGAGGTCAGAAAGCCGTCGCGTCTGCCGAGTTCCAGCGCGAGCACCAGGGCCGCGACGCCGGCCGTGAGATGCACCACGGTGCCGCCGGCGAAGTCGATCAGCCCCATTTGTCCCAGCCAGCCGCCGCCCCAGACCCAGTTGGCCACGGGAAAGTAGACCAGCAATGCCCAGAGCACGGTGAACGCGAGCATTGAGCTGAACTTTATGCGTTCGACGAAGGCGCCGACGATAAGCGCCGGGGTGATGATCGCGAAAGTCATCTGGAAGGCGGCGAATACCGTTTCCGGTATATCGCCCGACATCGCGCCGGCGTCCACGCCGCTGAAGAAGGCCTTGCCGAGACCTCCCCACCAGGCGGATTCCGAGGGGCCGAAAGCGATGCTGTAGCCCACGAGCAGCCAGACGATGGAAATCACCACCGCGATTGAAAAGCACTGCATCAGCACCGACAGTACGTTTTTCGTCCGCACCAGGCCGGCATAGAACAGCGACAGGCCGGGCAGGGTCATGAACAGCACCAGGGCGGTCGAGGTCAGGATCCAGGAAGTATTGGCGCCGTTGAGCCCGTCCTGCGCCAGTACGAGACCGGGAAACAGGAGCAAGGCCGGCGCGAGCAGGCTTGTTACGAGTTTTCGATTCGATTTCATGATTTGTTTTCCCGCAAGTTTCTACAAGGCTTCGTTGCCGGTTTCGCCGGTTCGAATGCGAATGGTCTGTTCGAGGTCGCTGACAAAAATCTTGCCGTCGCCGATCTTGCCGGTGGCGGCCGCCTTGCAGATGGCTTCCACCACCTGGTCGGCCAGACCGTCTTCGACGGCGATCTCGAGTTTCACCTTGGGCAGAAAGTCGATTACGTATTCGGCGCCGCGGTAAAGTTCGGTGTGGCCTTTCTGGCGTCCGAATCCCTTTACTTCGGTAAGCGTCATTCCGCTGACGCCGAGTTCGGAAACCGCTTCCCGCACGTCATCCGACTTGTAGGGCTTGATGATCGCAACGATCAATTTCATTGGTCTTCTCCTGTTCCTGGGCGAGCCATGCTGCGAGGGGCTTGAGCGTTTTTCGACTCTATCACGGCGCCGCCATTCGGCAAAATCCGGCGTTTTCGTCCCCCTTGCGGTAACCTTTGCCGCTCGATTCCGTCTAGCGGCAAATATGAACGGCGAATACACGCGAGCGGTAGAGCAATACGGACAAAAGGTTTACGCCTTTGCCTGCTACAGCCTGCGCAGCAGACAGGACGCGGACGACGTCACCCAGGAGGTGCTCGTCAAGCTCTGGCAGCATTGGCGCAGAGTCGATCCCGACAAGATCATGGCCTGGCTGATGCGGGTGACGCGCAATGCCGTCGTGGACCATATCCGCAAGCAGCAACTCGCGGAGTCCCGGCGCGATGACCGTATCGAGCCCGACGCCCGGCCCGACATCCGGCCCGGCGGCGAAGACCAGGGCGAGGCCCGCGACCGGGAACGGCTGCGCGAAGCCGTGCTTGAATCGATCCAGGCGCTTGACGAGCCGTTCCGTTCGCTGCTGATCATGCGCGATATCCAGGGCATGAGTTACGCGGACATGCAAGGTGCGCTGGAAATGAGCGAAAGCCAGGTAAAGGTGTATCTGCACCGGGGCAGGAGAAAGCTGCGCGAAGACGAGAACTTGCGCCGCACCTTCGGCAGCGTACACGGAACGGTGGAAGAGAATCTGGTAACACTGGAATCGGCGCGAGCCGAAAACAGCAGGTAGAAAAGTATGAGCAATAGCACAAGTACGGAATTCGAAATCGTCCAGTTGCAGATGGACGCTCTGCTCGACAACGAACTCGATGCGAAACAGCAGCAAGCGGCGCTGGAGCTCATCCGCTCCCGTCCGGATTGCGCGCGCGAGTTTCTGCTGGCGCGCTCATTGCGCGACGTCATGCTGGACATGCCCCGGCCGGAACTGCCGCAGGATCTGATCGAGCGGGTGTACGAGCAGGTCGAAAGCCCTTCCGCAAGCTGGAGCGAGCGTTTGCAGGCACTTGCCGGAGAACCATGGCTGCGACTGGCGGTTCCCGCATTCGCAACGCTGGCGGCGGTAGCGGTCTGGCTGCAAGTCAGCGCACCGGTTCCCGAGGAGCCGCAAATCGCCGCCGATGATCAATACACAAGAGAAGACCTGGTGATGGCGATTCAGGATCTGAACACCACGATCCAGACCATGAACGAGATTTCCGAATCCATGCGTACCCGGTTAGGCGACAGGATGACCGTCCTGCCGGTACTCAGCCTGCCGGCCTTGTCGGTCGACCGGGGGGGCGATGCCGTCCCCGACGTCAACGATCCGATCTAGCGCCGGCAACGATACTCGACAAGGAGAGAAGCAATGCAAACAGCTAAGCAAACAACCCCGCAAGTAATCGCGGCCTGCGCCCTGACGGTATTCGCCAATTGGGCCGCCGCCGCGGAAAATCATCCAGGCTATGTGGACTTTGCCGATCTGCGCGGTCTGGTGGACGCGGAACCGGTGGTGGAAGTCACCTTGCGCGAGCCGCTGCTCCGCCTGGTAACCGAGGCCATTCCCGAAGAGGACGTGGAAGCCGCGGGCTTCGTTTCCCGACTGCTCAACGTGCGCCTGCACGTCTATGAAGACATAGTCGGCGACGTGACGGAAGTGGCCACGACGATGAATGAACTCTCGGCGGGCCTTGAAGAAGACGGCTGGGAACGTGTGGTCCGGGTGCGCGACGACGATGACCAGGTGGATATCTTTCTTAACTTCTCCGAAGACGACGCCGAGGTCTACGGCATCGCACTGATGGTCGTCTCCGAAGACGGCGAAGTGGTGCTCGGCAATATCGTCGGCAACATCCGCATGGAAGACATCAGCGCCCTCGGCCGCCGCTTCGACATCGAAGAACTGGCCGAATTCCACGAGGAAATGGAAGAGGAAGACCGCCGGTAGGGACTCCGATCCGTCGCCGTCGGGTGGCGGGGGGTTCAGCGGACGCCACAAGTACATCCACGTAGGCTTCGGGCTCGGCATCCATGCCTCGCACGCCCGCTGAACCCCCCGCCACCCGACGGCGACTCACACCGTTCAAGAATTCTCCCACCGAGCGTAGTAAACGGAATTGAAGTATGCTCCGGTGCGTATGATCGAGCTACGGAACGTCAGCAAAAGCTACGATAACGGCGCGACGCTTGCGGTCGCCGGCGTAAGTCTCAAGATCGAAAAAGGCGAACTGCTGGGTCTCATCGGCGAGTCCGGCTGCGGCAAGACCACCACGCTGAAGATGATCAACCGGCTCGAGGAAGCTGACGCCGGGGAGGTCTTCGTCGGCGGCCGCGACGTCATGGACCGCAATCCCCAGGCGCTGCGACGCAATATCGGTTATGTCTTCCAGGGCATCGGTCTCTTTCCCCATTACACCGTCATGGAAAACGTCGCGGCCGTGCCGCGGCTCCTGCAATGGACCCGGGAAGAGACCGATCGCCGCTGCCGCGAGGCGCTCGAACTCGTCGGCCTGCCGGCGGAGGAATACGGCGAGCGCAATCCGATGCAACTGTCCGGCGGCCAGCAGCAACGGGTCGGCGTTGCCCGGGCGCTGGCGGCATCCCCTGAAGTCGTCCTCATGGACGAACCTTTCGGCGCCCTCGATCCGGTCACCAGGGGGCAATTACGGGACGAATTCAGGGCGATCCAGCGCAAGCTCGACCTGACCGTTATCCTGGTCACCCACGACATGATGGAAGCCCTGCTGCTCGCGGACCGCATCGCGGTCATGAAGGAAGGCGAGGTGCTGCAGGTCGGCACGCCCCACGAACTGCTCATGGAGCCCGAACACGGTTACGTCAGCGAAATGGTGGAAATGCCCCGCCAGGAGGCGGTCCGGCTCGACCGCCTGATCCGGGATGAGAGCGCCCGGCCATGATCAGCGACAATCTGCGCGAACAGTTGCTGCTATTGCCCGAGTATCTCGAAGGGCATCTGCTGCTGACCCTGATCGCCCTGAGTCTCGGCATCGCCGTCAGCGTGCCGCTGGGCGTTCTCGCCAACCGGCAGCCCGCACTGAAACGCCCCTTGCTTATTTCGGTCAGCGTCTTGCAGACAATTCCGAGCGTAGCCATTCTCGCCTTGACCGTGGCCGCCCTCGGCGGCCGCATCGGCCTGCTGCCGGCGCTTGTCGCCCTCTTGCTCTACAGCATGCTGCCGATTGTGCGCAATACCGTCACCGGACTGGAAAACGTCGCCGACGACGTGGTCGAAGCCGCCCGCGGCATCGGCATGTCGCGCACCCAGATTCTCACGCGCGTACGGTTGCCGCTGGCCCTGCCGGTGATCATCGCGGGCATCCGCACCGCCGCCGTCTGGACGGTCGGGCTGGCAACGCTTTCCACTTTGGTCGGCGCTACCAGTCTCGGCAACTACATATTCACCGGCCTGCAGACGCGCAACCTGGTCGCTGTCACCGTAGGCAGCATCGCCGCCGCGGTCATGGCGGTGATTCTCGACGCCATGATCGGCAGCATCCAGTGGCTTGTGGAAAATCGCAACAACGAGGAGGTCGCCGGCCGCTATCGCCGGGTGTTCGCCGCCGTTGCCGGCGCGGTCCTGCTCGGCGCGGGCGTATCCGCCTGGAGCCTGCTGCCCGAACCCGAAGCGGATTTCGTGGTCGGCGGCAAGGGATTCACCGAACAGCATATCATCGCCGGCCTGTTGGCCCGGGAACTCATCGATGCGGGCTTTCGCGTCGACCAGCGCCTCGGCCTCGGGACCCAGGTGATCTACGAGGCTACGGCCAACAACACCGTCGACGCCTATCTCGAATATAGCGGTACGGTCTGGGCGAATATAATGAACCGGAACGACAATCCGGGCCGGGCCGAAGTGCTGGCGGAAGTCGTCGACTTCGTCGAAACCACCGGCGGCATGAACGTGATCGGCGAATTCGGATTCCAGAACCTGTACGCCCTCGCCATGCGCAAGGATCGGGCGGCCGAACTCGGCGTGAACTCGATCGAAGACCTGATACCCGTTGCCAGGCAACTCACGGCCGGTGGTGACCTCGAGTTCTTCGGCCGCCCCGAATGGATCTCGGTGCGCGATACCTATGGCATCGATTTCGCCCGGAAGCTCACTTTCGACACGACCTTGATGTACACGGCCGTCGACGAACGCCAGGTGGATCTCATCACCGCCTATACCAGCGACGGCAGAATCGCCCATTTCGACTTGCTCGTGCTCGAAGATCCCCGCAACGCCATGCTGCCGTACGACGGTTTTCTGCTGACTTCGGGGGAGGCGGCGCAAAACCCCGAATTCATCGCCGCCCTGGCCGATCTCGCGGGCCGCATCCCCGACGAAATCATGCGCGAGGCCAATCGCATCGTCGACGTCGAAGGCCGCTCCGTCACCGACGCCGTGGAATACTTGCGCGGCGCGATTCACGGCGTGGATTGAGCGGTGGCAAGGGGTACGAAACAGTCCACTGCCGAAGAAGCCGCCCATGTGCCGCAAGGAATGCCGGCGCTTGATCTCGGTGGCCGCGCCTATTCCTTTTTCGAATTCTGGCCTTCCTGGCTGATGTATATCCCGGTGGCGGCGCTCTGGCTGCTGCTGGCCCTGCGCCACCGCAGCATCAGCCTGCCGCTGATCGCGAATCCGGCTGTGCCCCTGTCGGGCATGGTCGGCGTACCGAAATCCGCAATTCTGAAACTTGCCGGGGAATCGGCAAACCGTTCGATCCTGCCGTGGGTCGTGTTCGAATCCAGCGGCGAATCGCCGTCCGTTCAACGCGAACGCGCGGAATCCGCCATGGCCGCTGCCGGATTGTCGTATCCCGTGGTCGGCAAGCCCGATATCGGCTGCCGCGGCGCCGGCGTCAAGTTGTTGCGCGACGGCGCCGCGCTCGAATCCTGCCTGGAAGGATTCCCGGCCGGCGGTTCGCTGATGCTGCAGCGATTGAGCGACTTCGAGGCGGAAGCCGGGGTGTTCTACGTGCGCGACCCGGTGAGCGAGCGGGGCCGGATCACTTCATTGACGCTGAAATATACGCCCTATGTCGTCGGCGACGGCGTGCATACCCTGGCCGAACTCGTTGCCGCCGATCCGCGCGCGGGCGGCGTGCCGCATCTTTACGAAGAACGCAACGCCGAACATTGGCATAAGGTGATTCCCGCCGGCAATCCCTGGCGACTCGTATTTTCGGCGAGCCATTGCCGCGGCGCGGTTTTCCGCAACGGCGGCCATCTCGTCACCACGGAGTTGACCAGGGCGCTGGACCGGATTTTCGACGATTTGCCGGGCTTCTATTACGGCAGGCTCGATATCAAGTTCCGCGATGTCCAAAGCCTGCAGGCGGGCCGTGAGCTGCAGATCGTCGAAATCAACGGCGCAAGTTCCGAATCGATCCATATCTGGGATCGCCGCACCGGATTTTTCGACGCCGTAAAAACGCTATTGCAGCAATATCGAACGCTATTTAAACTTGGAGCAGCGCACAAGAAACGCGGCTGCAAACCGCCTGGCTTATGGCCGCTCTATAAAGCGTGGCGCCACGAGTTGCAACTGGTTAAGCGGTATCCCGCCAATGACTAATCCCTGCCGCCTGAATTTCAAACCACGGGCGTTGGCCGCGCTTGCCGAGAAGCTGCTGGGCCTGGGCCAGTTGGGGGACATTTACGACATCCGGCCCCATGGACTGAATCCGGAAGATTTTCTGCAATTTTCGCTCGATTCGCTCGGCGTCAGCCTCAAGATCAACAACGAACATCACCTGGAGCAGATTCCTCGCGAAGGCCCGCTGCTGATCGTAGCCAATCACCCGTTGGGCGGTCTGGAAGGCATCGCCCTGGCCAGGATTTTGCTCAGGATCCGGCCCGATCTGCAGGTGCTGACGAATGAACTGCTGCGGCGCATACCTGAACTGGCGCCGCTCTTCATCGGCGTCGACGTATTGTCGTCCGATGCAGCCGGCGGCAACGTCAAGGGCGTCAAGCAAGTACACAAGCACTTGCGCGGCGGCGGGGCGGTGCTGCTTTTCCCGGCGGGGATGGTATCGGCGATCGAATTGCGCGAACGCCGCATCCAGGACCGCAAATGGAACCGGCTGGCGGGGCAATTGATCAAGCGTTACGAATGCGCCTGCGTACCGGTGCACATAAACGGATACAACAGCGCGTATTTCTATCTGGCCGGCCTCATCCATCCGCGCCTGCGCACCGTGCTGCTGCCCAGGCAACTGGCGAACAAGAAAGGCTTCACGCTGGAACTAACCCTCGGCAGGCCGGTGCTTGCCCAGGAATTGCGCCTGCTGATAAAGCCAGGGGCGGTTACCGAGTATCTGCGCGTAAGCACCGAAGCGCTGGCGATGCGTCCCGAGCCGGAGCCGGCGAAATTCGAGCGGCATGTGGAAGATGTCTGTCAGGTCGCAACTGGCGAGGAATTGGCCTCATCCCTGGCCGGACTCAAAGAGTTCCGCCTGATCGAACACGAAGATTTCGATGTCTATTGCGCGCCTTACGACCGCCTGGGCATCGTCATGGAACTGATCGCCGTGGCGCGGGAAATCACTTTTCGCGCGGTCGGCGAAGGCACCGGCCTGACCCGCGATTCGGACCAGTTCGACCCGCATTACCTGCATCTCTTTCTCTGGGACAAGAAGAACGACAGGATCGCCGGCGCCTACCGGGTCGGCCTCGTCGACGAAATCGTCAGCGAGCATGGCGTGAAAGGGCTCTACAGCCGTTCCCTCTACCGTTACGACAAGGCCTTCATCAAGCGGCTCGGCTCGGCGATAGAAATGGGCCGTTCGTTCATCCATCCCGATTATCAGCGGCGCCCGGATTCTCTCACCCTGCTCTGGCGCGGCATCGGCCGGGTGCTGGTGGACCGCCCGCGATATCACACTCTTTTCGGTTCGGTGAGCATCTCGCGCGAATACAGCGACCTCGCCCGGGCGCTGATCGCCGATGCCCTGCTCACCAATTTCAAGGCCAGCGAATTCGTGCCCCTGGTCAAGCCTCTGACCCCGCACAAGATCGCGCACCGCGTATGGTCCGAGGACATGCTCAAGGAACTGGTCAACATCAAGATGCTCGGCAAGCTCATCGGCCGTTGCGACCCGGGGAAGGCGGTGCCCGTCCTCTTGCGTCATTACCTGTCGCTCAAGGGCCGCATGGTCTGCTTCAATATCCATTCGGATTTCAACAATTCGCTCGAGGGCCTGATCATCGTCGACGTGCGCAAGACCGATCCGAAGACGGTCACGCGTTTCATGGGCGCCGACGGGGCCCGCGAATTCTATTCCCGCCACAAACTGGCTGATCTCGCTTCGGTCGGATGAAGAAACTTCTCGCCTTGCTGCAAATCCTCGGCGCCCTGGCGCTGACCGCGCTGGCGGCGATAACCATTGGCAGCATGGTCATGATGGTGAGCATGAACGACACGATCTCCGTCGTACATCTGCTTATAGGACAAATCGTGCTGATAGCCATTCTGCTCGCCATCGCCCGTTACCTGATCCGCCGCGGCCTCGCCGGACTGCGAAACAAAAAAGACTAGTCGGTTCCGCACAATGTGAGTCGCCGGCGGCTGGCGCGAGGTTTAGCGGGCGTCCCCGACATGGATGTCGGGGCCGAAGCGTACAGGGACGTATTCACAGCGTCCGCTAAACCTCGCGCCAGCCGTCGGCGACGGATCGAAGCCACGAACCCCAGTTACGTGGGGTATAATCCCCGCCTTTTGCGCAGGCGGGGCTCGCGCCGTGATTCTTGTCGAAGACGCCAGCGGTTTCTCCCGAAAGCACGGCCGATGCGTGGCCACGATCGGGAAATTCGACGGAGTACATCTCGGCCACCAGCTCATACTCGATCAATTGAAGGGGCAGGCGCGGGAAAAGGATTTGCCGGCGCTCGCGATCGTGATCGAGCCGCATCCGGAAGAGTTCTTCGCCGGGTCCGGAGGGGACTGTCCGGCGCGATTGATGGACAAGCAGGAAAAACTGCGGCTGCTGGAAGAATACGGCGTCGATTTCTGTTTCGTGTTGCGCTTCGATGCGGAGATGAGCCGCATGTCGGCGGAAGACTACATCCGCGGCATTCTCGTCGAAGGCCTGGGCGTGGCGGCGCTGATAGCGGGAGAAGACTTTCGCTTCGGTCATCGGCGGACTGGCGATTTCGCCCTGCTTGAGCGCAAGGGCGGGGAATGCGACTTCAGTGTCCATCGAACACTGACGCGGGAAGTCGAAGGCATGCGCGTCAGCAGCACCCTGGTGCGGCAGAAACTGGCGCAAGGCGATTTCGCCATGGCCGAAAAATTCCTGGGGCGCCCGTTTTCGATTCGCGGCACGGTTGCCAGAGGCGAGCAACTTGGCGCGAAACTGGGTTTTCCCACCTGCAATATCGAATTGACGCACCGGCGGATTCCATTGCATGGGATTTACGCCTGCATGGTGAAGACTCCCCGCGGCGAATATCCGGCGGCGGTGAGCATAGGCTACCGACCGACGGTGACCGATTCCGGCAAGCCCGTGCTGGAAGCGCATCTGCTGGATTTCGAAGGTCAGCTTTACGGCAAGACGATCGAAGTCGTTTTCCGGCAGAAGATTCGCGAGGAGGAAAAATTCGCCTCGACGGATGAGTTGCAGCGGCAGATCGCCGCCGATGTGGAAAGAATCAGGCGCGTTTTCGCCGACGCGGCATTTTAGGAAAACTGCCGAAACAATAGTCATGAGCAAGTACAGGGACAGCCTGAATCTTCCGCATACGGACTTCCCCATGCGGGCCGACCTCGCGAACCGCGAGCCCGCGCGCCTGCGCAAATGGCATGAGCTCGACCTGTATCGCGCCATCTGCGAAAAGAACGCGGGCCGTCCGAGTTTCGTTCTGCACGACGGGCCGCCGTACGCCAACGGTGAACTGCATCTCGGCCACGCCATCAACAAGACGCTCAAGGATATTGTCGTCAAGTCGCGGGCGATGACGGGCTTCGACGCTCCCTACGTTCCCGGCTGGGACTGTCACGGGCTGCCGATCGAACACAATGTCGAAAAGAAAAAGGGCAAGGCGGGGCAGAAGATCAGCCATGCCGAGTTTCGCCGCGCCTGTCGCGAGTACGCCGCCGGCCAGATCGAAATACAGAAGGCGGGCTTCATCCGCATGGGAGTGCTCGGAGATTGGAAAAATCCCTATCTCACCATGAATTTCAAGACCGAGGCCGACATCTTGCGCGCCCTGGCGCGGATCGTCGCCAACGGCCATCTCGTGCGCGGCTACAAGCCCGTCTATTGGAGCGTCGTCGGCGCCTCGGCCCTCGCCGAGGCCGAAGTCGAGTTCAAGGACAAGACTTCGTATTCGATCGACGTCCGCTTCCCCGCGGCAGACCGCCCGGCCTTGTTGGGCTGCTTCGACGGATTGGCAAAGGCGGATTCCGAGTTGCCCGTCTCCGTCGTGATCTGGACCACCACGCCCTGGACCTTGCCGGCGAACCAGGCGGTCTGCCTTCATGCCAGGCTCGACTACGCCCTGATCCGCTGCGAACTCGGCGCCGGCCCCGAGTTGCTCGTGATCGCTGGAGAGATGACCGCGGAAGTGATGCAAAGATTCGGCTGCGAGCGATTCGAGGTGCTCGCGGCGTGCAAGGGTTCACGGCTGGAATCGCAGCGCTTGCGCCATCCGCTGTACGAGCGTGAAGTGCCCATCGTGCTCGGCGAGCATGTCACGACCGAAAGCGGCACCGGGGCGGTGCATACCGCGCCCGACCATGGCGTCGACGATTTCAATACCGGCCGCGAGTATGGACTGGAAACGCTTGATCTTGTCAACGATCACGGTGTTTTTCGCGAGGCCGCGGGACGGTTCGCCGGCGCCCACGTCTACAAGGTCGACGCCGACATCGTCGAAGTATTGAAAGAGAACGGCAATCTCGTCTGCGAGGATCGCATCACCCACAGCTATGCCCATTGCTGGCGCACCAGGACCCCGCTGATCTATCGCGCCACGCCGCAATGGTTTATCAGCATGAAGGAAGGCGGACTGCTCGATTCGGCGCTTAATGCGGTGACCGGAATCAAGTGGATTCCCGGCTGGGGCCAGGCGCGGATGGAATTGATGTTGCGCGGCAGCCCGGAATGGTGCATTTCCCGGCAGCGTACCTGGGGCGTGCCGATCACCATGTTCATGCACAGGGAAACCGGCGCATTGCATCCCGACACGCAACAGTTGTTCGAACAGGTCGCCCAGCGGATCGAACAGGGCGGCATCGATGCCTGGTACGAACTCGACGCCGAGGAATTGCTCGGCGCCGACGCCGAGCATTACAGCAAGGTCACCGACACCCTCGATGTCTGGTTCGATTCCGGCGTCACGCATTTTTCCGTACTCAATCGTCGAGAACATCTTGGTTATCCGGCGGATCTCTACCTGGAAGGCTCGGACCAGCATCGGGGCTGGTTTCAGTCCTCGCTCAAGACCGCCATCGCCATGAACGGCAGCGCTCCCTACCGGGAAGTGCTGACCCACGGCTTCTTCGTAGACGCCGAAGGGCGCAAGATGTCGAAGTCTCTCGGCAACACCGTCGCGCCGGAGAAGATTTTTCAAAAGTACGGCGCCGATATTCTGCGCCTGTGGGTGGCCGCCACCGACTATCGCGGTGAAATGGCGGTATCCGAGGCGATTTTCGGCCAGGTCGCAGACGCCTACCGGCGCATCCGCAATACCGCGCGTTTCATGCTAGCCAATCTGAACGGCTTCGATCCGGACGACGATCTGGTCGATCCCGCGCGGATGATCGCGCTAGACCACTGGATCGTGCGCCGTACCGAAGCATTGCTGGCGGAGGTAATCGGGCAATATCACGAATACAATTTCCTGGCGATCTACCAGAAGGTGCATCATTTCTGCGTAATCGAACTGGGCGGTTTCTATCTCGACGTCATCAAGGATCGGCAATACACCACTCGCGCCGATAGTCTGGCGCGGCGATCGACCCAGACCGCCATGTATCACATCCTTGAAATGCTGAGCCCGATGATCGCGCCGATCCTCAGTTTCACCGCAGACGAGATCTGGGAGAACATCCCAGGCGAGCGGGCCGCTTCGGTGCTGTTGACCGACATGGTTGGGGCAGGGCGCGGTTCCAACAAGAGCTTCGAAACGGAGGGACGGTTCTCCGACGCATTCTGGGACCGGGTCATGGCGGTCAAGGCGGCGCTCAACCGGGAACTGGAAGCAAAACGCGCGGACAAGACCCTCGGTTCGAGTCTGAGCGCCGAAGTTGACCTGTATGCGGACGATGACTTATTGGCGCAGTTGCGCGAATTGGGCGACGAACTTCGCTTCGCCCTGATCGTATCCCGCGCCGAAGCGCATCCGCTGTCTAGAGCCGGCGCGGACAGCGTGGAAACCGAAATCCCGGGCCTGCGCGTGCGGCTGTCGGCGACTTCCCACGACAAATGCGAACGCTGCTGGCATCATCGGCCCGATGTCGGCCGCCAGGCGAAGTATCCGGACCTGTGCGGGCGCTGCATCGACAATATCGAGGGGGAAGGCGAGCGGCGGCTGTTTGCCTGAGTGAAAACGAATCAGGGCGATGAAGGTCGAAATCGGCGCAACGGTAAACTTGCATTTCTCGCTGGCGCTGGCCGACGGTTCGGTCGTCGATTCGAATTTCGCCGGCAAGCCGGCGGCTTGCACCATCGGCGACGGCAATCTGCCCCCGGCTTTCGAGGAAGTCCTGCTCGGTCTGGAAGCAGGCGACGAGATCGAGCGCAGGATCTCGCCGGAACACGCTTTCGGCGCGGTGAATCCCGCCAATCTGCAGCAATTTCCGGCGGCGAATTTTGCCTCGCTGTTGCGTGACGAACTCGTGCCGCTGGCGCCGGGCAGCGTAGTGATGTTCAAGGATCCCGCCGGTTTCGACCGTCCCGGAGTAATTCGCAGCATCGCCGAGGCCGAAGTTGAGGTAGACTTCAATCATCCGCTCGCCGGCAGGGAGATCGTTTTCCGCGCCGCGATCGTCTCGGTATTGGCGCCGGGCACGAGCGAACTGAAACTGGAGTAGCGTCATAGAAATCAAGCTGGCCAATCCGCGCGGATTCTGCGCCGGAGTCGACCGCGCCATCGACGTCGTCAAACGCGCGCTGGAACTTTTCGGCGCGCCGATTTACGTGCGCCATGAGATCGTGCATAACCGCCACGTGGTGGAAGAACTCAGGGACCTGGGGGCGATCTTCGTCGAGGAACTGCCGGAAATTCCCGACAAGGACGCCACCGGCCGCCCTCCCATCGTCGTTTTCAGCGCCCATGGCGTCGCCAAACAGATTCGCAGGGACGCCGCCGAACGCGGCTTCCAGGTGTTCGACGCCACGTGTCCGCTGGTGACCAAGGTGCACATGGAAGTGGCCAGGGCCGGCCGCAAGGGAGACGAATGCGTTCTGATCGGACATTCCAACCACCCGGAAGTCCAAGGCACGATCGGCAATTTCGACACCAGCGCCGGCGGCAGCGTCTACCTAATCGAAACCGTCGAAGATGCGCACCGGCTTGAGGTCAGGGATCCTTCGCGCCTGTCCTACGTCTCCCAGACGACCCTGTCGGTGGACGATTGCGGACAGATCATCGACGCCCTGCGCGAGCGCTTTCCGCAAATCACCGGACCGCGCAAGAGCGACATCTGCTACGCGACCCAGAACAGGCAGGACGCGGTCAAGCAGATGGCGCTCGAATGCGACCTGATGCTCGTCGTCGGCGCCCGCAACAGTTCCAATTCCAATCGCTTGCGCGACCTCGGCGAGCGGCTCGGCTGTCAGGCTCATCTGATCGACAGCGCCGCCGCCATCGATTCGGCCTGGCTCGAAGGCAAGAAGAGCATCGGCGTCACGGCCGGCGCCTCGGCGCCCGAATCCCTGGTGCAGGAAGTCATCTCCTATCTGCGCGATCGCGGCGAATGCCGGGTGCAGGAACTCGACGGCGTCAGGGAAGACATTACTTTCAGCATGCCCGTCGGATTGCGGGGTTAGCGCTAAAGGCTCGACCGTTTTTCTCGCAAGGCGGCTATCGAAGTCGAAATCTCGGCTTCGCGTTCGCGCACCTCGGCGACGACCTTTTCGGGAGCGTTGGAAACGAAGCCTGGATTGCCGAGCTTGGCCTGTACCGAGCGCAAGCCCTTCGCGAGCTTGTCGATTTCCCGGTCGAGCCGTGATTTTTCCGCATCGACATCGATCAGTCCCGCCAGGGGTACCAGCACTTCGGTTCCCGACTGGATCGAAGTCGCAGCCGCGGGCGCTTCGCCTTCCAGCCATTCGATCGATTCGAGTTTTGCCAATTGCATGAGATAGCGGCGATATTGCGCCAGCCGCGCCTTGCCGGCGGCTTCGTCTTCGCCTTGCGGGCAGCGCAACAGCACCGGCGCCTGCCGCGCGGGCGAGATATCCATCTCGCCGCGGATATTGCGCACCGCGGTGACGATCTGCTTGAGCCATTCGATATCCGCGGCGGCCCCGGCATCGGGCGCGGCGCCCGTGGGCCCGGGCCAGGGCTGCAACATGATGCTCTCGCCTTCGATTTCGAGCAGCGGCGCGATTCGCTGCCAGATTTCCTCGGTGATGAAAGGCATGAAGGGGTGTAGCAGGCGCAGCGAGCGTTCGAGTACGGTCAGCAATACCCGCCGGCTCGCGGCCGCGGCGGCCGGATCTTCGTCCTCGTTCCATAGCACCGGCTTGGAAAGTTCCAGGTACCAGTCGCAGAATTCGTTCCAGATGAATTCGTAGAGGCTGCGCGAGGCGTTATCGAAGCGGTATTGCTCCATGGCCTGGCGGACATCCTCGGCGGCGGCCTCGAATCGGTCCATGATCCAGCGGTCCGCCACGGTGCAATCGGCTGGCTCAATGCTCTCCGCGACCGGTTTGCCCTCGGTGTTCATCAGCACGTAACGGGCGGCGTTCCAGATCTTGTTGCAGAAATTGCGGAAGCCTTCCATGCGACCGATGTCGAACTTGATGTCGCGGCCGGTCGAGGCGAGCGAATAGAAAGTGAATCGCAGCGAATCCGCGCCATAGCCGGTTATGCCTTCGGGGAAGGATTCGCGCGTGTACGCTTCGAGCTTTTCGCGCAGATGCGGCTGCATCATGCCGGCGGTGCGCTTGGCGATGAGGTCGGGCAGGGAGATGCCGTCGATCAGGTCGATCGGGTCGAGGATGTTGCCCTTGGACTTGGACATCTTCCGGCCGCGTTCGTCGCGCACGAGGCCGGTGATGTAGACCTTGCGGAACGGAATCTCGCCGGTGAATTTCAGAGTCATCATGATCATGCGCGCGACCCAGAAGAAGATGATGTCGAAGCCGGTCACGAGCACGCTGGTGGGATGGAAGCGGTCGAAATAATCGCGCTGCTTCTTCTCGCCATGCTCTTTATCGAGATCTTGGGTCCAGTCCAGCGTGGAGAAGGTCCACAAGGCCGAGGAAAACCAGGTGTCGAGCACGTCTTCGTCCCGGCGCAGGACGAGATCGTCCGGCAGTCCGTGTTCGCGCCTGACCTCGGCCTCGCTGCCGCCGACGTAGACATTGTCCTGCTCGTCGTACCAGGCGGGAATGCGGTGGCCCCACCAGAGTTGGCGGCTGATGCACCAGTCCTGGATATTGCGCATCCAGGCGAAATAGGTGTTTTCCCAGTTGCGCGGCACGAATTCGATTTCGCCGTCTTCCACCGCCTTGATCGCAGGCTTCGCGAGTTCGTCTATCGCTACGTACCATTGCCGCGTCAGAAAGGGCTCGATGACGACGCCGCTGCGATCGCCGCGCGGCACTTTCATCTTGTGCGCTTCGATCTTCTCGACCAGGCCCGACTGTTCGAGATCCGCAACGACCAGCTTGCGCGCCTCGAAGCGGTCCATGCCGCGATATCGCTCGGGAGCTTCATCGCTGATGCGCGCGTCGCGCGTGAGCACGTTGATCATCGGCAGATCGTGGCGCAGGCCGATTTCGTAATCGTTGAAATCGTGGGCCGGAGTGATCTTGACGCAGCCGCTGCCGAATTCCGGATCGACGTACTCATCGGCGATGATCGGTATCCGCCGGTCGCATAACGGCAGTTCGAGCATCCTGCCGACCAGCCCCTTGTAGCGCGGGTCTTCCGGATGCACCGCGACCGCGGTATCGCCGAGCATGGTTTCCGGGCGCGTAGTGGCGACAGTGACATGGGTCATGCCGCCGGGGCTCCCGAGATCGTTTGCGCTCCCGTCAATGAGAGCGTAGCGCAGATGCCAAAGCGAGCCGGTTTCCTCTTCCGAGATGACTTCGAGGTCCGAGATCGCGGTCAACAGTTCCGGATCCCAGTTGACCAGGCGCCGGCCGCGGTAGATCAGACCCTCCCGATACAATTCGATGAATACCCGTTCAACCAGGGCCGACAGGTCGGGATCCATGGTGAATCGCTCGCGCGACCAGTCGAGCGAGGAACCCATGCGGCGCAACTGGCTGGTTATGATGCCGCCGTATTCTTCCTTCCAGTTCCAGACGCGCTCGACGAATCGCTCGCGTCCGATCTCTTCCCGGCCCGCTCCTTCGGCGTTCAATTGCCGCTCGACCACCATCTGGGTCGCGATGCCGGCGTGGTCCGTGCCGACCTGCCAGAGCGTGTCGTGGCCGAGCATGCGGTGGTAACGGATCAGGGCGTCCATGATGGCAAGCTGGAAGCCGTGGCCCATGTGCAGCCTGCCGGTGACGTTCGGCGGCGGGATCGCGATGCTGTAGGCTTCGCCGTTACCCTGCGGGGCGAAATAGCCGGCGTCCTCCCATGCGCGATACCAGCGATCCTCGATCTCCCGCGGTTTGAAGGTCTTGTCCATTTCAGTCCTTGTTCGGGAGGCTCAGCAGAAATTCCATCAGCAGGGGCACGGGGCGACCGGTTGCGCCTTTCCTGGCGCCTTCGGAATGCCAGGCGCTGCCGGCGATGTCGAGATGAGCCCAGGAAAAGTTTTCCGTGTAACGCGAAAGGAAGCAGGCGGCGGTGATCGTTCCCGCGAGCTTGCCGCCGATGTTGGCCATGTCGGCGAAATTGCTGTCGAGCTGTTTCTGGTATTCGTCCCAGAGCGGAAGCTGCCAGGCGCGGTCGAGACTATCGAGGCCGCATTGCAGCAGCCGATCCATCAATGCCTGGTCGTTGCCGAGCATGACGTTGGCGTGATTGCCGAAGGCGGCGACGGCCGCGCCGGTCAAGGTGGCGATGTCGATGACGCAGGCCGGTTTGAAGCGTTCGGCATAAGTGAGCGCGTCGCATAGCACCAGGCGGCCTTCCGCGTCGGTATTGAGAATTTCGATGGTCTTGCCCGACATGCTCGTGACGATGTCGCCCGGCTTGGTCGCCTTGCCGCCGGGCATGTTCTCGGCCGCGGCGACCATGCCGACCAGATTGATCGGCAATTGCAGTTCGGCGACCGCGGCAACGGTGCCGAGCACGCTGGCCGCGCCGCACATGTCGAACTTCATTTCGTCCATGGCGAGTCCCGGTTTCAGGCTGATGCCGCCGGTATCGAAGGTAATGCCCTTGCCGACGAGCACCACGGGCTTGCCTTCATCGGCCGCGCCCTTAAAGTGCAACATGATCAGCCGGGCCTCTTCGACCGACCCTGCGGCGACCGAAAGCAGGCTGTCCATTTTCAGTTCCCGCATTTGCTCCTCATCCAGCACTTCAACGCTGAGGTTGTCGGAAGCATCGGCCAGTTCCCCGGCGTGGGAGGCCAGGTATTCCGGCGTACAGATGTTTCCGGGCAGGTTGCCGAGTTCACGAGCGCGGTTCATGCCCTTGCCGATGGCCTGGCCCTGGCGCAACGCCTGTTCGAGACCGTCCGCGAGCGCCGGCGCCGATACGCCTTCGAGCACGGCTTCCCGTTTCGTGCTTGCCTTGGTGGCCCGGTAGCGATAAGCGGCGACTTCGACTTCCTGCGCCAGCCTGGCCGCCAGCCATTGCGCATCGGGTCCGTTCGCCTCAAGATCCGCAAGCGCGAAGTGGACTTGCGGCATGTTCCGGGCCAACACGATTCGGGCATTGCCTGCCAGAAACTTCGCGGCTTCAGTGGCGCCGAAATCGTCCGGGGCGCCCGCGCCCGCAAGTAGAATGCGGCCCGCGGCGCAATCTTCCGGGCCATGCAGCAAATGCGTATCGCCGATGTCCCAGAGGTAGTCCCCGCTGGCGGCGATTCGGCCAGGAGCCCCGGAAACGGCCGCGTCAAGCGCGCTCGCTTCCTTGCCCAGTCCGCCGTCTTTCCAGACCGGAATCACAAGACAATCGGCTGGAATTTCCGCGATGGATTCCGGCGTGACCGAGAATTGCATGAGCCTTTTCCTCCCAAAGTCGGTTCAGTATTGACGCAGGGGCGTAATGCTAAGTAGATTGACCGGTTCAGGCAACCGCCGGACCGAATTGGATTGAACCAAATCGGTTGTGCGCGGTCTCAAGAAGAGCCACATGAAAAGCAGTTCATGGAAGAGCGATATCTGCTAAAGCTATGGAGTACCCGTCATGCCTCGTATCAAGCTCAGCCTCCCGGAAGAATTCACCTTCAGAATGGAAAGAAGCGTAGGTCTCAGCGACGTGAACTACGCGAAACACCTCGACAGTCTGTCGATGGTCGAGATACTTCACGAGGCGCGGCTGCAATACCTGGCAAGTCTCGGTTTCACCGAGGAAGACATCTTCGGTCTCGGCATGGTCGTGACCGACCTCTCTGTCGATTTCCGCTCCGAATCCTTCGCCAACGACGTGCTGATCATCGATGTCGGCATCGGCAAGGTGAACCGCTACGGCGTCGACATCTGCCTGCGGGTCACCAACAGCGCGCTCGATTCGGTGGTCTGCGTGGCCAAGATGGGCGTCGTACTGTTCGATTTCGACAAGCACCAGATGGTCTCCGTACCCCGGCAGTTCAAGCAACTGGTGCAATCGTCGGAAGCCCAGGCTGCCTGACTTCCCTGTCATTCCGCGCGGAGCGAAGCGCAGTCGCGGAATCTCGTCTTCATCTCGTTGTAATATTCCGGCACTAGTCTTTGCCGAGTGTCGGCTTCACCGGATTATTGCCATGAATCGTATCTTGTCCCTTGTTTCAGCAATGAGCCTGTTGTCCTTGCCGCTCGCGGCCCATTCCCAGCAGTCCCCGGGGGATTGGTTCGAGGAGGGTCGTGCGGCGGTCGAACGAAATCTTGCCTTGCGCGCAGCGGAGGGCGCCAGGGCGAAAAACGTGATTCTCTTCGTCGGCGACGGCATGGGCGTATCCACGGTAACCGCCGCGCGCATCCTCGAAGGACAATTGCGCGGCGAGACCGGCGAGGAGAACGAATTGTTCTTCGAGACTTTTCCCAATCTCGCCCTCGCCAAGACCTATAACACCGACGCCCAGGTGCCCGATTCGGCTGGAACCATGACTGCCATGGTAACGGGCGTGAAGACAAGGGCGGGACTGATCAGCGTCAGCGATGCCGCGCTGCGCGGTGATTGCGCTTCCCAGCAAGGGGCGGAGCTGCTTACCTTTCTCGAAATCGCGGAAATGCGCGGCCTGGCGACCGGAGTCGTCAGCACGGCGCGGCTCACCCATGCCACGCCGGCGTCGAACTACGCCCATATCATGGAACGCAATTTCGAGTCCGACGCCGATGCCGCCGGCCTGTCCGATCCGGGTGATTGCGCCGACATCGCCCGGCAATTGATCGAGTTCACCGAAAATCTGGAAGACTCCGACGGGCTTGAAGTCGCGCTTGGCGGCGGCCGCGGCGCTTTCCTGCCGAATTTCGAAGGAGCGGACCCCGAAGACGGCGAAGCCGGAAATCGGCTTGACGGCAGAGACCTGACCGGAGAATGGGTCGAACGCCACGATGATGCCGCCTATGTCTGGAACGCCGAACAATTCGCCGCGGTGGATTCGAGCGAAGTCTCCCATCTGCTCGGCCTGTTCGAACTGTCGCACATGGAATACGAACTCGACCGCGAAAACGACGCGGGCGGCGAGCCGAGCCTGTCCGAGATGACCGCCAAGGCGATCGGGATTCTCTCGAAAAATCCGAACGGCTATTACCTGAACGTCGAAGCCGGGCGCATCGATCACGCCCACCATGCCACGAGTCCGCGCCGGGCGCTGGTCGACACCATCGAATTCGCGCGTGCGGTGCAAACCGCCTACGAGATGGTGGATCTGTCCGAGACGCTCATCATCGTCACGGCCGACCACAGCCATGTCTTCACCGTTGCCGGCTATCCCGGCAGGGGCAATCCCATCCTCGGCATCGTGGCCGGCGGCGACGGAGAGCCGGACCTCGCCGCCGACGGCATGCCATACACGACCCTCGGCTACATCAACGGCCCCAATGCCGGCCGCGACGAAGACCTGAGCCACGTCGACACCACCCACGAGAGTTTCCGCTCCCAGACCCTGGTGCCGCTCGGCTCGGAGACCCATGGCGGGGAAGACGTGGCGGTCTATGCGGTCGGCCCGGGCTCGGACCTCGTGCGCGGCGTGATCGAGCAAAACGTGATCTTCCACATCATGATGGAAGCAAGCCAACTCGATCAGCGTTGACGGCGGGGAAGGAGGACGACCCGGGTGCGTGAGAGGCGGTCGTGCGCGGCGTCGCCCTCGGGGTCGAAGTAGAGCCAGAGGTATCCGAGACCGAAGAGGAAGAAGGCCGGCCAGGCGCAGAGGAAGCGGAGCAGCGCCTGGCGGACGGTCATCAGGTTGCCGTCGCGGGATTGCGCCCTGATGCGCCAGGCGACCATGCCGAGGGTCTGGCCGCCGCGGGTCCAGAACCAGACGTAGAAGGCCGCGGCGCTGGCGCACATGAGCGCGAATAGTAGCAGGCCGAACAGCGGATCGGTTTCCACCCGGCCGTCGATGACCTGATTCGTTCCGGCGCCCGCGATGAGTTGCGCCGCGAAGCCGAGCGTAATCCAGATCGCCAGTACGAGAAAGGCGTCGTAGAGCAGGGCCGCGAGCCGCCGAATCAGTCCGGCGGTGGGCAAACTTGCGGTGACTGGTTCAGGTTGATTGAGCATTGCTTTGCGCAGAATGACAGTAGGGGCCTGCACTGCATGAGTCGCCGTCTGGTGTGCGGGGTGCGGCGGGCGTGCGAGGCAGGATGCCGAGCCCGAAGCCTCCAGGGATGGATTTACGGCGTCCGCTGCACTCCGCACACCAGACGGCGACGGTTCGAAGCCACCAGCCCCGACAGACTCACTCGACAATCTTGGAGATTACAATTCCTTGACTGCCTGGATCAGTTCGTTGGCGGCTTTCTGGCCGTCGCCGAACAGCATTTTTGTATTGTCCGCGAAGAACAGGGGATTCTCGACTCCCGAGAATCCCGCGCCGCGGCCGCGCTTGATGACGATGACGTTGTCCGAGTCCATGGCGTCGAGGATCGGCATGCCGTAAAGCGGGCTCGAGGTATCAGTCTTGGCCGAGGGGTTCACGACGTCATTGGCGCCGATGATCAGGGTCACGGTGGTGTTCTTGAAGTCGGCGTTGATGTCTTCCATGTCGTAGATCATGTCGTAGGGAACGCCGGCCTCGGCGAGCAGCACGTTCATGTGGCCCGGCATGCGCCCGGCGACGGGATGGATTGCGAACTTGACCTTGACGCCACGCTCGTCGAGCAATTGCACGAGTTCCCAGATCTTGTGCTGGGCCTGGGCCACGGCCATGCCGTAACCCGGGATGATGATCGCCTGGTCGGCGAAAGCCATCAGGATGCCGGCGTCCTGGGCCTGGATTTCCTTCATTTCCTGCTCGCCGATTGCGGCCGCGGCGGCGCCGGTGCCGACGCCGGCGAAGAAGACGTTCGCCACCGAGCGGTTCATCGCCACCGCCATCAGGTGCGTGAGCAGCGAACCCGCCGAACCGACGACGATTCCGGCGATGATCATGGCGGCGTTGCCGAGCACATAGCCTTCAAATCCGACCGCGAGTCCGGTCAGGGCGTTAAAGAGGGAAATGATTACCGGCATATCGGCGCCGCCGACGGGCACGGTGATGAAGATGCCGACGATCAGCGCCAGCGCGAAGAAGATGGTGATGGTCGTCAGGTCGACCGAGAAATACACCAGGACCGCGAAGACGACGGTGGCGAGCGCCAATATGGCGTTGACGACATGTTGCCCCGGCACGATTCTGCTCAGATGCAGGCGGCCGTCGAGCTTGGCCCAGGCGACGATGCTGCCGCTGAAGGAGATTGTGCCGATCACCGCGCCGAGGATTGCCAGAATTGCAACGTCGACGCCGAGATAAGCCGCCGCGCCCTCGCCGGGAAAGGCTTCGCCGGCCTTGAGCAACTCCACCGCGGCGATGGTCGCCGCCGCGCCGCCGCCCATGCCGTTGTACATGGCGATCATCTGCGGCATGTCGGTCATGGCGACGCGCTTGCCGCTGATCCAGGCATAGCCGCCGCCGACGGCGATGCCCGCGATGATGAGCGAAAGGTTGACCGTGAAATGTTCGCTTTCGAGCAGTTCGGGCGTGCCGAAAGTCACGAGCGTGGCAAGCAGCATGCCGAGGCCCGCCCAGACGATGCCGCGCCGGGCCGTGACCGGTGAGCTCATCTGTTTCAGGCCGACGATGAAAAGTACCGCGGCGGCGAGATAGCTGGCTTCGATGATCAAATCCATGTGTCAGTCTCCCGCCGCTTTTTCTAGATCCGCGCCGGGCTTCTTGCTGGACTTGAACATCTCCAGCATGCGCTCGGTAACCACGTAGCCGCCGACTGCGTTGCCCGCCGCGAGCAGCACCGCTATGAAGCCGATGGCCTGCTCGGTGGTGGTTTCGGCGATGCCCAGGGCGTACATCGCGCCGACGAGCACGATGCCATGGACGAAATTCGAACCCGACATCAGCGGGGTATGCAGAATGACCGGCACCCGGGCGATGATCTCGTACCCGGTAAAGCCCGCCAGCAGAAAAATATAGATCGCCGCGAGTCCTTCAATCATGATTTCGCTCCGAGTCGCAGGAAGGGAGTGGTTACAGCCGTTCCCTGATTGCCGCGTTGTGTATGGCGCCGGCGTGGGTCACCAGGCTCTCGTTGATGATTTCGTCTTCCAGGTTGATGTCGACCGCGCCGTCGCTGATGAGCAGTTCGAGAAAGGCGAGCAGGTTCCGGGCGTACAATTCGCTGCCGTGACCGCCCATCTGCCCGGGCAGGTTCACCGGGCCGTCGATGATCACGCCCGCGTGATTGACGACTTCTCCGGCCCTGGTCAGCTCGCAATTGCCGCCGCCTTCCGCCGCCAGGTCCACGATCACCGAACCGCCGCGCATGCCTTCCACGAGTTCGCGACTGATGATGCGCGGCGAGGGGCGGCCCGGAATGGCCGCGGTGGTGACGATCACATCTGCCCCGGTGATGTGCTTGCCCAGGATTTCCTGTTGCCGGGCCTTTTCCTCATCGGTCAATTCACGGGCATAGCCGCCGCTGCCTTCCGCCTGCACCTGGGTGTCGACGAAACGCGCGCCAAGCGATTCGACCTGTTCCTTGACCGCCGCGCGCACGTCGTAGCCCTCGACGACGGCGCCGAGCCGCCTGGCCGTGGCGATGGCCTGCAGGCCCGCCACGCCGGCGCCGATCACGAGTACTTTCGACGGTCGGATCGTGCCGGCCGCCGTGGTAAGCATGGGGAAGAACTTGCCGAGGTGGGCCGCGCCGAGCAATACCGCCTTGTAGCCGGCGATGCTGGCCTGGGAGGACAGCGCGTCCATTGCCTGGGCGCGGGAAATGCGCGGAATCAGTTCTACGCTGAAAGCGCTGATATTGCGCTGCGCGAGTTGCTCGAAACGTTGCAGGTCCGAATGCGGGTCGAGAAAGCCGATCAGCACCGAACCTTCGCGCAATTGCGCGATCTGTTCGCCTGTCGGTGGATTGACGAGCAGACTGATATCGGCCTTGCCTAGCAATTCGCCGGCGTCGCTTACGATCTCTGCGCCGTTGAAACTCTCGTCCGTATAGCCGGTCAGTTCGCCGGCGCCCGCCTGGACGCTGATTTCGATTCCGTTTCCGGAAAGACGTTTTACCGCATCGGGCGTCAGAGCGATTCGATGCTCCCCTTCGCGCACTTCTTTCGGAACACAGATTCGAATTGCCATACCGATTCCCGAGCCGGACCCTGTTTGTTGGCCACGCAGTATAGCCATAAGCGTTTTCGTTGCAAGCGGGGTTTATTTGATAGAATCGCGCGCATGTCAGATTCAGCCAAACCGCGTCACATCGTCCTGATGGACACCACCTTGCGTGACGGCGAGCAGACCCAGGGTGTTTCCTTTTCGGTTAACGAGAAGGTCAGCATCGCGCGCGCCCTGTTGCAGACGCTTTGCGTCGACCGCATCGAGGTGGCCTCGGCCTGTGTTTCCGAGGGCGAACGCGAGGCCGTGGCGCGAATCTGCGCCTGGGCCACGGAACAGGGCTACGGCGACCGCGTCGAAGTGCTCGGATTCGTCGACTACAAGCGCAGCGTCGACTGGATCACCGGCGCCGGCTGCCGGGTCGTCAACCTGCTGACAAAGGGCAGCGAGAAGCATTGCCGCAAGCAACTCGGCAAGACCCTTGAGCAACACCTGGCGGACATCGAGCGTACCGTCGAATACGCCAGGTCGCGCGATCTGAAAGTCAACGTCTATCTAGAGGACTGGTCCAACGGCTATCGCGACAGCCGGGACTACGTTTTCGGCCTGGTCGAGGGCATGCTGGGGTTCGGCATCGGGCATTTCATGCTGCCCGACACCCTCGGCGCCTTGTCGCCGCAAGAAGTGACGGAATACATCGACGGCATGCGCCAACGCTTTCCCGATCTGCAATTCGATTTCCACCCCCACAACGACTACGGTCTGGCTACCGCGAACGTACTCGCTGCGGTGGAAGCGGGGATCAATTGCATTCATTGCACGGTCAATTGCCTCGGCGAGCGCGCGGGCAACGTTTCGCTGGCGGAAGTCGCCGTCGTGCTCAGGGACAAGGCGGAAGTCGAACTTTCCATAGACGAGACGCGCATCGCCGCCTTGAGCAGCATGGTGGAAAACTTCTCGGGCAAATGGACCGCGGCCAACACGCCGGTGACCGGGGCGGACGTATTCACCCAGACCGCCGGCATTCACGCCGACGGCGACCTGAAAGGCAATCTCTACGTTTCACGGCTCAGTCCGGAACGCTTCGACCGCAAGCGCACCTACGCCCTCGGCAAGATGAGCGGCAAGGCCTCGCTGATCAACAACCTCGACGAACTCGGCATCAGCCTGACTGAAGAAGAACAGGCCGCTGTTCTTCGGCGCGTCGTCGAACTCGGCGATTCAAAGCATGTCATCACCACCGACGATCTGCCCTTCATCATCGCCGACGTGCTCGAAGACAGGGAAGAGCAGCACATAAGCCTGCTCAACTGCTATATCAATACCGGCCTCAACGTCGACAGCACCGCCAGCGTGCGCGTGGCGGTCGGCGGCGAGGAACACCAGGCCTCGGGTGTGGGCAACGGCGGTTTCGACGCCTTCATGGACGCTCTTGGCAAGATCATGCGGGAGCGGGATTTCGAGATTCCCGAGCTTGTCGATTTCGAGGTGCACATCCCCCGCGGAGGTCAGACCGACGCGCTCACCGAATGCTTCATCACATGGCAATTGCCCGAGCGCAAGCTCAAGACGCGCGGCGTCGACGCCAACCAGGTGCTCGCGGCGGTCAAGGCCAGCCTGCGGATGATCAATCTGCAGATACCGGCGCAGCAGCGTAGTTCCCGGCTACCAGATCGCCAAAAGACCGCGTATTGATCGTGCGGCTGTCCGATCCTGGTCGAGTCAGGTCGGGCGTGGTGAACCCCTGGTCGAAAACCGATTGCATGGCCTTCCAGACATGGCCGGCTTCCTCCTTCAGCCCAAGGCTCATGTCGAGCAGCATGGCGACCGAACCGATCATGGAATAGGGATTGGCGATGTCCTTGCCGGCGATATCCGGCGCCGAGCCATGGGAAGGCTCGTAATACGCCTTGTCCGGCCCGAGACAGGCCGAAGGCATCAATCCGAGCGAGCCGAGAATGCCGCCGGCCTGGTCGCTGAGAATGTCGCCGAACATGTTTTCCATGACCATGACGTCGAATTGTCCCGGATCCAGGCAAAGATAGGTAGCGGCTGCATCGACCAGGATATGGCGCACCTCGACTTCGGGGAATTCCTGCCCGACCTCGCCTAACACTTCATTCCACAGCACGCTCGACTTGAGCACATTGCTCTTGTGAATGTTGTGCAACAGCTTCTTGCGGCCCCTTGCGGTCTCGAAGGCGACGCGGGCGATGCGTTCGATCTGGTCCTCGTCGTATTCGAGGCTTTCGTTGACGTAGCGTTTGCCGGCGGCGTTGCGGCCGCTTTCCTTGGCGCCGAAATACAGGCCGCCGACGAGTTCGCGGATGATCATGATGTCGATGCCGCCGGCAACGATCTCGGGTTTCAGCGGCGAGAAATGCGTCAGGCTGCCGGCCAGGCGCACCGGACGGAAATTGGCGAAAGTGTCGAAGCGGCGGCGCAGGGGCAGCAGCGCGCCCCGTTCCGGCCGCATGTCCACCGGGATCTTTTCGGTTTGTTCGTGGTCGAGCCCGATCGGCCCTTTCAGGATTGCGTCGGCCCGGTCGCACAATTCCTTCGTCGCCTGGGGAAAGGAGTCGCCATGGGAAAACCAGGCGCCCGCGCCAAAAGCGCCGTGCTCCAGTTCGAGCCGAATGCCGTTGCGCGATTCCGCAAGACGCAGGATCTTCTCGGCCTCGGCCATGATTTCCGGGCCGATGCCGTCGCCGTCCAGCAGGGCAATCGTATATGAACTCATGTGACTTCCCGATTCGGGCCGTTAGGCAGGAGCCCGATTATGCCGCAGAGGAAGTCCTGGCGGTAGCGAGCGGGGCCGGTTCGATGATTTCCGGCCCGGACGCAAAATAGCGGCCGAAGCGATTGTGGATGAAATCCCCGAACGGAATATCCTCCTGCCTGACCAGCCCCTTCCCTGGCAATTTGCCCTGCGCGAGCAGATCCAGTGCGGCGCAGGCGCCGGCTGCTGTGGTCAGCCTGATGGCGCTCCATGGCCTGCCATTGATATTGCGGTGATATATCCGGTTGGCCCAGGTTTCCTGTTCAAGGCAGCCGTTACGCAAGCCGCTGACCGAAACCCTGATTACCACCACGTCCTGGCCGGTATGCGGCAAGGCGGACTCAAGGATGTCCTTCAGCAATTCGCGGCGATCCCGAAGTTTCAGGTCTTCGAGCAACGCTTTCATGATGTCGCGGTGACCGGGATAACGAATGGTGCGGTAGTTGAGTTCATCCACCTTGCCGGCGAAAGTCTCGCGGAGGCTGCCGAGACCGCCGGAGGTATTGAAAGCCTCGTAATCGATACCGTCGAGGGAGAAGGTTTCCAGCCCTTCGAGCGGCTGTAACTCGACCGGTTTGCCGCTTGCGATCGCCTCGCAGGGATTGCAATACTCGTTGATCAGACCGTCGGTCGACCAGCTCAGGTTGTATTTCAGGGCGCCGGCGGGGTAGCGCGGCAATGCGCCGACGCGCAGATGAATCCGCTCAAGCTTGTCGAACTTGCGAGCCAGTTCGCAAGCTGCGACGGAGACGAATCCCGGCGCGAGTCCGCATTGGGGGATCATCGCGCTATTCGATTGCGCGGCCAACTCGCGCACGACGCGCGTGCCTGCGAGGTCTTCGCTGAGATCGAGGTAGTGGGCGTCTTTGGCCGCGGCCGCTCCGGCGATGACGGCATTGACGTTGAAAGGTCCGGCGTTGACGACGGCGAACTTGCCGGCGACGGCCGCGTCCAATGTGTGCGCGTCGCCCGCGTCAAGCTGCAGCGTCCTGATGCCGGGAACCGGCGGCAGCCTTTCCAGGTTGGCTGGCTCCCTGTCGGCGACCGTGACTTCGTAATCGCCCGTGGTGGCAAGAAACTCGGCGATCCCTGAACCGATCTTGCCGGCGCCCAGCAACAGGACCTGCATCGTCGTTCCCCCAAACTGATGCTGATAAAGAATGAGTTTAGTCTTGAAATCGAACGAATTTAACGGTTGAATTAACAAATTTGATTAGGAATTTTCGACAATATGACGAGAAAATCGACGAAATGATCACTGATGACAAAGACAGAACCTTGATCGCCCTGCTCAGCGCCAACAGCAGGGAATCGACCGCCGAACTGGCCCGCAAGATGGGCCTTTCCCGCACCACGGTCACGAGCCGGATCGAACGCCTCGAACGCCTTGGAGTGATCTCCGGCTACACCATCCGCTTCAGCGAAGAATACGCCGAAGGCCAGATCAAGGCCCACGTCATGATTCGCTCGGATACCAGGCAGGCAGTGGGAATCTTCCGCGCACTGCGGCAGATTCCGGCGGTGCGCGCCTTGCATACGGTCAACGGCGAATACGACATGGTCGCCATGGTCAGCACGGGCTCGACCCGGGAACTCGACGACACCCTGGACCGGATCGGCCACGTCCCCGGCGTCGACAAGACCGTATCCTCGATCATCCTGACGACGCGTTTCGAGCGTTGAGCCTGAGAAGTTGCGGCAATGCCCGAACAGAATTAAGTTAGAGGACTGGCTGATAACTATCTCCATGGGTTTAAGCAGGGTGGGGAACTGATGGAAATCGAAGAGTTCGCACTCGAGCGTATTCAATCGCTGTACGAGAATACCGTCGAGTTCAACTTGTCCGACAGCGGTGTCCATCCGATGTGCCTGAACGATCTCCTGAGCGACGCCGAGATGAGGGAATTGCAGGCGCTGGAACTCGGCTACGGCTGGACCAACGGCGCGGTTTCATTGCGGGAGGCCATTGCGGCGTTGTATGAGAGCCGTACGTCGGACGAAATCATCGTTACCAACGGTTCGGCGGAAGCCAATTTTCTGCTGGTCATGTCACTGCTGAATCCGGATGACGAGATTGTCGTGTTCACGCCCAACTATCTGCAGATTTGGGGGTGGGCGCGAGCGCTGGGCGTGAACGTCAAGGCGGTGCGGCACGACGGCGATGCCGACTGGCTGCCCAGGCTTGATGAACTGGAAGAGGTGATATCAGGCAAGACTCGCTTGATCACGATCTGTAACCCGAACAATCCGACCGGCGCCGTCATGCCGCCGGAAGGCATGCGCGAGCTGGTTCACATTGCTGACAGGCACGATCTCTATCTGCATGCGGACGAAGTGTATAGAGCTATGGAGTTGCACGGTCCGGAATGCGAGAGTTTTCTGGATCTTTACGACAAGGCGATAGTGACCAACGGGCTGTCAAAGGCCATGGGGTTGCCTGGATTGAGGATCGGCTGGCTTGCCGGCCCTGCAGAGGACATCTATACAGCCTGGCAAAACAAGGACTACACTTCCATCACGACATCGGCGATCAGCGAATATGTTGCCGAGCGCGTGCTGCAACCGGAGCGGCGCTCCGCAATTCTGCAGCGCAGCAAGACGATCTTGCGGCAAAACCTGTCGTTGTTGCACGACTGGATCGACGCGAATTCCGGACTGCTTTCGCTCGTTTCGCCGCAAGCGGGCGGATTCGCGTTCGTACGCTATCACTTCGAGGCGAATTCGACCGAACTTGTGCACCGGCTGCGCGACGAGATGGGCGTAATGCTGCTCCCCGGCGATGTGTACGGTCTCGATGGCTATTTCCGCATCGGCATCGGCGCGCCGAGCAGTCATCTTGAGCCCGGACTCGAACGTATCGCGGACTACATGCGGAAGAACTACAGTCGAAACCAAACGGGCCGTGAGGAAGGGCGGAAGAGGGCAAGATTGTGAAGATCGGCATTTCACAAGCGATGATGGTTCTGGTGGCAGTGACTGGCGCATTTGCGGGCCCAGCTTTTCCCCAGGATAGTCAGGTCGACGCAGAGCCCGAAGCCGACTTGCAAACGGAAGCAGGCGTCGAGTCGGAGCAAATGCCTCACATTACCATTGAAGAGATACGGGTTACGGCCGAGCGCTCGCCTTTCGTTTTGCGTCGGCAACTGGAGGCGGCCACGGAAGATTTCGTTGCCGATTACAACGAGTTGAATGAAATAGATGAGTTCGACATCAACTGCAATAGATCCAATTGGACCCATACCCGAATCCAGGGACAAGCCTGCATGCCGGTGTTTTTCGAAAGGGCATTGGCGGAAGCTGCGCGGATGGCCTTCATTACCGGTGATTTTATCTTTACCGACATGTCATCCGTGGCCTTCGCCGTAAGACCGAAGTTTGAGCAATTGGAGAACCATATCCTGCAGATGGCGCTGGAACACCCTGACCTGACTGATTCCCTGCTGGAATTGGGCAAGATCCAGGCGGCACTGAAAGCTAAAAAGGACGAGTGCATGGCCAAGCCCGGGTTTCTCGGTATCTTCCGCCTCTGCCGCTAACAATTCATGAGACACACACAGTACACTAGGGAAGGTCTGAACAAGGCCCGATTTTCCGCGTGGTCAGGCAGTTCACCGGC
>VYCF01000067.1 GCA_009844085.1 Gammaproteobacteria bacterium | reverse complement strand
TAGCCCGTGCCGTCCTTGACGGTGACGCTCACCGAGCCGTCGGGCTCGTCGGCGCCGTCGTCCTCGGTCGCCACCTCCACGGTGACGCTGCCGCTTGTCGGCACGGTGACGGTTCTCGATCCGGCCGCCCCGGAGGCGGCCACGTCCCCGGTCTGGGCCACGGTGAGCGCCACGTCAAGCGGCGCGGAAGGCGCCGGGCTGGCGCTCACGGTAAAGGATGCCTTCACGCCCTCTGTCACCGCCGAGCCGCCAGCGATGCTCACCACCGGCGTCGGTGGCGGGGCGTCGTCATCGACCAGGAGAATCCGGCCGTCACCGCTGCGCGCGCCGGTGGCCGTCCCGGCGATCCCCGAGGCGGTCAGCCTCGGGGTGCCCCGGTTGCTCCGCTGCGGAATGCTCACGCTCACGGTCCCGTCGTTCGCATCCGAATCCTCCGAGGCGGTGAGCGTCAGTGTCGCGACGGCCGCGCTGGCGCCGCTGGCCGGGCCGGTGAAGACCACGGTACTCGTTGCCGAATCGAACGTCACCCCAATGGGGCTGCCGGACAGCGACAGCGTGAAATCCGTTCCCGGCTGACCGCCGGAGAACACAAGGGGCACCCGCAGGCTCTCGCCCGCGATCATGCCCCGGTCCTGGCCCGCTCCGCTGAGGCGCAGGCGCAACGTCGCCGTATCCGTGGAATCTCCTTCCGCCGCGCGCGCATCCGGGGTGCTCAAGGTCACCCTGACATCGGGCGTCACGTCCGGGCCGTCGCGCACCGTCGCGTAAAGCTGGCGTGGTTCCTTGTATCTGTAATGATTCATGTTGACGTACTGGGGATATCCGCCCCGAATGAAGAAGCCGATCTGGGCATCCTTCTCGAACGACGTGGTGGCGTATGTCGGCACGTTGACGGTAATGGAGTCTTCGCCTGCGGGAATGGTGAAACAACTTTGCGTAACGTCTTCCGGAAAGAACGAACAGCGAGGGCCGAGTTGCCCAGGCCGGATGTACAGGACCGGACGGCCGGAAGACGGATCGCGTCCATACGCGCCAATCTGGGCGAAATAGATCACGATGTCATCCAAAGGCGAGGACAAGGGCAAGGACAACCCCTCTGTCCTGGAAATCTTAAGCGTGAGCGGCTGGCCTTCCTCTACGTCGGTGGACCCAATGAGGCTGATTGAGATTTTAGGGTATACCTGTGCCTGCGCGCCGGAAGAAACAACAGCCGTGAGCAGCAGCACCAACGGCAAAAGCACACCGCGCACACAACGCCTCGTCCTTGTTGCGCGGGGGCTGCGCCCAAACACGGAGGCGGAGGGGCAAGGCAGGGAGGATCGGCGATCCGGCGATCCGGCGATCCGGCGATCAAATCAGGATAGGCATCATCCGCATTTGTCAAGTACTGATCATCCCGATCATACACCATGATCGGCGAGTCTGAATGAGTAAGGCGTCCGGCTGCGCTATTGTCTGGAGTGGGTTGTTTAATAAAAGCGTTCCTTGGGGCATCGACAACCGGTCGAACAATTTGTTTTGTTGCGAATTATTGCCGCGCAACGACCAAGCTCGCCGCCGCGCCTGATGCACCCCGTCCTTGCTTCAAAGCCGATCAGTTCGCTCGCAGTATAGCAAATCGAGAACGGGCCGCAATCCCGTGTGCGAATTTGCGGGGCAGGTCAGATTTGAGACAACTCGTCAAGGAAGCTCGTGATCGCTTGTTCCACGCTTCGACTGATCGCTGCGGAATCAAAATGCGCTCGCAGGTCGGCAAGAATTTTCTCCTTGCTGCGGGCATCCTCCATGTCTGGATCTTTCCAGGCCCATTCCCGGCCGGAATGCAATGTGTCCCACGGCGATCTCTTGTTTGAACGGGTTGAAGGCGAATCTCCATGTTTGCCAAGCCCGTAACATATACCGGTTTCGTTGTTCCAGATCGGGCGAAACAGCTCAATCAAAAAATCTTCGGCGGCGCCTTGCCATCCGGTTTGCACGATCAGAAACCGGCAATCGAAATCTTCCGGATTCAGTGTCGTTTCGGCTTTGCCGATGGAGCGGCGATGATCTCTCAATCGTCTCGATACCCTCTCGCCTTGGTCCAGCGGGTTTCTCGCTGTTTCCTCTGCTGGCTCCGCCTTACCTATATAGATCGGTGTTTCCGTGCCGGCAATGGGGTTGTATGGCGGAAATTCTCCGTTGTAGTAAAGCGCGTATACACCCGAGCCATGGAATCGCCGCACTTCCGCCAGCGGCAATTTCGGCTGGGCGACCAAAGCAAGTGCGATAAACCTTCCCACCACCGCCGGGTCTCCCGGATCGAAAACGAACTTCGGCCAGTGAACCGGATCCAGTTCCTTCGCCAAATGCCCGGCACGATCGACAAAGGAGCGCAATCTGATATCCAAACCAAGACGGGCCAAGTCCGATGTATCGTTCGAACGCGCGAGCCTACCCAGTTCTTCAAGTTTGGCGTCCAGATCGTCGATGGCCAGCTTCGCGGTTTTCCTTGCTTCCTCGTATGCGCTCATTGCCGGCTCTTTCCGCGCTCCAGATGTTCTCGAATACTGTTGGCTACAACGCTGGCCAATTTCACTGGCACGGCATTGCCGAGTTGGCGCATGCTTTCCGTCCATGTGCCATGGAATAGATAGTCGTCCGGGAAGGTTTGCAAACGGGCGCTTTCACGAATCGAAAAGTATCGCAGACTGCCGTCCGTACGCCGCAGCATGTTCTCTCCGCCGGGCACTCCGTGGTCGCCGGCCTTGAGCGTTTTGGCGGGCTCATCGCAGGGGCTTCCGGTGTGTCCTGGATAACTGCGGGCCCCCGGCTGGAATTTGTGGTTGAGATGACGGCTCGCCGCCTCGGGTTCGAACTCCGGATCGGGCAAATCCGCCAATGCTTGGCGAACTGTGCGCCAGGGTTTGGTTTCGGGATTTTCGCGCAATCGTTGCGCCGATTTCCTCCAACGCACGGCGGAGTCGTCATCGGGCCTCTTTACTTTCATTGACTCCCAGTACTTTCCGGTTCGCCATTGGTCCCACAGGAGCGCCTCTCTCGAATGAGTCGGCGCGGGAAAACTCCATTCAATTCCGAGATCACTGCGAAATCCGACGATAAAAACACGTTCCCGGCGCTGGGGGACACCGTAATCCGCAGCATTCAAAACTCGCGAGACAATCCTGTAGGCGGGCGCATTGCCCCGCCCATCGGTGTGGTGTCGCTCAAGTCGCGCCAGATGGTCGGTCCACGTTTCATCGGAGTTTTTAACAAGATCCGGATATGCCAACTGAAGCCGCATGTATTCGAAATAGTTGGCGAATGCGGGACGAGTCAGGCCCTTGACGTTTTCGAACAGGAAGGCTCGCGGCTTCAGTTCGCGAACCGCGCGAATCGCTTCGGGGAACATGTCTCTTGTGTCCAGATAACCCCGGTGTTTGCCGCCCAGCGAAAACGGTTGGCATGGCGGGCCGCCGGATACCAGGTCCACGTCTCCACCGATCTCGCCGTAGTCGAAATCCCGGACATCTCCCTGCACGAGCGGCCAGTTGACCAAGGGTTCGAGACTTTTTTCCTGATTTTCACGGATCGTGTCGCAGCAGTAGCGGTCGCGCTCCACCACGGCTACAGGCTCGAAGCCCGCTTGGCTTACGCCTATCCCGAGGCCGCCCGCTCCGGTAAACAACTCAACCGCCCGCATAGTCCAATTTCAGTTCCGAATCATCGCGGGAAAGTCAGCCCCGCAAACTGTTATGGCCAAATATAGCCTTTTTTCGGTTGGAAAACACTATATATGGTGTTTTGCGAGACACTTGGGGAGCGCCTTCAATCACTTGCGGTGGCTGGGTCGAGAAACGCGCTGATCCTTTCCATGATTTTGTTCAGATCGCCGACTTCGCACTCCCAGATTTCCAATACTTCCCAGCCGAGGCTGCTCAGTTTTTCCTTGTTCTCGCGATCGCGGCGGCGGTTTGCCTCCAGCTTGGGTTTCCAGAACTCTTGCCGCGACTTGGGCATGCGGGCGCGCTTGCAGTCCGGGTCTGGATGCCAATGCCAAAAACAGCCGTGCACAAAAATCGCCTTTTTCCGGCCTGGAAACACCAGGTCGGGCTTGCCCGGCAAGTTTTTGCGGTGCAGCCGGAAACGGTAGCCCATGCGATGCACGAGACTGCGGACCGCAAGTTCCACCTTGCTGTTCTTGGAGCGGATGCGGCTCATCAGTTCGCTGCGCCGCTCCTTGGATATCGTGTCGGCCATGTTCCCAGCCGTTCTTTGATTGTGTATTGTGCTTTTGTCGAAGTTTCAGCCAGCAATGGTACTTGCTTTGACGACGAGATTCCGCGACTGCGCTTCGCTCCGCGCGGAATGACGAGACTGGCGTGCCGCGAAGCAAAGCACCGACGCTTACAGCTTCACTACCATCTTGCCGAAGTTTTCGCCGGAGAACAGGGCGAGGAAGGCGTCGACGGCGTTTTCGGGGCCTTCGACGACGGTTTCGCGGGTGCGAATCCTGCCGGATTCGATCCATGCGGACATGTCCTTGTGGAAGGCTTCGCGCATGTCGTTGTGGTCGAAAACGATGAAGCCGTTGATACGGATTTTCTTGCCGACGATCAGCATCAGGTTGTTGGGGCCGGGTTGGGGCTCGGCGTTGTTGTAGGTCGAGATCATGCCGCAGGCCACGATTCGCCCGAAGGGGTTCATGGCGTTGAGCGCGGCCTGCAGATGTTCGCCGCCGACGTTTTCGAAATATACGTCGACGCCGTCCGGGGCGGCTGCCCGCAAGGCTTCCGTCAGATCGCCGCAGGTCCGGTAGTTGATGGCGCCGTCGACGCCGCATTCCTCTTTCAGATATTCGGCCTTGGCGTCGCTGCCGACGCTGCCGACGACCCGGCAGCCTTTCATTTTCGCGATCTGGCAGACGTTAGCGCCGACCGCGCCCGAAGCTGCGGATACGAATACGGTTTCGCCCTCTTTCGGCTCGCCGAAGCGGTTCAGGCCGACATAGGCGGTCATGCCGGGCATGCCCAGAGCACCGAGATAAAGCGATATGCGTTCAGGGTCGAAAGGCTCGAGACGTTGCACGCGGGAGGCCTCGGTCAACAATCGATCCTGCCAGGCGCCGTGGTTGAGAACGATATCGCCCGGTTGCAGATTCTCGTCGCCGGATTCGAGCACTTCGCCGACCGCGCCGCCATACAGGGGCGCGTTCAAGGGATAAGGCGCGGCGTAAACACCCTCGGCGCGCATGCGCCCGCGCATGTACGGGTCAACCGACATATAGCGGTTTTCCACCAGCACCTGCCCCGCCCCCGGCGCCGGCAATTCGACTTCGACGATCCTGAAATGCTCATGTCCCGGCATGCCGGCCGGACGGCTGACCATCTGAATCTGCCGCGCAATGCGAGAACTCATGAAACCTCCTCAACTTTTGTCAAAACAACTTCGGCGAACATGCGTTGCCAGATAACGATGCCGACGAGCAGGGCCGCGCCGGCCGCGTGAAAATAAATCGGAAACGGCATCCAGAGCAGCAAGGCCGCACTTACGGCAAGCAGTGCCGCGATCACCGCGTTGATCGGCTTTTCCAGATGCCATTGCAGGAGTCCGGCGAGGCAATACAAGCCCGGCACGGCCCAGACGAATACTTCGAAGCGCTCGGCGAAAGTGCCTGAAATCAGCGGCGAGTATGCGAACAGGACGGGGATCAGATACAGCCCCTTGGCGATCTTCCAACTCGTGAACCCCGTCGCGATCGGGCGCGTGCCGGCAATGCCCGCCGCCGCGAAGGAAACCAGACAAACCGGCGGCGTGACGTTACTGTCCTGGGACAGCCAGAAAATGATCAGGTGCGCGCTCAGCAACATGCCCATGAGCAAGTCCGCCGGCAGCATTTCGGTGCGGATCAATTGCTTCATCTGCAGCGGCATTTCCTGCAGGGCGACCGCGGCATCGCCGCCGAAAAGGCCGATTGTGGCGGCAACATTCGAAGGAATATCAGGAGCTTGCAGCGCTTCCAGTAACTGGGACTGGCTGATCAGGTCGAAAATCAACGGCGCCGACAGGGTCGCGAGCACGATATAGGAAGCGGTCACGGGCAAGCCCATGCCAAGCACGAGGGAAGCGAGCGCGACCAGCACCAGGGTGATAAGCAGATTGCCCCCGGCCCAGTCGGCAATCATCAGCGAAAAGGCGTTGCCGACGCCCGTGGTGGTGACGACATTGATGATGATTCCCACGGCCACCAACAGCAGCGCGGTGGAAACCATCGTCTTCACGCCGTTGACCACGGCTTCGAAGATATCGGTCAGACGCATGGGCCGAGACGAAATCCATGACGCCAGGATTACGCTGATCGTGGCGAATGCCGCCGAGGTCGTCGGCGTGCGTCCGCTGACGAGAAAACCTACAAGCGTCGCGATGGGGATGATGAAATGCCAGCCTTCCCTGAGCACGGTGGACACCTTTTCCGCGTCCCTGGCCAGTACGGGCAAGAGTCCCAGGCGTTTTGCCTCGATCCGTATGAAAAATGAAACCGTGAGGAAATACAGCAAGGCCGGCAGGATCGAGGCGCCGATCACGGTCAGATACGGTATCTGGGTGTAACTGGCGAGCACGAAGGCGCCCGCTCCCATGACCGGCGGCATCAGCGCACCGCCGGTTGACGAGGCCGCCTCCACCCCTGCCGCGAACCGCGGCTGGAAGCCCGATTTGCGCATCATGGGAATCGTGATGACGCCGGTGGATACCGTATTCGCCACCGCCGAACCCGAAACCGATCCCATCAGGCCGGAACCGATCACCGCCACCAGGCCCGCGCCGCCGGTGAAGCGGCCGGCGAGACATTGCGCCAGCCGCACGATGAAATCTCCTGCGCCCGACTTGAGCAGAAACGCGCCGAAGATGATGAACATGAAGACGAAAGTCGAGGAGATCTGGGCGGTAAGTCCGAACATCCCTTCGCTGGTAAAGAAGCTGCGATAGAGCACGGTTTCCAGGTTGAGTCCCGGAAAGGCGAATACGCCGCTGATGTAACGTCCGAGAAACAGGATGTACGAAAGACTGATCGCAATCAGCACCGGCATGAACCAGCCCGTGGTGCGGCGCGTGAACTCTATCGCAAGACCGATGGCGAAGATCGAGAATACATAGTCGCTGAGGATGTATTCGGTCTCCCGTGCGTAGAGCGCGTTTTCAAACAGTATCAGGTAGCTCGAAGTCGTTACCGCCAGCAGCGCCAGACCGATGTTCAGCCAATAAGCAGGCGACTTGCGCGTCAATTCCGCGGATTCGTTACTCATCAGCGCGCAGATCGCCACAAAGCCGCCGAAATGGATGGCGGACAGCCACAACTCGGAGATGCTGGCGAACACATTGCAATAGATATGGAAGAGAGCGAAGAAAAAGGCGGCCCAGCGCAGCGGCGTAGAAGTCATGGGTCGGCGTTACGCTCCGTGTCGGATACTGTTTCGGGATCCGGGTCGGTCGAGGGCTCTTCAAGCAACAGGCGCTCGGGAATTTCCAGCCCGACTTCCCGATAGTATCGCAATGCGCCGGCATGCAGCGGCGCGCCGAGACCGGCGATCGCGATCTCGGGCCGCATGTCCCGGGTTGCGCCGTGAATCTCCTGCAAGGTGGCCAGATTCTCCCAGATCACGCGAGTGATCCGGTAGACCGCCTCTTCCGGAATATCGACCCGGGTCACGAGCACGTTGGGCGAAGCCACGGTTCGCACCGGTTCAGTCTGGTTCGGATAGGTGAGCGGCGGGAAATCGTACCAGTCCCAGAGCGGATAACGGGAATTGATCAGGTCGAGTTCCTGCTGGGTCCAGTTCAGAATCGTCATGCGCTCGCCCATCATCGCGTAGGCTTGGGTAATCGAACTTACCGGGGCGCCGGCGGGAATGTTCATGCCGACGATATTGCCGTCCTGGATGGCGCCGACGGTCGGTCCGTAGCCCATGTAGGCGAGCGAAAACTTTTCTTCGTAGTCAACGCCGAGCGTTTCGAGAATGAAGCGGCCGGTCTGCTCGGCGCCTGAATTGCGCGCGCCGAGCACATAACGCTCGCCATCGAGATTGTTCAGATCCATGATGCCGCCGGTGCTGACGAGTTCGGTCAACAGTACGAAATGCTCGACGTTCTTCCACAAGGCGCTGACCGACCGGATATGGGACTGGGGTTCGCGCACCGGACCTTCGCCGGTCCAGGACCACGCGCCGAAGGGACCTTGCAGAATCGCGAACTGGGCCTGATTGTCGCGCAGCAACTTGAGATTTTCCATCGATCCGGCGGAACTGATCGCCGTCATCGAGATGTTCTCGGACTCGGACAATTCCGCATGGGCGATGGTGGCGATGGCGACCCCCACGGGATAGAAGACTCCCCCCGTCGTGGCGGTAGTCAACACGTAGGGACGCGCCCGGCTCAGTTCATCGCTGCAGGCCGCAATCAAAGCCAGCGCGGCCAGCGGCAAAAGCAGTCTGCCGATCACGAGGCTCGGTCTGTCGGGCAGCGTATTTCTTGTTTGCCTTGAAACGCTCATGTCTCCGCAAACGATTTCCCGCAAGGAATCCGCCAGCGGATAGAAGCATTTTCAATCGAAAAGCACAACGCCCGGACGACGCGGCCGGACGACGCGGCTGCGGCAATCTAGTCGGCCACGTGAACGGTCCAACTATTGCTGCCCCGGTTCCTGGAGGCATAAAAGTTCCAGAGTACGCCGTTTATCGTGCCGCCTCTGGCATCGATGCTATTGCCCGCCGAGAAAAACGCGATCGAACCCCGGCCCGAGCTGCTGACCGTGAAATCCTGACCCTTGTAGGCGCAACTGTCGCCCGGATTCACGACCAGCCCGGCGCGGCAGGCGCCCAAGTCACCCCTGGAATTTCCAGTTCTCCCGATATCGACGGAAACCGAGATTTCATATCGCCCGCTTCCGCCTGCGGTATCGCTGGATGCGACCATAAAATACGTGCCGGGCTCGAACGAACGCGTGATTCTCGCGTTCGTCGACTCGCCCCCGTCCTCGTCAAGCAGAAACAGGCTCCCCAAGCTGCCGTCTCGCAACACGTTCGCCAGCATCAAGCGAGTGTCGAATTGCGCGGAGGTCAGATCGATCTGAAGCGCAACGTTTTCGCTTACGTAGAACTGGTAGAGATCCACGAATCTGCTGTCGTAAACGAAGTCGCCTGGGCGGAGTTCGCCCAAAATGTATGGATTGGGATTCTCTTGAACGGAAACACCGTATCGAGTGGGAATCGTCCGAAACGAAGAATCCCGGTTAATCGTGGAAGAATCCATGGCGAGACTCCACTCGCCGGTATCGAACTCGTCCCAGGAGTTCACGACTATCCAATAGGTTCCGGCCTGAATGTCGGTTTTAATCCTGGCGTTAAAGCCAGGCCCGGAATCGTCGTCTTCCCATATGTCGATGGCTTGCTGTGTGGAGTCTACTCTGATCAAGCCGAGATATGGATCTATCTCTCTGGAATCGAGCCGAATATCAACCCGAGAGTCATACAAGAATGTGACCTGCCACGTCTCGAAGTAAGTATCGTCAAGATCCAACGCATCGTTCGCATCCAGCGTACCCTGAAGCTCGATCAAGTCTGACGGTCCGGAGATTACGCCCCATGGGTATGAGAGGCCGGGCGGGACGAAAACGTCTACTCCATATATCGTGCCGATACCTCCAGCGGCCCTGATTGAACCGGCTCCGGCCAAAAGAAGAATAACCGCGATCAGTCCCCATATTCGCATGGATTCTCTCCGTCCGATTGACACGCGTTCAATCCCGTGCGGGGGCTGCAGCTAGTCGGCCACATGAACGGTCCAGCTATTGCTGCCGCTGTTCTTGGTGGCGTAAAAGTTCCAGCGCACGCCGTTGATCGTGCTGCCTCTGGCATCGATTGCGGTTCCTGCCGAGAAAAACGCGATCGAACCCCGGCCCGAACTGCTGACGGTGAAATCGAAACCATTGTAAGCGCAACTCTCGCCCGGATTCACGACCAGCCCCGCCCGGCATGCGCCAGAGTCGCCCCCGCCGTCGTTGCCGCCGGTTCCCGGGGTGAAGCGCGTATGCAAAGTGTAATCGCCGTCCTGGCTGTCGCCGTAACCCGTTACCCGAACGTAGTACGCACCGCTGTCGACGTTCGCCTGGAGCTTGAAGTTCAGGCCGTCGCCGCCGTCGTCGTCGCTGTCCAACAAAGCGCCGCTCGAATCTTCCAGCCGGCCTATCGAATCAAGCCCGCCGCTGGTGTAGGCCTCCAGCGAACCGGACGAGTTTACGTCCAGGCGGAAGTAATCCGTGTCGCCGGCGGTAAGCGCGCCCTGGATGTCGTCGCCTGCCGCAATCCGAGTGGCTGAAGCCCGGTTGTCGCCATGGTCATCGGCTTCATTGTCCCCACCCGCGCCCAGTTCAGCGGGGTTGTCTCCGTCGATATCCGAGCAGCCGCCCGCGTTGCAAGCCACGACCCAGTAATAGTTGGCGTCGTCGTTCGGGCTGGCGTGGATGTAGCTCGTTCCGGTGACGTTGGCGGCGATTTCGTCACAGAAGCTGGCCGACCCTGAGGAGTTGAGGCGGCATCTCGAACTAGAAAAATCGTCGTGGTAAATCTTGTAATAGTCGGCCCCCTCGACCGCGTCCCAACTCAGCACGGTTGTCGATCCGTCCCGAACGTACTGGATATTGGCGGGAGACTGCGGAGTTTCCGGAAGTCTGGAAAGCACCGCCGGCGGCAATCCGCTCATCGCCGCTCCGGCAAGCAATCCCGTGGCGGCGACTTGCCCGTCGCAGGATAGCTTGGCCGAACCGCCGCCGAAATCGGCGGGCATCCGCGCCAGCTCCGAAATATCACGAAAAACGGACGCATCGGCGGCTATGGAAAGAAGCTGTTCGTCAATGACGGCGCCGCTTTCGTCGGCGAGTTCGAATCGGCAGTTCGCGGCGCTGCCCTGTTCGTTGTAAATCGCGAGCAGATAGCCGCCGAACCGGGGCAAAACCGGGAACTTGAATGCCGCGCCGATCTGGGCGCTCGGCAACAAGGCCGCGGCAGCCACTTCATTCTCCGAACGCAGAGTCAGCAGAACCCTCGCTGCTGCGGGCATATCGCAGTCGAGAGTCGCCGAGCCGTATACTTCCGGAGTGGGAAGAATTCTTCCCACAATCGATAACCGGGATCCGGAATTCGGCAGAGTGAAAGCTGCGGCGGATCCGTTCCATGACAGTAATTCGTGGACTTCAAAGCTGTTTGCGCTCAATCCGTTGGGAAGAAGCCGCAGGCTGCATCGATTGGACTGTTCCGCGACATTGGTCACCAGCAGCGTGGACTGATATCCGTCTCCGTTGACCATCATCGGCAGGTAATGGAGTTGCTTGGCCTCAGGATCTGCGCTCTGACCCGCTGCGGAAATCGATACGATCAGCACCGGCAACCCGAGCACATGTGCGAGAATCCTGTTCACGCTCAATACCTCTCCTTTGGCGAACCTACCGGCACCTGATCGTCAGGCCGTTGAGTTGAATGCTGAACGCGCTAAGGAAGCCGAGTGTCACCCTTCCGCCTGAGCAACTCGCCGTATCGCCGACGTCTACGGAAACGCTGTTCAGCCTGTACTTATCCACCAGGGCCTGGGAGATCGCGCAGCTTTCGCCTTCACCGAGCTCGATCACATCGTTGATCTCGATACACGCATCGGCCTCGGGCGGCGTATTCGTCGGCGGCGCAGACGACCTGGACAGCACTACCGGCGGCAACCCGCTCAACGCGGATCCGACGAGCAATCCCGTCGCTGCGACTGCCCTGTCGCAGGATACGTTCGCGGAACCGCCGCCGAAATCGGCAGGCCGCCGGACCAGTTCCGCAAGGGTGCGGATCAAGGTCTCGCGGCCGGGCACAGAGAACGACCATTCGCCGGCGGCGGCGCCGGTTTCCGTTGCGAGTTCGATGCGGCAGTCCGAGTCGCTGCTTTCCTGGTTGTAAGCGACCAGGAAATAGTCTCCGAAAGCGTCGGACAGTACTGGAAAGCCGAATTTCTCGCTGGTCTCAACGCTCGGAAGCGTGCCAGCCGCCTGCACGGTTTCTCCAACGCTCAAGGATATCAATACCCTGGCCACGACGGGTTCGGCGCATTCGAGCGTCGCGGAATCGAGCGCGAGCGCTTGGCCGTCTTCGCTGACTATCGAAACGTGGGCGCCGGCCGGCAAATCGATTTCCCCTCCCGCTCCAGCCGGGAGTAGCCGGTCGTGCGTTCCAAAATCGCCCGCATCGAGTTGATCGAACAGAAAAGCCAGACTGCATGAATTGGCGGAATCCGCTACGTTCGTAATCAGCAAGGTTGACTGAATCCCACCTCCGTCCGCGATCAGGGGCAGGTAATTGAACCGCTTCGCCGTCTCTTCCGCAGCCTGCGCGATCGCAATCCGATCCGCGGGACAGAACGTGAGCGCGGCCGCAGCGATAATCAGCGGTAAAACCTTCGGAAATCGGCAAAACGGGAGATCCTGCGGGCGCATGATTTTTCTTACTGTTTTCTTACTGTTTGATTGACGAAGGCTTGTACTATACCCCCCCCCCGGAAAACAACAGTCAATTTGGCGTTATTCTGGCGGAATCGCCGGATATTGTGAGCGCGACGGGCTCGGTGGAATAGTGGTAAACCCCGCCGTTGTCGCCGGTGGAATAGGCGATATAAAACCGTATCGCTTCGTTGCGGACACCGAGTTGTTCACCGGTTATCGCCGCCGAATCTTCCAGGGTCGCGGTGGATGGAACGCTGGCGGTTCCGAAAACGAGCACGTCGAAATCGCGGGGGAGTCTTTCCCAGACGTGGACCGCGGGCAAGGCGCCGCCGTCCCAGGGCAGCCAGTCCCCCGCGGCGTTCTTGACGAAAATGCCGCCGTCCGGCATGACGGCCGCGATGTGGAGCGCGCCCGGCTTGCCCCGGTCAAGCGGATCGACGAAAACGCTGCCGTAAACATTGAATTCGTCGCCGGGCGCAAACACCGTTCGCTCGCTGAACCCGCGTTCACCGCTGGCATACCCGGCGAATCGAGCGCCGGAGAAAGCGCCATCGGTGCGGGCGCTGTTCTGGCCGGGAGGCGAATCAACCGCTGGAAGCCGTGAAGCGTCGGGTTGAAATCCGGCCGCGCTGGCGCGTTCGAAGACATGAATCGCGTCGAATGCTCCATCCTGTCCGGCGTTGGTCGTCCGGTATACGCGGCCACCGTCCGGACTTTGCGCCATTTGCCGATATTCCCAGCTCCAGTGCGCTCCAAGCGTTTCCGGCAATGTGGCGCCGAACCGGTCGCGCTCGCCGGCAACGGCGAAATCGGCGATTTCCAGTGTTTCCGTATCCCGGTCCCAATGCGCCACGTACCAACCGTTTTCGCAAAAAACGTCAACGGCCGGAAGATCGGCGTGCGGATACATCCAGTGACAATTTCGCAGGCGCTCGTAGTCATAGGAAGGCTTGAGGTGGCTCCAGGACGCGGCCACTTCCACACTGCGTTCGGCATGGACCCTCGTCAATGCGTCGAGACGCCGGGGAGCCGCTGGATCGGTCTCAACGTCGAAAGCCACGATGGCGGCATCGAAAAACGGAATGTCGAAGGGCGACGCCGTGGGAAAAATAGATTGCGGGCCGGAGACAAACAGGATCCCGCCACCGTTGTCCAGCGCCGCTCTTTCGATCCCGCCCAATCCTTTGAAAGGGGCGCCGGGGAGGTTATCGGAAAACAGGATTTCCCGCTCCAAGCCGAGTTTGCCGGTATCGGAATCCCTGCGGAACACAAACAGCCCAGTCTCGGCGGCAAGGTACAGGTGGGAGTTGTCCCGGGAAAAAGCCAGATGGAAGGGCGGATCGCCCAGATCGTCCACGATCAGCGAATCGACTTCGGACGACGCGTTTCCGGACGATACTTCCTGCACCAGGGCGAATCGATCGGCCGAATCCACCCGGTAGACCTGCAGCCATTCGAGACCCACGGCGTAAAAGTAACGTCCGTCGTCACTGCCGGCGCCTCTATACGAGTTGTTCCATGCCACGTCGCGACTTCCCGGCTCTGCCGCTATCCGGCTGAGCGAGAGCCAGGGCGACCCATCCTCGGGAACCGTTAAACTGTAGTCCCCTGACCGCGTCAGCGCCATCAGCCGGCCGTGCCGCGAATTCCACCACAGCCCGGCGCCTTCCAGCGCATCGCGCTCGAACCCCTCGGCGGCATCCGGCTCGGTGCGCCAGACAAGCGGCAATGCGTTTGCGCCGGCATCGCGTTCAAAGGCGAATATGCCGTTTTGCGCCGTGCTGAAAAGATATCGGCCGTCGCCGGATACGGCGAGATTCGCCGGAGATCTCGCGGCTTGCGGCTCCAGGCCGAGAAAAAGCGAATCGGTCTCGGTCGCGCCCTTGTAGGAGAGAAACGGCGGCGCGTTCGAGGGTCCCCATTCAAGCGTCGCGTCCGCCGCCTTCTCTACGCCGGGCCGCGCCGAAACGCGGATATCGTAGCTTTCGCCGGCGCGGGCCAGCACATGAGCCTCAACGCGGCCGTTCGCGATGAAACTTCGCTCGCTATCGGCGACGGCCTGCCCGTCGCCGTCTCCCGGATAGACGGAGAGAATTACGGAAAGCGGGTGCTCTTTCACCTGGAATCTGTGCCACCCGCTCCTCGGGGCGCGCCAGCGGTACCAGACGGAATCGGTGCCGACCGTATCCACGGGATCTTGCGGAGAAGACGTGGCGTGAGTCAGGCCGGCGGCTGCGGCGCCGGCGACGCCGGAAATCCGGCTCGCAGCCGCGCGGTCGTCGTTGGCCGGAGTCGGACCCCAATGAACCGTGAACTCATCTGGCGAAGAATGCTGAACCGAAGCTTCCGACTGACCGGCCGCGATCCTGTAGCTGACATTTTCAACCGCATCGAGCGCGATTTTCGATCCGCCGCGCGACGAACCGACGAGTTGCAGATTCGGCAGCGAATCGCCAGTGAATACGCTGAACCGCAGTCTGTAAGGTCCATCCAATAGCCAGGAAAATCGTCCGGTCGCCGGTGCGGTCCATTGCAGCCAGGCCGTGCCTATTCCGGTCGACATGGGCTCGCCCGGCTCCACTGTCAAGCCAGAATGTTCTTGGCCGGGCGCACTTATGATTCCCTGGGACCCCTCGAAACTTATCGCATCGGAAAAATGATCGGCCTTTTCGAAACGCCAGCCGGTATTGGAAGCGGGTATCGGATTCCACGACAGTGTGGAGCGTTGGCCGGAATCGCCGGCAGACCTTGAGGCCACAACAATCCGATACGTCTTGTCCTGCTCGGCTACAATGATCGCTCTACTGCTTACCCCCGGGTTGGAAAGCAGCCGAAGATCATCGGCCTGCGCACCTTCAAATACATGCACCGTCAACATCCAGTCACGAGATCGAAAAATCCAGGGGCCATCCGCCGGCGCCGTCCAATCGAACCAGACCGTTGCCGACGCGCCGCCGAAAAACTCCGAGCCCTCAAGCGTCGCGCCTTCGTTGCTGAAATCGACTTCGCCGCTTTCGCCCTTCAATTTCAGGGCATCGTTGAAATCGTCGTTGACCGGCCTGGCGTCGGCGGACTCCCACTTGAGAACGAGCGGGGGCGCATCCCAATCGCCGGATGAGAGGCGCAATCTGTAATCGACGCCCGCCCGGGCCGCGAAACTGATCTCGCCGCCCTGTTTTTCCGCAGCCAATTCAAGATCGACCAGTTCGCCGCCGGTGAAAAGAGCGAATTCGGCTTCGTGCGCTTCTCCCGAATCCGCGTCCTCGAGTTTGAATCGGAACAATCCTTTGGCCGGCGCCTCCCAGCCGTACCACAAAGTTCGGCTATCGGCCGCAATCATGGGTTCCCCCGGTTCGCGGGAAGCTGGCGCAAGATCGAGCGATATCTCGCCCGCAACGCCTTCGATACGTTCGAAATGCGAAAAATCGTCGTTTGCCGGGATCCCGAGCTCGCCGAAAGGTTCGTCTTCGTCTTCGGAGAGCGTTATGTTCCGGCTTGCGGCCTTGCCATTCCACGAACTGGCCGTGACCTGCAGCGCGGTTCCCGCGGGAATCTCATCACGAAGGAAAGCGAGTTGGACGCGCCTGGGCGCGTCGGGCGCGATTTCTCCCATCGAGATCGTCTCGAACCCGGATCCGGTTTCCGGCCGGTCCAGGCCGTCTTCGCGATATACGCGATTGAGATGGGGGAGGTAGGCTTGCCACAACTCCCAGCAATTTCCATCGACATTGCGACAACCCATATGGAGCGTGGTTCCGGACGCCACGTAGCCGCTCGCATTCACGGTGACTTCGACAGTCGCGTATTCGCTTGTCTCGTCCCCGGAGACGTCCTCGACGGTCAGCTCAAGCTCGGGCGTGACGTCGCCCCGAACGATTTTCCAGGCCACCGCGGCGGTGCTGTGCTCTCCGTAGATTTCGACCGGAACGACCTTGATCCGATACGTTCCGGGAGCGGGGTCTTCGATCATCAGCCATTCGACGTTATCGACCTCCGAACGGGAGGCGTATTCTCCACAGGCGCCGGAACCGCAATTCGCGCCGCGGTCGACCCACAAGTCCAGATCGTTCAGGACCGATCTCGTCAGCGTGTCGGCGGGCTGCTCGTCCCAGGTGAGCACCACGTCCAGACGGCCGGCGCCCGGAGGCACTTCGATGTCGACGTGCTCGTAGCTTTCGTTATCGGGCCGGGAAATCGCGCTGCCGATGCGCCAGCCTTCCGGGTTGTCGCGGGAATACAGGCTGGTCCGCCCGGACACAAGGCCGAGCCCGTAAAGATTGTTGAATCGGCCCGGACCGCCGCTGTTGTCCGACGGGAATTGGGAATCGCTGTCCAGAAAAGCGTCCGGGCGCACCGCGCTCGCCATCAGCCGCGCGCGGGCTAGCGCAGACTGTTCCCGGAATTCGGGCCGCGCCTGCATCAACAGCGCCGCGACGCCGGCGACCGAAGGCGCCGCCATGCTCGTGCCCGAAAACGTGTTGTGGGCCGAAGCCGAACCGCCGCCCCGCGGCGAAGTGAGCCGCACCCCGGTAGCCACGACGTTCGGCGCGAGCCGTCCGTCCGCGGTGGGGCCGTGACTGCTGAAAGAAGCCAGGATGCCGGAATCGGAAATGGCGCCGACCGAGAGCGAGTTCTTTGCCGTACCGTAGTTGGAGAATCCGTGCAGCCCTGAATTCGCCTGCGCGACGACATAGAGCTGGGAATAGGCGTGAACGACCGAATCGAGTTTTCTCTCCCCCACGCCCCGCCCCGAAAATGTAAGGCTCGTGGCGGCAAGACTCATGTTGACGATCAGGGGTTTGACGGCTTCCGGAATCTCGCCTCGCCAGGAACAGCTCGACGGGCGCGCCAGATAGTCAATGCCCCGCCGGATGTCGTCGCCGCTGCCGAACCCGTTGGCCGACAGAACCTTGCCGAAACGCAGGTGACTCAGTTCCGGCGCCATGCCGGCCAGCAACGGATTCGTGCGCCCGGCGCCGGCAATGGTGCCGAACACGTGGGTGCCGTGATGGCCAAGGTCGAGCCACAGGTCCCAGTCCTCGTCCGGGACGAAGTTTTCGCCGCAAACGCTGTCGCGCCCGTGGGCGATGTCCATATGGCTGATATTGAGTCCGGTATCGAGTACGCCCACCGCGATTCCCGCGCCGGTAATCCCGGAGAAATCCCGTCTGGCGGCGTTATAGCTGCGCAGACCGTCTACTCCCATTATCGGCACGGCCGTCGCGTGGTTGGACTGCACTACCGGCACCGGCTCGACCGAGAGGACAAAATCCGCGGACAAGAGCCGCTCCAGCACCGTTGGCGGCATATTCGCCGTATAGCTGTGCAGGTCCGCATCGTAGGCGCCGACGACCACGCCGAATCCGGCCAGCGCGTCGCGCCACTCGCCCGCGGGATCCGTGGTCATCAGCGAAACGAATACCGGTATGGTCTCTCCGGCGGGCCGGGAAAGGACTTCCCGCACGAACGCTTCTTCGGCCTTGCGTTGGGGAGGCACGGCGCCGACGCCAAGTACGCCGGGAAGTTCGGCGATGGCCTTGAGCCTTCTTCGTTCGGCGGGGACAGAAACGCGAACGTACGGACCGGAGTTGCCTACGATCTCCGCGTTTAGCGGAAGCAGCGACCGGTTCAGGGCTTGCGTGTCCGTACCCGGCGCAATTCGGAGCACGGCAAAGGTAAAATCCCGGTCGAAACGCGCCGCCTGACCAAGCAGCGTATCGATTACGGTCTCGGGTCGGCTTTCGATCCAATATGGGTTGGGTGCGAGTTCACGTTCACTGGAGGTCGTGCGCGGGGAACGTTGCATGGCGCCGCGGTAGTCGCCGGAAGAGTAGCCTTCGGGTGGCCCGTCAATACCGGCGCCGAGCCCAGACGGAGCGGCCGGCGGCGGAATTGGCCGGCCGGCGACGTCGTCTACTATTTCAGCGGGCGCAACGCGGTTCGCGACCCAGGTCCGGCTTTCCCGAAGCGTCCGCCGGGCTGTGCGCTCAAGAACCGCCGTACTGTCATCGGCGCGGTCGCCGGCTTCGCGGGTCGGCCATTGCGACCATGCAAGGTAGGCCGCCAGGAATGTCAGGACCGAAACCACGGTTAGCGAAATGGCCAGATTCTTCATGCCCCGGTCCACGTGAACTCTACCTTGACTCCATGCTTGCCTTACGATGAATTTCCATAGTGGGGGGGCGGGGGGGGGGGGGGGGGGGGGGGGGGGGGGGGTGGGGGGGGGGGGGG